>JBANFR010000135.1:0-9707 GCA_037975925.1 Verrucomicrobiota bacterium
CAACGGCGGCCCAGACCACGGGCACCCCGAAAAATTTGATTCCATCGGAGGCGACACCAGCGACGACTGGCCCTTCCACGCGGTGGCTTCCGTGATGCGCGCCCACACGCTCCTGCGCAGTTTTCCTGAAGTGGACGCTGAGCACACCGCCGTCACAGGCATCAGTTGGGGTGGTTACACAACGTGCCTGGTCGCCTCGCTCGACAACCGGTTCAAGGCGGCCGTGCCCGTGTACGGCTGCGGATTTCTCCACGAAGGCGAATCCGTCCAAAAACCGAGCATCGACCGGCTTGGCGACCGGAAAGCCCTGTGGGTCCGGGAATACGATCCGAGCAGCCACCTGCCCCGGTGCCGTGTCCCCATCCTTTTTGTGAATGGAACCAACGACGTGCACTACGTCCTGGACAGTTACCGGAAAAGCTATGCGCTGGTGCCGGGCGAAAAACAAATCCGGATCCAAGTCAATATGCCCCACGGACATAAGGCGGGTTGGGCTCCGCAGGAAATCGGTCTTTTTATCGACTCGAAATGCCGTGCCGGAACGCCACTTCCCGTGCCCGGCCCGGTAGTCGTGAAGTCCGACCGGGTGGAGTTCGATTGCGTCTCGTCGACCCCCCTGCAATCCGCGCAGCTGCATTACACGACAGACGGCGGGCCGCGTTCGAAGCGGCAATGGGTCACGGTGCCCGCACAGTGGGAGGGAGGGAAGATTACCGCCCCGAAACCGCCCGCAGAGGCAAACACGTGGTTTGTGAGCGTCACCGACAAGCGAGGTGCCACCGTCAGCACGGAAGTGGAGATCGCGCCTTAGTGTCGTTGTTCCTGAAGCCTGTTCCAAATCACTCCGAGACGGATATTTAACGACCTCCATCGGCATGTTTTCAGACTGAAGAGACATGCATTCTTGTTCGGTTTTCCGGGAAAACCGATGAAGCCAAGAGGCGCTACGGGCAGGCTCGCCCCAGAAATTCCACACGGCCTCCATCCCTCCGGGATGGGTGCCTTTTTCGGGCAGGGTCCGGTGGTGTCGCTTCGCTCGACCACCGGCTAATCGCCTCGAACCCTCCGGGTTCGCATCCACCCGGCACCCCCGACACACCCCGACGCATCCCGGCACATCCGGCGCGCGGATCGATGAACCCGGAGGGTTCATGGCCATTAGCCGGGCGGTCGCGCGTCGCGCGACCCCCGGGTCCAATGTCCACAAAACAACGCATCCCGAAGGGATGCTGGCAAACGTCCCGTCCACCGAATCCCGCACCACAAAACGCGCTCCCCAATTCCACACGGCCTCCATCCCTCCGGGATGGGTGCCTTTTTCGGGCAGGGTCCGGTGGTGTCGCTTCGCTCAACCACCGGCTAATCGCCTCGAACCCTCCGGGTTCGCATCCAGCCGACACACCCCGACACACCCCGGCACACCCCGGCACACCCCGGCACACCCCGGCAAACCGTGGCGATCACCTCTGCTTGGGGGGCAGAGCATGCTGGCGGAGAGCCTCGGCACGTTGGGCGCACACCTCCACCACCTGGCGCTGGAGAGCGTTAAGTTTACCACGCCAGAAAATGGCAAGCTGCAGCGGCGCAAACCCTTCCAAAGGCAGTACGCGTAGCTCCCGCGGCCAGTTGCGCCCAGGGATTTGTGCGGAAACACCGAAGCCGAACCCGGCAAGAACGTAGGCTTCGAGCACGTCGAGCGAATCCACCTCGATGCTCACCAGCCATTGGACCCCGCGCTTCTGCAGTCCGGCCTGGAACTGTTTGCTGATCACCTCCGAGGGAGGCAACCCGACAAGCCCCTCGGAAATCCGATCCTTTTCCCAAAGCACCTGCACGCTCGTGAGCGAGCATTTTCGGGGCACCAAAAGCACCAACGGAATCTCCAATAGGGGAGCGTAATCGCACCCCGCGGGCGGCTTGCCCTCCACGCTCGTCAACACGAGGTCCACCTCCTGTTTCTCCAGCGCCGCAAACATCTCCGAAGGATGCCGGCTTTGGAGCGCGACGCGCAGATGCGGGAAGCACGCGCGGATTTGCTGGAGGAGCCCCGGCAGATGTTCCCGCAATACGATCGACGAAGCGGCAATTCGCACGCGCTGGGAGTCTCCGCCGCTAAGCTTTTCCTGCACCTCCGAGAGCCGGCTGAAAAAGGGCTCCACAAAGGCGTAAAGCTCCTGCCCGGCCGGGGTCAGTTCAAAGGGACGGCGTTGGAAAAGAATCACGCCCAGCTGGTCTTCGAGCTGCAAAATTTGGCTGCTCACCGCCGGTTGCTGGATTCCGTAGGGCATGCGGCGGACGGCCTGAGTGATGCCGCCGAAGCGCGCCACGTAATAAAACAACTCAAGGTGATGAACGTTCATGAGGGGGAGAAAGTCGCCCGGCGTTTCGGCCACTGTGCCGCCTGCGCGCTCACGGTGCAATCAGCCCCGACGGCGGAGCGCGGTGTATCGATTCGCGCAATGCAGCACCCCTTTTTATGAATGCACGCCCCGAAGCTCTCCCTTGCTAGGGTGCCTCCACACCGCCATGAACCCGCCCACTCCCGTCCCGGCTCTTGCACCCCCGATTGCCCCGGAAGGCTGGCAGAAGGGTTTCTGGTACCTGATGGCCACGCAGTTCCAGAACGCGCTCAGCGATAACGCGCTCAAAAATCTCGTCATTCTCCTCCTCCTGGCCCACCCGACGCCCGGAGCGGCCACCGAAACCCCGGTGGCCCTCGTCGGCGCACTGTTTGCGGCTCCTTTTATCTGCTTCTCCATGCTCGGCGGCTGGCTGGCCGACCGCTTCAGCAAGCAGCGCGTCATGTTTGGGGTCAAAGTCGCCGAGATCGGGATCATGTTCCTCGCCACCGCCGGGCTCGGCCTGAAGTCGCTCCCCCTCCAGCTTTTGGCCATCTTTTTGATGGGCACCCACAGTTCCCTGTTTGGTCCGTCCAAGTACGGCATTTTGCCCGAGGTCCTACCGACTGAAAAACTGTCCTGGGGCAATGGGATCCTGGAATTGCTCACCTTTCTTGGAATCATCCTCGGAACCGTCCTGGGGAGCGCTTTTGCGGGAATTTTTCGCGAGCACCCGGAACGACCCGGTGGATTGCTCGTGCTCGTTGCGGTTCTTGGCTGGTGGGTCTGCCGCGGGATTCCGGAAGTCCCTGCGGCGAACCCGCATTGTGCGCCGCGAATCAACCCGCTGACGGATCTTTGGGCGCAGCTGCGCGCGCTCCGGGGCAACCGGGATCTGTGGCGGGCGACCTGGGGGAACACCCTCTTTTATTTCATCGCGGCCCTCGTTCAAATGAACCTGGTTCTCTACGCCCGAGGGGTGCTGCATCTGGATGAAACCCAGAGCGGTCTACTGAATGCCGCCCTCGCCGTGGGCATCGGTGTCGGCAGTGTCATCGCCGGATACGCATCGCGCGGGCGCATCGAATACCGGCTCATTCCGCTGGGAGCGGCCGCCATGGCGGCAAGCACGGTTCCGATGGGTATTTCGGGCCTTGGGGTGCTTCCCTTCAGCCTCGCCCTCACCACTCTCGGAATGGGTGGCGGTCTCTTCATTGTGCCCATCTGCGCCGTGTTGCAGCATCGGCCCGCTCCGGAATCCAAGGGAGCAGTCCAGGGGACCGCCAGCGTTTTGAGCTTTGTCGGCATTTTGGTTTCGTCCGGAATCCAGGTCCTCCTGAGCGGCCCGCTGCACCTGGGCCCTGGAAGCGTGTTTTGGTTCTGTGGTCTCGCAGCGGCCGCCACTGGCGTTTACGTCGCTTTTTCGCGCCGAACACCCGCCCAGTCAACCGGGTCTGCCTCTCCTCAGGGCCACGAGGAAGTTTGAAAGCGTTTACAGAGCGTCACTTTCTCCACCGGCCCCAGAGCGGCGCAAATTCCCTTTGCTCGCCCGGGGGCGGGTGTAGCTTTTCCACTCACCGCGCTATGGCACAAAAAACGGAAGCAGTTTTGGACGACAACAAGGCGATCGCCGCCCGCAACAAGAATCTGGATCTCGCTCTTCAGCAGATCCACAAGGACTTCGGAGAAGGTTCCATCATGCGTCTGGGCACCGCCCAGCAAATGGACGTGGAGGCGATCCCCACCGGAAACATCCTGATTGACCGCGCCCTCGGCGTCGGCGGATTCCCCAAGGGCCGCATCGTGGAGGTTTTTGGTCCGGAATCCTCCGGGAAAACGACGCTGACGTTGACGGTGATTGCGCAGGCGCAGAAGCGCGGGGGTCTGGCGGCGTTTATCGATGTCGAACACGCGTTGGATCCGGTTTATGCGCGGAAGCTCGGGGTGAAGGTGGACGATTTGCTGGTGTCGCAGCCCTCCTCCGGCGAAGAAGCGCTCCGCATTTGTGAAACGCTCGTGCGTTCCAATGCTCTGGACGTGATCGTGTTGGACTCCGTAGCTGCTTTGGTCACGAAGGCCGAGTTGGAAGGCGAAATCGGCGACACCACCGTCGGTGCACAGGCCCGGCTCATGAGTTCGGCGCTGCGCAAACTCACCTCTCTCATTTCCAAGGCGAGCACCGTGGTCATTTTCACCAACCAGATTCGCGAAAAAATCGGCGTGATGTTTGGCAACCCGGAAACCACTCCCGGGGGAAAAGCGCTGAAGTTTTACGCCAGCGTCCGTTGCGACATCCGCCGTATCGGCGCGATCAAGCAGGCCGACGGCACCGTCACCGGCAATCGCACCAAATTGAAGATGGTGAAAAACAAGGTCGCTCCTCCCTTCACCGAGGCGGAGTTCGACATCATGTACAACGAGGGGATTTCTTCCACGGGAGCGCTCTTGGATTTGGCGCTGGAACAGGGGATCGTGGAAAAACGCGGTTCCTGGCTCTCTTACAAAGGATCCCAGCTCGCCCAAGGACGTGATGCCGCCAAGGAATTGCTCAAAAACAACACGGAGCTTTTCGAGGAGCTGGAAGCCGCTGTGAAGGCCAAGCTGGACGCCGCCCCCCAAAAGTAAGCATCCAAAGGGTTTACACCCTGAGAACGTTCCCGGCCGCCCCGCGCCACTCCCTGGCAGGGCGGCCTTTTCTCAGGCTCCCCCTCCTCCTCACCGGTCATGCAGTGGGACACCCCGCTGAAGGAAATCACGTGGATCGGTCCACAAAAGGCGCGCCAACTCGGCCGCGCCGGCCTGCACACCGCTGCGGATCTCCTCCTTCACTTTCCGCGCCGCTGGGAAGACCGCACCCGGTTTGATCATTTCCCGCAGGGAGAATCCGACGTGGCCGTCTGCGTGTGCGGAATCGTCCAGACGGCGGCGCTCAAAAGGATGCGCGGCCGGATGCGCCTCTTCGAAGCCCGCATCGTGCAGGAAAACGGACACGCCCTCAGCGGCCAGCTCACCATCCGCTGGTTCAACCTGTACTGGGTCGAAAAAGTCATCGCGGCCGGCCAACGCATTGTCGTGTACGGCAAACCCAAACGACGCGGCTCGCAAATCGTCATCGACCAACCGGATTTTGAAATCCTCGAGGAAGACGCCGAAGCCTCCATCCACCTCCAGCGCATCGTCCCCATCCATCGCGCCACCGAGGGGCTCTCCACCCGGTCATTCCGGATGCTGGTTTGGCGGGCACTTCAGGAGTTGAAACCGGGGGACTTTCGCAACCAGATCCCGCAGTCGCTCGATGCTTTCCCTCGGGTGGAAGCGCTGCGGCAGATCCATTTTCCAGACAGCTTCGAGCTTCTCCAAAAAGCCCGCCAGCACCTCGTTCTCACGGAGTTTTTCGGGATCCAATTGAGCATCGCTTCACGCCGGGCCGAACAGCAGGCACAGCCCGGACTTTCCCACGCTGGCCCCGGCCGTTTGATGGAGCAGCTCCACCAGAGTCTGCCCTTTCCCCTGACCGGCGCCCAGCAGAGGGCCATTGACGAGATTCGGGCGGACCTGGCCTCCCAAAGGCCCATGAACCGTCTGCTCCATGGAGAAGTGGGCGCGGGCAAAACGCTCGTCGCCCTCTCGGCGATGCTGCTGGCGGTGGAGGCCGGTTTTCAGGCGGGGCTCATGGCGCCCACGCAGATTTTGGCCGAGCAACACTACCTGACCTTCCAGCGCCTCTGCACTCCCCTGGGCGTGCGCGTCGCCCTCCGAACCGCCCACCGCCGCGAGGAATCCGGACCGCTCCCTCTCTTCGACCACGACCGGTGGCAGGCCGGCCTCCTCGCCGGGCAGGCGGACCGTCCCCACGCGCCCACCACCGCAGAACCCGACATCCTCATCGGCACCCACGCTCTCCTGTTTGAGGGGGCGGGCTTTTCGCGGCTCGGACTGGCCGTGGTAGACGAGCAGCACAAATTCGGCGTGCTCCAACGGGCGAAACTGCGAGCCCAGGGACAGACCCCCGACATGCTCGTCATGACGGCGACCCCCATTCCGCGGACACTCACCATGAGCCTGTACGGCGACTTGGATGTTTCGATCCTCGATGAACTGCCCAAAGGCCGCGGAAAAATTGTCACCGCAGTCCGCGACAGCGCCAAATTGCCGGATGCCGTCCAGTTTTTGAAGGGCCACCTGGAAGCTGGCCGCCAGGGCTATGTCGTGTACCCGCTCATTGATGCCTCCGACAAAATGGAGGCCAAGGCGGCGGCGGCGGAATTTGAGAAGTGGCGGGCCTACCTCGCGCCGATGACCTGCGAACTGTTGCACGGACGCACCCCCCCGGAGGAAAAGGACGCCATCATGGAACGCTTCCGCACGGGCGTCACCCAGGCGCTCATTGCGACGACGGTGATTGAGGTCGGGATCGATGTACCCAACGCCAGCCTCATGCTCATTGAAAATGCGGAGCGCTTTGGCCTCGCGCAGTTGCACCAGTTGCGCGGCCGGGTGGGACGGGGATCCCACAAAAGCTACTGCATTCTTCTCGCCTCCGGGGAGGATCCCGAGGCCTTCGCCAGGCTTCAGCTCCTTGAGAAAACCTCCAACGGCTTTGAAATCGCCGAGGCCGATTGGGAATTGCGCGGCCCGGGAGACCTCCTCGGGACCGCCCAGAGCGGGCTCCCGCCGCTCCGCATCGGCAATCTCAAGCGGGACCGCGAATGGATGCATCAGGCGCGGGAAGCGGCTTTTGTTCTGATCGCCCAGGATCCTCTCCTGAAAAATCCCGCCCATGCAGTCTACCGGGATTTGCTTGCGAACACCCGCGCCGCAGAGCTCTCTCAAGTGAGTTAGACACTCTGAGAAGCGGCCGGAGGATTCGCTTTGGCAGCGTCCAAGGGGTCGGTTAGCTTTCCAGGCCTTCCACCGATGACACCCCGTCTCCTTGCTGCCGCCCTTGTCCTGGCCTGCGCCTCTGTTCCCGCTCCGGCTCTCGCCAAGGAAAGCCTCTCCTCGGCGCCGCTTCAAATCCAGGCGACGGACGTTCGTTACGAGGGAAACCTTGCCATCGCGGAGGGCAACGTCGTCATCGCCCAAGGCGAAAACACCATCTACTGCGACCACGCGCAATACGACCGAAGCACTTCCAATGTGCTTCTCTCCGGAAAAGTACGCCTCTTCCGCAATGGAACTTTCCTCACGGGCGACCGGGCCATTTACAACGTCGACTCCCGGAATTTTATGGGCGCCGCTTTCCGGTCGGGATCGGGTCCCTTCATGGCGGAGGCCCACACGATCAGTTCGGTCCAGCCTGGGATTTTCGAAGCGTCACAGACCTTCATCACCACCGACAACGTGGCCGACCCCGCTTTCAGCCTCCGGGCCAAAAAGGTCCGCTATCTTCCCAACGACCATACGGAGTACGAAAACGTCACGGTGTATGTGGGACGCGTTCCCATTCTGTGGGTGCCTTATCTGTATCAGCCTGCCGATAAGGCACAAAGTTTCTCGGTCGTTCCGGGAAGCCGGGGAATCTGGGGCGCCTTTTTGCTCACGAGTTTTGCGTTTCCCATCAGCCCGAATGCGGTGGGCACTGCGCGACTCGACTACATGTCCAAGCGCGGCGTGGCGGTCGGTTTGGATTCCAGCTGGGCTTCACCCACCGTCCCCTCCATCTGGGGACGTTTTCGCTCCTACTACATTGAGGATCAGAACCCGGGGACGAACCCGCTCACCAAGACGCCTCAGGCCATTGCCCCCTCGCGTTACCGCATCTCCGTCCAGGACCGCAGCGCCCTTTCAGACACGGTCTATACCACGGTCAACGTGAACAAGCTGAGCGATATCAATTTTCTCAAAGATTTTTCGCCCAACGATATGCGCACGGATCCGAACCCGGACTCGCTGCTGGCACTTACCAAGTGGGACGAAGACTTTACGATCACCCTCCAGGCTCGGAACCAAATCAACCGGGACTTTGATGGCACGGGAAGGATTCCGGAGCTGGCCTTGGACTTCAAAAGGCAGCCGTTTTTGGACAGCTCGGTTTTTTACGAGGGCGAGACGAGTGTGGGTAAAATGAATCGGCGCTACGGCAGAGCCTCTGGACTGCTGAGTTACGACACCGTTCGGGAGGACACTTTTCACCAGTGGAGTCTCCCCAAGACCTATGGCGGTTGGTTGAGTGTGGTGCCCCGGGTGGGAGCGCGGGCGACCCACTACAGCCGGAGCGTCTTTGACACCCGGCTGTCCGAAGGGGACCAAGGCTTCGCCGGCGGCGGTTCGCTGACCCGCATCACCCTCAACGCCGGAGTGGAGGCCTCCTTCAAACTTTCCCGCACCTTCGAGTCAGTGGAAAATCGGCGCCTCGGCCTGGACGGGTTGCGGCACGTGGTGCAGCCCTTTGCGGATTTCTCCGTGGTCAACACCAACCAAGACGCTTCCAAGGTGCTGCCCTTTGATCACCTGGGTTCCATGACGCGGCTCCCGGCCATCGATTTTCCGCAATTTAACGCGGTGGACTCGATCACCGACTGGCAAGTGCTGCGTTTGGGGGTGCGCAACCGCCTTCAAACCCGCCGGGACAACCAGACGCTCAACTGGCTCGAGCTGGAGTCTTTCTTCGATACCAATTTCAAGCGGCCTGATTATTTCCGGGGCCCGCTCTCCGATTCCGGCACTTTCTCCAACGTGTTCAACCGCGCCCGCTGGAATCCGCTGCCCTGGCTGAACATGACCGTGGACAGTCAGCTGCCCCTTCTCGACACGGGATTCTCTGCATTCGACTCCAGCACCAACTTTCAGGTCAACCGGGACCTCACCGTCCAGCTCTCCAACCGGTACATCTCCGGCAATCGGGTTTTCACCAATTCCAACCTGGTGGGAGGTGGAGCCCGACTCCGCCTCAACGACAACTGGGCCTTTGGCTTCCTCAACAGCTACGATTTCGCCTTCAAAGAGGCACAGTCCCAACAGTACAGCCTTGATCGCGACCTCCGCTCGTGGATCGGGTCACTCACACTTGTCGTCCGCGAACAGGACGCCAAAAAGGACATCGCGGTCCTGCTCAGCCTCACGCTGAAGGACATCCCCAAGCTTTCCATTCCGCTCAAGTACGACACCGCCGCCATCGGCGGAGCCGGCACAGGAAAAAACCGTTGAGCGGCTTCCCGCTTGCCCCCGATCTGATTCGTCCCCTAATTTCCCTTACCCCCTTCTGCTCTATCACGAGCCGCCAAGATGCGCTCGCGTGCGATTCGGGAAACACCCACCCGTCATCTTTACCCGTCACTTTTTGTCTATGGAACTGTGTATCATCGGCTCTGGTTATGTCGGCCTTGTTTCAGGGGCCTGTTTTGCGGAAGTGGGACACAACGTCGT
>JBANFR010000136.1:0-9625 GCA_037975925.1 Verrucomicrobiota bacterium
AGGCGTGTGAGGCGTGTGAGGCGTGTGAGGCGTGTGAGGCGTGTGAGGCGTGTGAGGCGTGTGTGGCGTGTGTGGCGTGTGTGGCGTGTGTGGCGTGTGTGGCGTGTGAGGCGTGTGAGGCGTGTGAGGCGTGTGAGGCGTGTGTGGCGTGTGAGGCGTGTGAGGCGTGTGAGGCGTGTGTGGCGTGTGTGGCGTGTGTGGCGTGTGTGGGTGGGGTTCACGCGAACCCGGAGGGTTCGTGGCGATTAGCCGGTGCGTCGCGCGCCTGCGCGACCACCGGATACCCCGACGAGAACGGATGCATCCCGGAGGGATGCAGGCGTGCAGCCTTGGTTTCCCTGCGGCTGGCGCACGTGATGGTACGGAATCAGCATCCCTCTGGGGGGACAGGCGGGGGGGACAGGGGACAGACCTCTTGTCTGGCGATGGCGGGGCTTTTTTCCAAACTGGGGAGTTTAAAAGGGTCCTCGCGCGGGAGCGGGATGGGATGCGTGTGTAAATTGCGGTTGTGACTCGGGGGGTGATCAGTCCGTTGCTGACTTTTCTGGGCCGGCTGTTTTGCCGTGGAGGTCAGGGCAGCTTGAGAAGAGCGGGTCAGGACTCTGGAGCGGGCTGTTCAGTTTCTGTCGCCGGATGGAGGCGTCGGTAAAGCGCACGAAATTGATCGTAGGTCAGCCCGAGGAGTGCCGCTGCTTTGCGCTGATGAAAGGACGTCTGCCGCAGGGCTTTTTCCAGCAGCAGCCGCCGAATGTTCTCGAGAAGCTCGGCGGTATCCACGGGCAGCGCCAGAGCGGAAACCGCATCCTGCCAGGCTGTTGCCGAGGGCGCCACGGGCGACGTCGTTTTTCCTGCCCGAAACGGGTCCAGATCTAAGTGGGTGATCCGTTCTCCTGGATTTTCAATCACGGCTCTTTCCATGACGTTTCGCAGTTCGCGGATGTTTCCCGGCCAGGGATGCTCTGTGATGGCACGCTCCAGGCGCGGCTCCAGTTCGGGCACCTGCTCACGCCCGAGTTCAATGGCCATGCGGGCGACGAAGTGTTTTGCGAGGAGGGGAATGTCCTCCTGGCGCTCGCGCAGGGGGGGGATGTGTACGACACAGCAGGCGAGCCGATCGAGCAGGTCCTCTCGAAACCGGTGCGCTGCGCAGGCCTGCACCAAATCGACATTGGTTGCGGCCACAATGCGCACCTCGACCTTTTGCGATTCCTCACCGCCGACTCTTTCAAAGGTCCCGTATTCCAAGGCGCGGAGGAGCTTTTCCTGAGTCGGGATCGGCATTTGCCCGATCTCGTCCAAAAACAGCGTTCCGCCGTCTGCCTGCTCCAGGCGTCCGAGGCGGCGCCGGGTGGCTCCGGTGAAGGCGCCTGCTTCGTGTCCGAAGAGTTCGCTCTCAACCAAGTCGGCTGGGCAGGCGGCGCAATTCCAGCGGATGAAGGGGCCGGTCCAGCGTCCGGAGAGGTAGTGGAGACGTGCGGCGGCGAGTTCTTTCCCGGTGCCACGTTCGCCGAGCAGGAGGGCGGGACGCTGGACTTTGGCGATGCGGGCGAGTTGCTCCTGCAACTTCAAAAACGCGGGGGAATGCCCCAAAGCTTCCGGAATAGCCTCCATAAAATGGTTAAAAGAAAGGTCCAGAATGCCAGATTATGGTTTTAAGAGCCACAATGAACGGGGGCGGGTTGTTCTGGATTTTTTGCAAGCCATTGATTGGAAGATGTTTGTGAAATCAAATTTGGGGTGGCATCTGCCCTGCTGAAAGGCGAGGGGTCACATTCACATCCTATGGGTATTTTTACACGTTTTCGCGACATCGTGAGTTCCAACATCAACGCCATGCTCGATGCGGCGGAGGATCCTGAAAAAATGATTCGCCTGATGATTCAGGAGATGGAGGAAACGCTCATTGAAATGAAGTCAGCCTGTGCGGGCACCTTGGCGACGCAGACCCGCCTTGAGCGTTCCCTCGAAGAGGCTCGCCAGAGCGTGGCCAAGTGGGAAGGCAACGCCCGGCTTGCTCTGGAGCGCAACCGGGACGACCTCGCCCGGGAGGCGCTGCTTGAGAAACGCCGGCATGCCGATCAACTGCAGAGCCTCGAGCAGGAGTTGCGCAGATCTTCCGAGTTGGTCCAAGACCACCGCGCACAAATCGTGGAGCTGGAAAAGAAGCTCACTTCGGCCCGAGAGCGGCAGCGCCTGCTGGCTCAGCGCCATGTCCAGGCTACCCAGAAATTCCGCGCCCAATCCCAAATTCGCGAGTTCGAACAGAGTAGTGCTGTCCTGCGCTTTGATCAGTTCGAATCGCGTATCGAGCAAATGGAGGCCGCCGCAGGGCTGGTTCGGCCGCCACAAACCGCTACCTTGGAGGAGCGCTTCGTTTCGCTGAAACGGGACGAGGAAATTGAAAAGGAACTCCAGCGACTCCGCGCCCAGACACACTCCACTCACTAAAATGGAACGCCGCAAAATTTGGGTCAGTTATCTCCTCCTCGTCTTGGGAGGAGTGTTTGGGATCCACAAATTCTATCTGAACCGTCCCATGATGGGATTGGTGTATCTCTTGACCGGGGGGGTGTTTTTTCTCGGGTTGCTCTGGGATCTCTTCACTCTTCCCTCGCAGGTGCAGCGATGCAACCGGGCGCTGGGCTTCGAGCCTCTCCGGGGCGTCGATGTCCGCGGACAGGCCGACTTGCAGCGCCGCTTGGATCTGCTCGAAGCCACCGAGCGGATCGAGAAGTTGCACCGTCGCCTGGACAACCTCGAGACCCTCTCTCCCCTTCACAGATCGCGGAGTCACTAGCATGAGCTCGTTTGATTCCTCCACGCGGGTTCGTTACTGGAAGGATCGGGGCCAGGAATTCCTCCACGCCTTCCCGGCCTTCGCAATCTTTGGCGTTTTTATGGTGGTCGTAGCCGGAATCACGCTGTCCGCCTGCCTGAGCGACAGTTCTGTTGCTCCGGTGCTCATTCTGATTGCCGGCGTGATGTTTTCGCGCCAGATCCGGGCTTTGAAGCCGGTGGAAACTCCGGCTCGGCCTGACAGGGACGAGGCGTCGTCACGTTCTGGTGCTTCTTCTCAGGAGGTGGACGCGTTGCTGGCGGCGCTTCGGGGGATGGAAGGTCGTTTAAACCAAATGGAGGGTTTGGTGACTTCGAAGGAATATGAGTGGGAGCGCCGACTTCATCAGACTCCGCCGCCCCCTCCCGGATCACCTCGCTATGAGCGATAATCCGGGGTGTTTCTCAAAAACTCAAAAGCACGCGGATGTTCGGCCGTTTGATCCACCGGCCTTTTTGGGGGACAGACACCAAGCGGCGCCTTTACGTGTGGCGCTGCTTTGCCCGAAGCGATCTGGCGGGTCGAGAAGTTGTCCGATGGCCCGTCGGCTTGGGCGCTTCGGCGGACTCACACACAAGGCACAACGCAAGGGACAGGCTTTTTGGGAAGTTGCGACAGGGCATTCCGCCCGGGGCGTTCAGGCGTCACCGAGGGACAAAATTTTTGCATCCAGTCCCGGTGGCAACCACTCCCGCTGCGTCGTGGTGATGAATTGCTGCGCACTGGGCGAAATTTCCCGAAGGAGCGCGCCACGTCTCTGGAGGTCCAACTCGCCAAAAACGTCGTCGAGAAGGAGAATGGGCGGAGCCCCGAAGGTGGCTTCCAGAAAACGGGCAGCCGCAAGTCTCAATGCCAGTGCCAGAGTCCGCTGCTGCCCCTCCGAGCCCAGAGTCGCGGGATGACTCCCCAGCGTCAGTACCCAGTCATCCCGGTGGGGACCGACCGTGGTTTGGCGTAAACGGGTGTCTTCGGCGCGCGCGGCAGCCAGGGCCTTGGCGAAGTCGTCTCCCGCGCCGGACACATAGTGGGTTCCGAGCTTTTCGACGCCACCGCTGATAGCGCTGTGAGCGAGTTGGGCAAGGGGCTTGAGAGCCGTGGAGAGTTCGAGTCGTGTTTCGAGGAGTTTCTGGCCGTTCAACAGAAGGGGGGCGTCAAAGGCAGACACCTCCTTCCAGCGCGGCACCAGGGATTTGAGGAGGAGATTCCTCGAGCGCAGCGCCCTTTCGTAATCCCGCAAAGCCTGCCGGTATCCCGGGTTCACCTGGGCTGCGACGAAATCGAGAAAGCGTCGCCGGATTTCGCCCCCGCCCCGAATCAAATCGATGTCAGTATTGGAAAACCACACCACCCGGCCGACCTGGAGGTACTCGTAGGCGGTTTTTTGTTCCACGGAATCCAGCGCCAGTTTTTTGCGCTGCGGGCTGTAGTAAAATTGGAGGTGTTTGCCCGACACATGGCCGTCCACCAAAAGACCGCGTGCCTCGTAACGGATGATTTCGACCAGTCGGCTGGTGCGCGGGGATTGCAGGCGCAGGAGCAGACAAATGGCCTCCAGCAGGGACGTTTTTCCCCGGGCGTTGGGGCCGATGATGAGGTTGAGGCCGGGATCAAATGGTCCTTCGAAGCGCTCAAAGCAGCGGAAGTTCCCGACTTTTAGCCCGGACAGCATGGAGATCTCTCAAGCAACGTCTTGCGGAGAGGGGACGGGTTTGGAGAGAGCCCTGCGTTTCTGGATCCGGCGCCGTGCGATGAGAGCCAGGACCACAACGATTACCGCGCCCAAAAGCCATTGTTCTGAACGCACCACCTGTTTCTTGAGCGTGTCCAGGTGGTCTCCGAAAACGTACCCCAAACTGGTCAACAAAGTCGCCCAGAGCACCAGGCCCAAGCCATCGGTGAAATAGAAACGCCCGTACGACAGTTTCTGTAGGCCCCAGAAAATGAGGCTTGGGTAACGCGTTCCGTAGAGAGGTCTGCAAAGAGCCAGCTCCCAGTCACCCACTTTTGCCGCCAGCCTCTCCACCTTCGGGCCGACCTTTTGATAGGCCTCCTTGGAACGCACCCATTCTGCGCGGTGATGAGCGAGCCAGAACACGACGGTATCGTGAAGGATCGCTCCCAGAATGGCTGCGGGAAAACAGCTCAGAAGACTCAGGTGCCCGGAATGGGCAAAGGCGCCGATGAGCAGAAAAATGACGTCGGTCTCCACCAGAGACCACAGGAAGACAGCCCAGAAACCCTGTGTTTTGAGAAGTTCAAGAAATTGATCCATGGGGTGGTGCGTGGCGCTGCGCCCTTACCTACCAAAAGGAGGCAGGGCACAAGTCAAAAGCCATCTCTGCCGCAAAAATGGCCCCCGGAAGTTTGCGCATCCGCCCGGGCAACGCAACCCCACCCCGTGAAGTCCCCGAAACCCGCTTGGAGCGCTGCAAGCGGGGAATCAACCGCAGTTCCGCTCCGGGATCACCAGCGTGCTTCCTTGACCCACCACTTGGAATCGGTCCGGCTCGACTCCGGCCGCCTCGCGAGCCTGATGCAAAAGGGCCGGGGGCTCCGCCAGAGGTTCGTCTGCGAGATCAAAAGTCCCCCAGTGCATTGCGACCGAAAAACGCGCCTGCAACTCCAGGTGCACTTGCACCGCTTCCCAAGGGTTTAAGTGCACCGGCTTCATGAACCATCCCGGCCGATACGCCCCAATCGGGATCAATGCCGCATCCACCGCCCCAAAAGCCGTCCGAAACTCGCGGAAAAAGGGAGCATACCCCGTGTCTCCCAAAAACATCACCCGGCAGGCTTCCGATTCCATCATCCACCCGCACCACAGGGAGCGGTTGCGGTCGAGGGCGGTCCTTGCGGACCCGTGTTGAGCCGGCAACGCCGTGAGGCGCACGCCCTCCAGGGACACCGTTTCACCCCATGAATGCTCCGAGACCGACAAAAAACCCCAGCCCCGCAGGAGGGCCCTCATTCCCGTTGGGCAAAAAATCCGGCTCCCCCGGCCCAGACTTTCCAGAGTCGCACGGTCGAGGTGGTCGTAGTGGTTATGACTGAGCAGCACCGCGTCGATCCGGGGGAGTTCGCGGAGCGACAAACCCGGCCCCGTCCGCCTGCGGTACCGCGCCAGAGGCAGAGGAGCGCAGTATTCGCTCCAATGCGGGTCGGTCAGCAGGTTGACCCCGCCCATTTGGATCAGGAAGGTCGAGTGGCCTATCCATGTGAGATTCACCGAGCGCCCATCTGGGTGCCGGATTGCCGCGTAATTCGGACGCATCGCCTTGGGGAGCGCGGGCTGGGCCTGTCCGCAGTTTGCCGGCGGAAGCTCGTGCTGCGCGATTCCCTGCCCCCCCTTCTCGGAATTCCGCCCCCATTTCCAACGCATCACGTCCCAGAGAGTCCGCGTCTCCGCCCCGTAAAGGTTCGTAAAGCGGTTGCCGATTTGACGGGGCTGCCACGGTCCTCTCGGTTGCATCCTCCCAGAGTGGGCTGCGGAAAGAGGGGAATTCAATTCCACAACGCCTCCCCTTCGGGCGCCGGGCGCGGTTTGAGGTTGGCACCTTCAAACATCCACGCTTTGAGCAATCCCATGCCTGTCCTCCTCCAAACCGCGCTCCTGCTCTCGGTCTCCAATCTGTTCATGACATTCGCCTGGTACGGTCACCTCAAATCCCTTTCGGATTGGAAGTGGTATTCGGTCGTGGGAATCAGCTGGGGTATCGCACTTTTGGAATACATTTTTATGATCCCAGCCAACCGGATCGGTCATGCAGCCTACTCGGTGGCCCAGCTCAAAATACTTCAGGAAGTCATTGGGCTGATGGTTTTTACGCCGTTCTCACTCCTCTACCTCGGCCAGCCGCTGAAGCTGGATTTTCTCTGGTCGGGCCTCTGCATGACCGGTGCCGTTTACTTCATGTTCCGCAGCTAGGCTCCGCGGCAAACCCGCCCAGATCCCTCCGGACATCCCCCCCCGCATCCGCGCTGCTTCTCGACCAGTTGAAAGACCGCCAGGGAGGCCGCCAGAGGAATGCCGACCGCGTCCGGAAGCATGCAGGGCCCCTCCGGAAAGCGCATTTGGAGGTTTTGCAGTGTGTTTGCCTCAAAGTGGCGAATCCAACGGTCTGGGTTCCGTTGAGAAAAGGAGGGTGGGTTGACGTGCAAAATTCAGTGCGCGAGGGTCGCTCCAAGGCGGCAAAGGCGCTCGGTGACTGCTTGAACGGTCTCGTCGAGCGTGGAGGTGCCAGCAGTGAGACCGACGTTTTCGACGCCTTGGAACCACTCGGGATTCAGCTCCTCGGCCGTCTCAACGGAGTAAGCGAGGGCGCCGCAATTGCGGATTTTTTGCGCGAGTTGATGGGTGTTGTTGCTGTGTTTGCCGCCCACCACCACGACCACGGGACAGCGTTTCGCGAGGATTTCGACGGCGGCCTGGCGCTGTTTGGTGGGCTGGCAAACGGTGTCCACGAAGCGGACCTCGGCCTCCGGAAAGGCGGCCTTCACCGCCGAGACGAGGGTTTGCACCCGTTCAATCGGTTGGGTGGTTTGGGCGATGATCCCCAGTTTCGGCTTCTCGGGAATTGCTGCAATGTCCTCAGGAGAAAGGAGAATGCTTGCCTCGGGAAAATCCCCCGTGAGTCCGCGGACTTCCACGTGGTTGGCTTGGCCAATCACCACGGGGTGGAAGCCTTCGAGAACAAGCGAGCGCAGGATGCGGTGGGCTTTGTGCACGAGCGGGCAGGTGGTGTCGGTGAGGGTGTGGCCGGCTTGGGTCCAGAGTTCGCGCTGCCGGTCGGAGGCGCCGTGGGCGGTGATGAGCACGCGTTGGGTGGGGGCGCTGCTGGGGTCGTCCAGAGAGCCCTGGATCGCACCCAGCGCTTGGAGACGCGCAACCGCCACCGGGTTATGGACCAGGGGGCCCAGAATGGTGACCGGTTCAAGGGAGGCGGCTTGGCGAGCGCTTTGGAGGGCGTCACGGACGCCGAAACACATTCCGTAATGCTGGGCGAGATGGAGTTGCATGGTGTTTTGGGTTGGGTTGCTTTGCGGCGCAAAGTGAATGGTTAAAAAAAATCAGCTCTCGGAGCGCATCGAACGCACGATGCTTTCGAGCACCTCCAAATAACGTTCAAAGGCCTCCCTCCCCTCCGGACTCAGCCCGTAGGTGGTGCGCGGACGCGTCCCCGATTCATCCTTCTGTTCCACCACAAAGCCGGCGGCTCCCAGCGTGCGCAGATGACTTATCAGGTTCCCGTCGCTCATGCCGAGTTCGGCCTTGAGATCCTGAAAGGACCATTCCCGACGCCCCGCCAAAAGCGTCATGATCGAAAGCCGGGCTTTCTCGTGGATGGTTTTATCCAGGCGATCGAAATCAATCATGGGAGCGGGAGCTTCGCGGGTTTTTTGCCCAGAAAAACGGCTCCCGCATACACCACATGAAGTAATCCAAAAGTCGCGGCCATGGCCAGAGAGGAGGCCCGGTCATGCCGCAGGAAGGCGTATACCTCGCCCCGGAGCGCGAGGAGCAGAAAGAGCGCGGTGCCTGTCGCGACAAAGCTCCACCCGAGCCGGACGAGCCCCTTGGGCGAGAAGCCCCCCGTTGCCAGGAGCGCGAGCCCGTAGCACAGGATCCACAGGGTTGCCGCCATTGCGGTGTCTTCAAAATAGAGGATCTGGCCGATCCCCAAGACCCCGCCCACGGCCATGGGCGGAACAATTGCACGCTGCGCCATGCGCATTCCGTCGGAGAGGAGGGGCTGACCGCGCCGTGCCGCTTCGCGGAAAAGGAGCGCAAAGTTGAGGGCCGAGGTAACGGCGAGGATGGCAAGCCAGGTTCCGAGAAAGGCGAGCGGGCGGCTTGGAGCGACGCCGGGGTTGGGTATTCCCGCAGCCATCCCGGCGATGAGCGATAGGATCCCCCCGACGAGCGCGGCGGGAGCGGAGATGGCACGGTAGACGTGGGCTCGCTCCATGAGGGAGCGGATGACGCGCAGGCTTTCAAGAGCCTCATGCTGGCTGCTCATGGCTGGACTTTGCGAGGCAAAGCCGATGGCGACAAGGAAAAACTTTGCACCACAAAGCCCGCTCAATCCCCCATCCCAAGCACCCGGCTCAAAAACGCCCACTCATCCGCCGTCTCCCCAATCACCTTGCTCAGCGCCGTCCCAGCACCGTGCCCGGCACTTGTCTCAACTCGAATCAGCACGGGCGGCCCCTCCTTGGCCTGGCAGGCCTGGAGCCGGGCCGCGAACTTGAAACTGTGCGCCGGTACCACCCGGTCGTCGTGATCTGCGGTGGTCACAAGGGTGGCCGGATAACGGGTTCCCTCCCGCACGTTATGCAGGGGCGAATACGCATAGAGCGCCCGAAATTCCGCCGGATCCTCGCTGCTGCCATAGTCGCTTTTCCACGCCCACCCGATGGTGAACTTGTGAAAGCGCAGCATGTCCATCACCCCCACGGACGGCACCGCTGCAGCGAACAGTTCCGGCCGCTGGGTCAGACACGCCCCCACGAGGAGGCCCCCGTTGCTTCCGCCCTGGATTGCGAGCTTTTGGGGAGACGTATAGCCCTCTTTTTGAAGCCATTCCGCGCACGCAATAAAGTCATCAAACACGTTCTGCTTGCGCAACTTGGTCCCCGCTTCGTGCCACTCCGCTCCGTACTCCCCGCCGCCCCGCAGGTTGGCCATCGCAAACACCCCGCCCATCTCCAGCCACACCGCACGGCTGATCGAAAACCCCGGGGTCAGGCTGACATCAAAGCCGCCGTATCCGTACAACAGCGTGGGATGGT
>JBANFR010000137.1:0-9575 GCA_037975925.1 Verrucomicrobiota bacterium
CTCCGTGTTGCCGCGTGTCGCCGGAGAGAATGAGACGAGCCCCGTGGTCTTTGGCCAGTGACAGAAGCGCCAGCATCGTTTCGCCGCCGATCTGCCCCGCCTCATCCACGAGGATCACGTCCCGAGAGCGGAGGGGCTTCCGCACTAGAAATTCGCTCAGGGTCGTCGCCCCACTCATCCCGGAGGCTGCAAGATCCAAGGCCTGTTGTCTTTGGGGCGCGACTACATGGACCCCGTACCCTGCCTCCTGGAGTCGCTCAAAAACGTGGCTGAGCGTCCGGCTTTTGCCTGTGCCAGCGGCGCCCCGAAAGAGCGTCACGAAATCCCGTGAACTGAGAATCTGTTCCGCCGCCCGGGCCTGATCCGCGTCCAACCCCGGGCAGGCCGTCTGTATTTCGCTGTAGGGATGCCATTGCCCGACCCCACTGCGGGCCAATTCGAGCACTCCTTGTTCGATCGCAAGCGCCCATCTTGTCGTGAACTTGCCGGGGTGCTCGGCGTCCCGGACATAGTCGCGGCGCTGGAGTTCAGCCTTGAGCTCCTCCACCCCAAAAGAGCCGCCCCTTCCAAACTCCAACGCATACCTCCACAACTCGTGCTCCGAGGCGACAGAACGCCTCTCAAAGAGGTGTCCCTCCGCCAGATCGAGCGCGGCTGCCGCAGTGCCGGCATTTGAAGCAACCTCGCCTGTGTTGTGGGAGCGGAGCGTGTGCAGCGTCGCCGCCTCAGCCGGGGTGAGTTGTACGGTCCACTGGACCTTGAGCTGCGCGGGATCGGCATGGCGGACCTTCCGGGAGCGTTTGCTTTGCGCCAGATGCTCGCGCATCGCGGCGACATTCGCCCCGGCCTTTTCCGGGTGCGCAGCAAGAAGCGCCTCGGTCAGCGAATCGATTTCGGCATGCCGTTTGGAAAATCGTTCGCACAAGGCTTGAGACACCCCCAGCAGCTCAAAATCTCCCCGGCGTCGATTGGAGATCCCGTATCCATGGGCGCGGAGTTCCCGGGCGAGGACATGGTAGTACACGTTTTCCACGTACTTTTGGGCTCGTAGCATTTCGAAGTTTTGGAGCGCCTTCCAACGCCCCTCCACTGGATCGAACGTGGCATTGAAGACAATGCAGTGGGTGTGCAGATGCGGGTCCAGAGCGCGCGAGGTGTCATGGGTAAAGGTCGCGGCGATGAGGTTACCCGTACGCCGGTCTCCATTGCCTCCACCCACCCGGACCCGGGTCGAAGCAAACGGCTCCAGCTCCGAAAGCGCCGCTCGGATGGCAAGAGTGTGCGCTTCGAGGATGCGTTGATCCCCGGCAACGAGCGCGGCAATGGACACGGATTTGGGCGCGGAGATCGTGAAATCATAAAACACCCGCCGACTGCCCCCGGGATGTTCTGCCGCCGATCCGCACGGGCCTCCGAGGCGAAGGCCCTTCCTCTGCGTCAATGAATCACCGGTTTTCGGATGCAGGTTCTCGCACAGGGACAGGAAATCGGCCTCGTGCACGTCGCCTGAGAGTTGGAGTCGTTGAGCGCCTTCCCCGATCCATTCGCCGGCAGTGTGGTGACCCTCACTGTAGTAGTCCCCGGCGGAGAGATGTTCCGCGAAGTACTCCCGCGCATTCTTCAGGCTGTACTGGGTTTTGGGCGAAAGCATGTCCCCCAAGGCATCGTGTGGGGGAGGTTGTCTTTTGCTCCACGGGTGGAGCCGTCGGATTGATCTACACCTGATCTTCTTTTTCGCATTCCTCTTTCAAGCGAGCCGGAAGGTCCATGTTTTCGTGCAGAACACTGATGAGACCGATGTCTCCAGACGCGAGTTCCCGAAAGAAGAGGTAATGGTGCCGATACCGGCTCACAAAGACATCGGAGAGCGCTTCAACCGTTACGGACCGCCACCTATGGCGAGCACCATGCAAACCATGGATAGCCTCCATCAGTTCCCGGACATACCTGTCCGCCTGCTCTTCCCCCCAAGTCCGTTCTGTGTAGTTCCAAATTTCAAGCAACCGCTCCCTGGCGGCACGAAAAACCCTAACCTTCACGGCGAGCCTTTCGTGCCCTTGCCTCTGAGATGAGCTGATCGGCATCCAATTCCACGAACTCGGAATCCGCCGCTTCGAGGCCGGGCTTCAACTCGTGCCGCAACCAGCTGGCTTTGCGCCTTTCCTCGCGCTCGTAATCGCGTCTCACCAGGTCCCGGATGTACTCGCTTGCGGAGGCATAAATTCCCGATTCACCCACTCGGGAGTGGATGAACCGCTGGAGTTCCCCTGCAAATCGGACGTTTACACCTTCGGCCATAAAATTCTCCTGACCGCAGCTTCCATCATGTCCCACATAATGTCAATTTTGTGGGACACCTTGACGGCCTCAGTCTTGTCTCTCGGTATCCTAGCCCGAAGCCGTTCCCCCGATTCTCTCATGCATGGACCGCTCTTTTGCTCCACGGGTGGAACCAGCGGGTACCCGTCGTCCGCGATATTACAGCATGAGGAAGAGGAGACGCCCTACCCCGCTTGTGTGCGGTTCGTTTGCGCCGGACGTGCGTAGCTTTTCGCACGCGGATCTCACGCAAGCGCGTCGCAGATCTCACGCACCTGCCGCAGAGAGGCCACGCACGGATGACGCACGTCTCACGCAAATGCCACGCTGGCGCCACGCGTGTCTGACGCGGGAGCCACGCTCCTGCGGCGCTCATCTCACGCAACTCTCACGCACGTCTTACCACGAAGCGACGCATGAATGACGCACCAGCCAACGATCTCCGCCCGGCAGCTGCGTCTTTTTGCAAAAGCGCGGGCCCCAAAATGGAAGCCCTCCTTCCCCACCAGACCGCCGTACTCGAGCTGCGTGCCAAGGGAGCTTCCTTCGCCCTCATCGCAAGGTTGCTGGAGCGCATCGGAGTCCATGTGTCGATCGACACTCTCCGCCGCCTCTGTGCGCGGCCCCGCTCGGGAGGATCCGATGCGTCCGCTGGCGCACTGCCTGCCAGCCTGCACCTCCTCAACGCTGTGAACCTGCCGGAACGCCCACCTGCCCAACACAACCCACGCGGTCCCCGCATCGCGGATCCGAGCACGCAGTAATCTTTTATGAAACGCCTTATCCTCATCCTCAACGGCAAGGGCGGTGTCGGCAAAAGCACCTTCGCCACCCACCTCGTCCAGTTCTACAAAGACCTCGGCGCCGCCCATCGCTCCGTCGACACCGACAACGAGAACTCCACCCTCAAACGCTTCCATCCGGACGCCGAGTTTGTGGATCTCTTGGCTCCTCGCGGTCTGGATCTGCTCTTCGAACTCATCCAGCAAACACACACGGTCATCGCCGATTGCCGGGCGGCTTCGACGGACCTGATCCTGGGCTATTTCGCCGAGGTGTCAGTGTTTGAGGTGCTCGCGGCTCTCGGAGCGCGGCTGACCGTGGTCATGCCCGTGAACCATGAACCGGACAGCCTCGAGCAGTTGCGCGTGATCTCGAGTGCGCTGGAGAACCGGTGCGATTACGTCGTCGTGCGCAACCAGGTCCACAGTGACCACTTTTCCCTCTACGACAAAAGCCGGATCCGGGCCCGCTTGCTGAGCGAACTCCGCGCCCACGAGATCACGATGCCGAAACTCTACGACTGGCTCGTCACCGGACTCAGTGAACGCAACCTCACCCTCACAGCGGCGTTGGCCCCCAGCGAATTCACCCTCATCGACCGTCAACGCCTCCTGAACTGGTGGCGGACGCTCAGGGCGCAGATGGAAACCGTGGGGCCTGTTCTGATTCCCGCTGGCTCCGAGTCTGAAGACGTGGTGATGGAATCCCCCCGAACCTCCACAGGGAGCCCACGATGAATGCCGGAGACCGGGAACAGGCGCTCCGCCTCGCGGTTGGGGAATGGCAAAAGCGGTACGGTCTTTCCGATCGCGATCCGCTGCTGGGTGTCGTCGAGTTGTTTCAGGTGTTCTTGGGTTCGCTGGAGAAGGAGGCGGGGTTCCCCTCGGAGAAAGTGTGGGAGGAACTCTGGGACTCGGTCGAACTCCTCAGTCAGCGGACCAAGGCGTTGAGTAAACAGATCGACGGACTCGCACATGCCGGCAGCGCTTCCCACGAGCCGGAGTCGAACGGCGGACTCGCCGTGCTGTTGGGCGCGGTCTTGTTCGGTGCCGGATGGACGCTCGGGAGGTGGTGGTGATGAACGCTCCGGAAGCGTGGGATGCGCTGAAAACCGCGCTCGGATCGGGGGTGGTCGTGGCGGAGTGGCGCTGGTGGTGGGCCGCGTTGGGGATTGCTGGGGCAGTTCTGTGGGCGATCTGGAAAATCGCAGGTGGCCCGAAGCGCGGGAAGATCGTGGTGCGTCTGGGCGGGTTGTCATGGACACGCGAGGATTTCTGCCGGGGCTGGCTCATTACCGGAGACACCGGTTCCGGCAAAACCCGTTCGGGCATCACGCCGCTGCTGCACCAAGTCTTCCAAAACGAACCCACTTGGGGCGGCCTCTGCATCGACGACAAAGGCCTCTATTTGGAAACCCTCTCCGCCATGGCCCGCCACTTCGGGCGCTCCGACGACCTGATCCTGCTCCAGGTCCGCCCCGAGGACGCCGACCCCGACTGGTCGCCTCCGCACGTCTTCAACCTCACGGGCGACCGCAGCATTCCCTCGAGCACCTACGCCAAGTTTGTCGTGGATACCGCCTCCAGCCTCGGCCAACAGGGCGAGAAATCGTTCTTCAAAAATCAGGCCCAAACCCACATCGCGAGCGCACTCGACGCCCTCCATGAAATCCGCGCCGACGTCACCCTCGAAAACACCTACCACGTGCTCCTCAACTCCGCCGACCTCTCGGAGTTGCTCACCGATCTGCGCGCCCTGCGCCCGACCGAACGCCGCCGTTCCCTCCTCGAACACTTCGAGCACCGCTTCCTCGCTCAACCCGCCGAACAACTCGGCGGCGTGAAAGAAACGATCGCCAACTATCTCCAACCCTTCCTTGCCCCGGACATCGCCCGCGTCTTCTGTCCCGGAGCAAGCACACTCGATTTCAGCGTGATCGACCGCGGCAAGATCGTGTGCGTCGCGATGCCCCAGAAATTCCAGACCGAACGGCGCTACATCAACACCTTCCTCAAGATGCTCTTCTACACGCATCTGCTCCGCCGTTTCGACAAACCCAAACCCGCCCGCGAACGCGACAACCTCCTTATCCTCTGGGCCGACGAAGCCCAACGTTTCATGACCGCCAGCGAAGACGGCATGAGCGACTACAACTGCGTGGATGTCATCCGCGAGGCCCGGGGCACCGTCGTCGCCGCCGCACAATCCTCGACCTCATTCATCCCGCCCTTGGGCCGCGACAAGGCGAAGGTCCTTTCCCTGAACCTCCGCAACCGGATGATTTTCCGCGCAGCAGACGAAGACGGCGCCCTCGAAAGCGCCGATTTTCTGGGAAAGAAGCGCCTCCTGAAAAAGACGTGGGGCCTCTCCGCCGGCAAACGCACGACCCACTACAGCGAAACCGAGGAACACCGGATCAAACCCCACGAACTGCGGAGCCTGCCGAAACACACCTGCATCCTCGCCCACGCCGAACGCGGCTTCCGCCGCCGCATCCTCCCGCCCATTGAGCCGGATGGTCGGGTGAGCGAGTGGTACCGGAGAGGGTGGTGGGGGTAAAAAACAGACGCTGGGCAATTGCCCAAGAATGGCTGTCGGAGCCGCTCCCAGCAGAGGACAGTGTTTCCTTGGTGTCGGGATAGCCATACAGCCTTAGAGTCGACGCGTCAGAAATCAGCAACGAAGGGTCAAAAGCGGAATCCTCCACCTGATGCATCGGATGAGCTATTCGGGCAAATTCTGCGTTACTGCGCCGTGCCCCCTCGGGGATATGGATTGCCTAGCAGCCTGTCGGACTTTCGCCGCTACGAAAGAGGAGGCATCGTGGTTAATGAGGTATGAGTGCTAGATTTGTCTGTGTTGACCACGATACTCCGTTGCTCATGCCCCCGGATCTACGGGAGTGGTGCCGAGAGATCACTTGGTGCATTTCATCATGGAGGCAGTCGGCTTGATCGATTTGCGCGAGGCCAAGATCAACGAACGAGGCACGGGTAGCCCTCAGTATCCACCCTCCCTGATGCTGGGCTTGCTCATCTATTCCTACGCGACGGGCACCTTCAGCAGTCGGCAGATTGAACGCGCCACCTACGAGAACGTGGCTGTGCGTCTGCTTTGCGCAGACCTTCACCCCGATCACGACAGCATCTGCACCTTTCGCCGAGTCAATTACGCGCTGCTCCAAAGCAGCTTTGAGCAGGTGCTCGCCATGGCCGTACAGATGCGTGTGCTCAAGGTGGGCCACGTCACCCTCGCCGTCGATGGCACCAAGATCTTGGCCAACGCCAGCAAGCATTCCGCAGTCAGCCATGGGCGTGCACTGGCGCAAATGGAACTGCTCGAGAAGCAGGTCGCCGAGCTCCTCTCAAAGGCCGAGGCAGCCGATAGCGCACCGCTTGAAGACGGGTTAACTTTGCCAGAGGAGATCGCCCGCCGGCAGGACCGTTTAGAGCAGTTGCGCGCGGCCAGTGAAGTCATCAAAGCTCGCGCCAAAGAACGCTATCAGCAGGAGCTCTCGCAGTTTGAAGCCAAGGAGCAGGAACGCCTCGAGCGGGCCAGGAAGACAGGCAAAAAGCCTGGAGGACGCCCCCCGCAACCGCCTCTGGAAGGCCCTCGGGACAAGGACCAATTCAACTTCACCGACCCGGAGAGTCGGATCATGAAGACCCCGGATGGGTTTGGACAAAGTTACAACGCGCAAGCCGCCGTGGAGATCGAGAGTCGGTTGCTGGTGGGGGTGAACGTGAGCGATGCTCCCAATGATAAAGGGCAGTTGGGACCGACGCTGGGGGCCGTGAGCCCGTTGATTGAGAGTGTCGAGGCGGTGCTCGTCGACAGTGGGTATTACAGTGCCGCTGCCGTGGCTGCGGTCGAACAGGCGAGTGGAGCCACTGCGGGTCCAATGATCTATGCGGCAACCGGGCGCAAGCCCCATGGGCGCACGGTCCAAGATCTCGAGCGGCGGGCGGATCCGCCAGCACCGGGCCCCGAAGCCGGCGCCAAGGAGAGAATGAAGCATCGTCTTGAGACAAAGAAGGGACGCGAACTCTACGCACTGCGCAAACAAACCATTGAGCCGATTTTCGGCATCATCAAAGAGACCCTCGGCTTCCGGCGCTTCAGCCTGCGCGGCCTCCAGAATGTGCGCACGGAATGGACGCTGGTGACACTGGCGTACAACCTCAAACGGCTTTTCCACATGGGAAACGCCCCGTTGATGGCTTAAGAAGCGCCGAACCAAGACCTTTGGAGTCGCCCAAGACGGTCTCGTCTGCGGTTTTTGGCGAGAGCGCTCGGACAAAGTCCCCCAAACACCTTGCGCTCCCCCGAAAACCGCTGCCCCCGCCGAATCCACCTCGGCATAACTGCTTGAATGCCGTTTCCTAAGTCCGACGGGCTGCTAGGCGAATCCGAGGCTTCATCACAGCTTCCCTGTCAGACTGGGGAGATGAGATTCGTGTCGACTAACGATCGCAAGTGGTCATCCAGTAGTCTGGGTATATTTCCTCCCGAGATCAGCACACCGGCCTCCATGTTTTTTTCCATGGCGTGCCCGGTCAGGTTCGCGCTGGTGATGAAACACATCCTGCCGTCTGCGACAGCGACTTTGGCGTGGACGCTCCCATCGGAGAACGGATCGGCCCTGTCGCGCCAGGCATAGAGATTGGCGGCCGGAACCAGCGTTCTCATTTTCCCTATCGCGTCGAAGGTAATGCTGCCGCCGTTCTCTTGGGACAACTCAAGCAGCATTGATATGGCCACACCGCGATCATTTGCCGCGTTCAGCGCCTTGACGATGGTGGACACGTCGTAAGCCACGAAGCTGGTAATGAACAACGACTGTTCTGCGGAGTTGATGACCTGCAGCAGCGCTTGCTCTGTTCGACGCGCCGATACGAAAGGCGTCGTCGGGCCTGTCCACACGAGTTCGGTGGATTGCTCAGAAGCGGCTTTGGCGTAAACGTGGCTGGCGGCGATAAGCATCAATGCCAGTTCATCTGAACCGACATTGGTGTTTCGCCAGGCTGCCGCAAGCTGTTCGACCACGCTGCTGGCTACCGGGGTTCCGACCACACCTGGCAACGCGGTCACAGCCTTGCTGGCATCAGCTCGACGAACGCGGGCTGCAACGGCCTGCACCTTCTCGGGCGAGACCAGAGAGACCAAGGCTGCAATGGCATCCAAGAGTTCATCCATGTCAAAAACCCTTGAAGAAAGCAGCGTTGGCGCGTTCGAGTGTTGGTATGAGCAGCGATCGATCAAGATACCGATTGCCCCGCTCGCAAGATGTCTCCGCCACCAAAGAGCACGCATGGCAAGCAGCCCCATGCAATGAGCGATCTTTTTCGGGGTCATGTTCCGAGCAGAGCGGATCTGATGAGCAGATCTTCGAACGATTCAGTGCTTGCTCCAGCAGGCGACCAAGGTTTTCTAGCTTCCCGAGGTCGACAAGGCCACCCAGCGTGCCGTCAGAATCTGCTGCTGCGGTGTAGATGAGGATGCCCGCCTGCGGGCTGTCGCCCGATGTATCGGCATAGATGCGCTCACGAATGCTCGCAGCGTTGTATCCGCACTCCAGCGCCAGTTCACGAATCAGCAAATGAGACAGGGTGTGCAGCATTGCATAGCGAATGCCGGGGTAGCCTTGGTTCGGGTCGAGATGACGCGAATTGCGCCATCCCTCATGACCACCACGGAGCATCTGGTCGACCTTTTTCACGCCATCCAATGCCTCCCATTTGACGAGCGCGGCTTCGTCAAACTGCACGAAGATCCCTTCGCCGTGAACCTGATTGGCTGGCACCCAGTCTGGCTTGCTGCGCGACAGGCTGGCCATTTGGGGGCGTTCGTTCGGATCGCCAGACTCTTCGGGCGCTTCGACCCGAGTGAAGCCCAACAAGGCATTCACCTCGCGCAGGCGCTCAAGGAGCAAGACTCGACTGATATGGCCGCTGAATCCCGGTGGCGTGCCGACCTTCTTGCTCATGAAGTGCGGGTAGTCCGTGGGCGGATTGGCCTCTGTCAGTATATCCCACTCGGGCTCTTTGATGGCGGCCTCACCCACGACCTCCTGTCCGCCGCCATTGCGGTGTGCTTCGACGGCCGACCAGATCAATGCAGCCGGATACTTGTCGATTCCTGGCAGCGCCCCGGTCTTCTTCAAGGTCTTCACCGTCACCGACACTTCGGCTTCGGATTCAAGTTCGTCGAAAAACTCCCAGCCATCCTGGATCAGTTGACTGAGCGGGTCATTGGTCTGAGGGATTGCAAGTGCAGAGAGCGTGATCGGGAACCAGCTGTTCGTGGCTCCCAATAGCACCGCGCGTGCTTCCTCATCGCATTCGTGGTCGAAGTGGTCTAGGTGCGGATGCCGTCCTCGGCACCCCGGCAGATTCTCTTTGCCTGCCTTGCCGAATGCGTGCGCCATGCTTCTTTATGCACCACAGGCATCACACTTCACCCACAGGTTTTCG
>JBANFR010000138.1:0-9481 GCA_037975925.1 Verrucomicrobiota bacterium
AACGGTCCAGAGACACGTCGGATTAACTCACCGCTCCTCCGAGGTCCTCGATGCCGCCACGGCTTTTGCTCGAATCCTCCTCTCCGTGGAGAGCGGTCTGCCCCTGCGCGAGGCAATCCTCCGGCAGGGAACCCACTGGATTTCCGAGAAAAAAGTGATCCGCTGGTCGCAGGAACCCGACACCGTCATCATCGGCAACGTCCTGAGCTGCGCCTGTTACATCCAGGATGCCTTCCCGGCCGCGCTTTTTCTCTGCTGGAAATACGCAGAGGATTTCCGTTCCGGGATCATCGCAAACGCGCACGTGGGCGGCGACAACTGCCACCGCGGCGCCGTGGTGGGGGCACTCCTCGGCCTTGCCAACGGTGTCGGACACGAGTTCCTCGAAAAACTCAAAGTGCGTCCCCAGGAACAACCGCAGGCGCATCGCTCCCAGGGCCACGCAACCCACGCCACCCCGCATGCCTCCGATTAGCCGGGGCCCCGGGGCTTCTCCGTTCCCGGCATGAAACAAAACCCAAACGCCCTCCTCAAATCCCACTACCAGCGCCTCCGGCAATTGTCCTGCGAACAGCTCTGGCTCGAGGAAGTCCCTCGCTTCAACGCCCTCCCCCAGGGGCAACGCTCGCAGGACGTGTCAGTGATTCGCGCGCTGGGCGTCGTTTTTTCCGAATCCGCCAACGAGACTCAAAAGGCCGAAGGGCGCGCCTGGCTCCGCTCCCTCCTGCAGGACCCCGAGGAAAAGGTGCGCCGATATGCCATGCTCGCCCTTCCCAAAATGGGATCCGGCGAGACCGAGGAACGCGAACTCCTCCAATTGCTCCAGGCGAAAACCACCGAGCGCGAAACCACCGTTGTGGCAAAAACGCTCGGTAAATTTGGTGCAAAAGCCACGCTTGCGCTGGCTCAGACCACCCCGCTCCCCCCTCTCCAAAAGGCCGCCCAACGCCTTCAAGCCAACGCCGCAAGAGCGCTCGCTCCCAGTGCTGTCCGCCTGAACAAGGTGTTCCACCCGCCACACGGCCTCTCGATCTACCTCCGCTGCCGCTGCGGCCTGGAATCCTTTGCCAAACAGGAGGTCCTCACGAACACCCCCACGCAGAAGCGCTTCCGCATCGAAAAGACCCTCCCGGAATGGGTCATCGTCACACCCGCCTCCCCCTTTTCCCTGGCGGATATTTACCAATGGCGCTGCTTTGCCCAAGCCGGCTTCCTGCTCGGTTCCGTCGCCGCCCCCGCTTCAGGACCCATTCCGCTCGAGGCCCTCGCCGGAATCATCGCCTCCCCGCTCACCCTCCGTCTTTTGGAGACCTTCACCGAGGGCCCCGTCCGTTATCGCCTCGAATTCCAGTTCAAGGGCGCTTCCAGATCCGACGTCAAGTCGCTCGCCCAAATGGCCTACGAACGTGCCCCCCGCCTTTTGAACGACTCCCGAAACGCCCCTTGGGAAATCCAAATCTTCCGGTCTCCCTCGGGCTACTCTGCCCAGCTCACCCCGAAGCTGCGCCCCGACCCCCGCTTCGACTACCGCACCGGCGACGTCCCCGCCGCCTCTCATCCGCCGCTTGCCGCCTGTCTCGCCCAACTGGCCGGATTCCAATCCAATGACCGCATCTGGGACCCCTTCTGCGGCTCCGGTCTCGAACTGGTCGAAAGAATCCGCCTCGGCGGCGTCACTCACGTCTTCGGCACCGACCTGAGTCCGGAGGCCGTTGCCCTGACCGAATCCCACCTCGCTGCCATCTCGGGCCATTCCCCCTCCCGCCACATCGCCTGCAGCGACTTCCGCGACTTTCGAAATATCCCCGAACTTCAGGGCCTCTCGCTTATCCTCACGAATCCCCCCCTCGGTCACCGCGTTCCCGTGCCCAATCTGCGCGAATTGATCGAGGATCTCTTCCGCGCAGCCCAAAGCCTCCTCTCCACTGGAGGGCGGCTCGTGTTGGTAAATCCCTTCCCCAAAAACCCCCAACTGCCCCTGCTCCAGCTCCAGTTCCGGCAAAAAATCGACCTCGGCTTCACCCACGGCTACCTCGAAAAATACGTCAAACTCTCGAGGGCACCCCAACAGTCCGCGCCCAAACCTCTCTCCTTGAAAAAGACTCCCCCGGCGCAAAAGGGGGAATCTATCCGCTCCCGCAAAGGCCGCTGAAGAGGGCGTGCTTCGACGAGATGGTTTCCGCAGCTCTCTGGTGTTTCAGAACGCTCGCAACGGATGGCAGCCTTGGTGCCCACGGGGCAAAGTCCACTGAATCGCCCCAGCGAAGCGCTCAGGAACACCCGCAAATGCGCTGTATCGATTGATTTAGTCGGGTCGCGGGGCTTCACCGGAAGTTCCCAAATGGAACGTGAATTCCTGTTTCCAAGATTCTCCCTGAGAGATGCCCAGAAGCCTCTCGTGACCTTTGAAACCGAATCATTCCATGCAGCGATAACAGCGCATCCTCGCACCCCGGCCCGCGCGTTCGCTCGCACCTAAAGCAACTCTTTCAGGATCTCCCCGTGGCGCACAATCATCACCGGCCGGCCACTCGGCGTTAGGTACTCCTTGCGCGCGTCGATCCCAAGCATCGCGTAAAACGTCGTCGCCACATCGTCCGGCGTGATGACCCGGTCCAGCGGCCCCTCGCCCTTGGCGTCCGAGGCACCCAACACCTGACCACCCCGCACCCCGCCTCCCGCGAGCAAACAGAACATCGCCCGAGGATAGTGGTCCCGCCCTGCCCGGGCGTTGATCTTCGGAGTCCGTCCAAATTCTCCGGTCACATAAACCGCAGTGGTCTCCAAAAGCCCCTTGGCTGCGAGCGCCAACAGGAGCCCGCTGAGACCACGGTCAAACTCCGGCAAACGCCTATCCCTTAAAGCGGCAAAATTGTCGGCATGCGTGTCCCACCCCCCAGACTGCACCGTCACAAAACGCACGCCCGCCTCCACCAAGCGCGTGGCCATGAGACAACTCTGTGAAAAGGCATCGTTCCCAAACAGGCCACTAATACTCTGGGGTTCAGAGCGCAGATCAAACGCCTGCCGCGCCTTTTCCGAGCGCATCATTTGGTAGGCCTTTTGCCCAAACTCATCCATGCCGCTCAGAATCTTGTCCTCCTGGGCAAAATCCCCAAAAGCCGTGTCATACCGACGGACCATGTCCTGGCGCCGATCCACATCGGTAAGGGTCACCCCGCGTAAGGCCAGTCCACGCACATCCATCCCGCGTCCGGCCGTGGGAGCGGCTCCGGTGTCAAAGGGACCATATTCCACCCCCAAATACCCCGTCGGATTGTTGCCCTGAGAGGGTAACGCCACAAAGGCCGGCAATTCCCTCGGCCCTCCCAGCTCCTTGCTTACCACCGCCCCATAAGCCGGAAAATGGAGGGACGCAATCGGGCGGTTCCCGGTGCCCATGTATAGCGAACCGAGGTTGTGGTCCGCCAACGTGTGGGAGACTCCACGGAGGAGCGCGAACTTGTCCGCACACTGGGCCAGTCTCGGCAAATGCTCCGAGATTTGAACACCATCGGCATTGGTGGCGATGGGTTTGAACTCGCCGCGATGCGTGTCGGGGGCATCCGGTTTGAGATCGAAGGTGTCCATGTGGCTGGGACCACCCGCCATACGCACAAAAATCGCCGCCTTCGCCTTCCCGGGAAGAGACGTGGACCCGCTCGCAAGCCCCACCCCGGCCCCCTCCAAAGAAGGAGCCCCCATCACCTCCTGCGTGAGGAAAGATTGGAGGCTGAATCCCATTCCAAAACCCGTGATTGCACCGACGCGCAAAAAGTCGCGCCGGGCCACGCCGTCACAGCAGGAGAATTTGGAGTTTTTCATAAGAATCGAGGGGGGGGGTTGGGGTCAGAGACGGAACGAAACAGGAGGAACCGAATCGGGGTGCGTTAGGAACGTGCGGGGTGTTTGGTTGAACGAGGAAGTCTTTCGGAGAATCCGGAGCGGAAGAAAGAAGGGGCGCATCGGTTCAGTGGTTCACCAAGAACTCGCGCGTGTTCATGAGAGCCCAGAGGACCTCCCGGGCGCCTTGCACCACCGAGGGGTGAGCCAAGACATCCGCACGCGCCTTCCCGACCTCCTCCGGCGTCGGCGGCCGGCTTACCGTGCGGAAGTACATTTCCCGGATCAAACCGTCCACCCGCTCCGGAGCCACCGCAGCCGCGGCCGCAGACGCCGCGCTCCCCACAAGCCCGAGCGATTCCTCGATCCAGCCGGTGCCCCGTTTGTTGTCAATCCGGGCGAGCATCGACGGATCGTTACGGGTGTAGAGTGTCTGCAGGAGGGTGGGATCCATGATCCGCTCGCAGTCGCAGTTGGTCTGGCGCACCGGTTTGCCAAAAATGGTGAGCGCATAAGGATCCGCGTTGCGGGTGACTTTTTTCGGCGAAAACGCGGTGGTGCTCGCAGCCCCAATCGCGCGGCCCTCCACATTGATCGGGTACGCCTCGAGGTTCTCCCGCGTCTCCGTCGCCATCTGAATCGCGTCGTGCACCAACTCCGCAGGGAGTCGGCGGATCAGCGCCCGGGAAAAATTCTTCTCGTCGAGCTTGTTGGTTTCATTCGTCTTCCAGCTGCGCTGATAGGCGTCGCTGCGGAGGATCTCGCGATGCAGCCATTTCATATCGAAGCCATTCGCCACAAAAGCGGAGGCCAGGTACTCGAACAGCTCGGCATTGGACGGGGCATTGGCGAGGTTCAAGTCGTCAGCTGGGTCGACGATTCCGCGCCCGAAATAAGCAGCCCACACCCGGTTGACCCAAGCCTTCGCAAAATAGGGATTTTCGGGCGAGCGCAGCCATTCCATCAGAGGAAGGCGCACATCCTCATAGCTCTCCAAGAGCACGCTGCCGCCGCCCAGCAACTTCGGAGTGATGACGCGGCTTCCCCCCGCCACAGCGGCTTTCGGAGCCGCAGCCGCCTTCGCCCCCTTTGACGCGCGGGCATTTAAATCCGCCCAAGGCAACAGTTGTCCGTTGGCCATCCGCTCCCGAACCAACCGCTCCTCTTCGCGTTGGTAGGCCACTCGCAAATCTGCCTCCCGGCGCACCTTTTCCGCCTCGGTCATGGGCAACGGCTGGAGAGGCTCATCCGCACTCACAGCCGGCTTCAGATTGGCCGCTCCCGGCGCACCAGAAGCGCCCGGAGCGGCAGCGCCGCCAGTCCCCGAATCCGCAACGGCAGATGCATTCACCGGTAAGTCGGCACCGGAACCCGATTGGGCCACCGCCTGGGCCGGTGCAATCCGGGCCAACACTTCGGCAACCTGCTTCGAAGCAGACTCACGAAGCTCCGCCGCTTTCTTCAAATCCCGCTCGAGAAACACCCGGTCCACGTTTGCCCTGGCCTGGGCGCTAATCTCCGCCCGGATCGACTTCACCGAGGGGCCATCCGCCGCTTCCCCAGCCGAGGCCACGGCGGGCGAGGCCGGCGCTTTCATTTTTGCGCTCATGGCAAGCGGAGCCCCGGTGGCCTGGAATCCGATGGGCGTAAAAAACGCCTGGAACTGAGCAAAGTCCTGCTTTGTCCACTGATCAAACGGGTGTTTGTGGCACTGCGCGCATTCAATCCGCACTCCAAGGAAGGTGTGGGCGAAGGCCAGCGCTTTGTCCTCGGCCTTGGCCACGTTTTGGCGAGCCCAGAACCAGGGCATCGTTGCACGCTCGCCAAAGGAAATGGGATTCTCCTTCCGGAAATACCCGCTCATTTCCGTCGCAAATTCTTCAAAACTCTGGTCCGGACGCGTGCGCGTCGACGCCACGATGATCCCCGCCGCCAGCTCATCGTAGGGCCGATTCTGTTCGATCCGCGTGTACAACCAGTCAAACCATTGCCGGGCCAAAATCGGCCCGAAATTGTTCTGCCCCGCTCCCGCAATCAGCCCATTCCCGCGCAACACCACCGGGTTGTTCCCCGTAAAATCACACAGACGCGTCGCCCACCATGCCGCATACCCCGGCCGCGCCAACAACTCCTCAATTTTGCGATCTCGCTTGTCCGGAGCAGGATCCGCCAAAAATTTCTCAATTTCGCGAGGCGTCGGCAACGTTCCAGTCACGTCCAGACTGGCCCGCCGCAAAAACTCGGTATCGGAGCAAAGGGGCGAGGGAATGATCCCCACCTTGCTGAGCTTCGCATTGATGAGTTCGTCCACCCGGTTACGGGCGGGCGTCGTCGGCTTCGGGTACTTGGCCAGATCCGAAACGGGCAACATGACCGGAATAGGCGTCACCCCGTTGTCGTAAAACGCCACAATCTGCGTGTCACCCGGGCCCTTGCTCGCGACTTGCCCAGATTCCGAAACCACCGCGACGGCGTCATCATTGGACCGGAACCGGGTAAAAGCCGTAACGTCCTCCACTGTGCCGTCTTTCCAGTAAGCGAGCACCTTCAGTTGAGTGGTGTCGGTCGGCTTCCGGAATTGAATTTCCTTGGGAAAAACTTCGAGCCTTGCGAACTCGCCCGTCTCGGCCACATCCAGTTTGGCGCCGGAAGCCACCCACTTGAGCAGCAAATTGTACTCCCAGGAATCCTTGGCGAAACGCTCCTTGCCCTTGTGTTTCCGGATCGCGGCCCCCTTCAGGAGGATCAGGCTTCGAGTCGGATCCTCTGCGTTGATTCGAGTCCCCCCCTCGTCGCCCTTGTCGTCCTTGGTGATCTGTTCGAAATCCCGGTCGAAGTCGTACCCGAAAAGGGACAACTGGAATCCACCGCGCCCTTGAAAAGAACCATGGCATTCGCGCCCCGAACACCCGAGGCGACTCATGAGAGGAATGACGTGCCTTCGGAAACTGGGCTCTGGAGCCTCAGGAAGGTTCCGGAAGCGTTCCGATACCGCCGCGGGCGACGCTTGGGAGGACTGAACCGCAGCTGACAGCGGGCTGGCGCACAGCCCGCACGCGAGGAGGAGGAGGGAGCGCTGCATAATTTTGTTCGGGGGAAAATGAACGAACCATTGTCACTAGAGCTTAGACCGGGCCACACAGGCCCTTGAATACAACCCGCCGCCTCTACCGACCTGATCTCCCACAACCGCTCGTGGGGAAGCGCTCAAAGACCGCGTTTCAAAAACCGTTCCGATGGTTTTCACGGAGATGAACTTGGGGCGGGGCCGATTCACCGAAGAGAGGCATCCGACAAACGCCTCGCACTAAAAGACACCCCGAAAACTCGCGTTGGGTTTCAGGTTTTTTGACCTTTTTTGTGCCCCCTCTTTCGAGCCCCTCATCCCCCTTCCCAAAAAGGACCCTTCCTTCCGGAAGCCCTGCGAAAAACAGCGACCCCTTCAATCGATCCACCGCCTGCGCCGAAATCGCCCGCCTCACCCGCGAGCGGCCTGCCTAACGGGCGGCGTGGGACTGAAGATCTTCTAGCGACACAAACTCCAGCGCCGTCAGGTGCGTCGCCTCGAGCACTACCGCCGGGGCAACCCCGGCCTCCATCGCCTCCACCCAACGGCTCACGCACAAACACCAACGATCCCCCGCCTTTAGCCCGGGAAACTGGTATTCCGGCACCGGCGTGGACAAATCATTGCCCTGCTCCCGCGTGAATTCCAAAAACGCGTCCGTCATCACCGCGCACACCGTGTGCAGACCGTGGTCCCCCGCTCCCGTACGACAAAAGCCGTCCCGGTAAAATCCGGTGGCCGGTGAGGAGCAGCAGGGTTCGAGAGGTTTGCCAAAAACGTTGGAGGCCATGGTGGAGAGGATTGGGATGCATCAGACCCTGCACGAAAAAACCGCAGACCGCGAGGCTCTGCCAGGACTCCTTTTTGTCCGCACTCCGGCATGCATTGGTAAAAACCCCGGAGGACTCTCAACCGCTGCAGGGCGGCCGCCGCCCCCAGTTCCAGCCGCAAGCACCCAACACAACAGAGAAAAACGGACGTTATCGAAGCCGCTCATCTCGAGCGGCGCCGCTCCAGAAAACTTTCCGCGCGAGGGATGCACCTCCGTTGCCCTAAGAAAACCGTCAGTTTGCGCTTAACGCTTTCATTCAAACGGATAGCATAACCAAACGCTTTCACTCACTCCTTCCACACCCATGATGCGCCGTCTCCTCCCCCTTCTCCTCTGCTCCGCCGGACTCTTCGCTCTCCCCCAGTCCATCCTCGCAGCCCCCGCCAAACCCATCCGGGCTCTGCTCATTACCGGAGGCTGCTGCCATGATTATGCCTCCCAGAAACAAATCCTCTCCGAAGGCCTTTCCAAAAGACTTCCCGTCGAGTGGACCATCATCCACGACGTCAAGATGCAGGACGGCAAGGACGTCGCAGCTTCCCGGGACCACGTCAGCTCCGCTTATGCTCGGGAGGATTGGGCGAAGGGGTTCGACGTAGTCGTCCACGACGAGTGCTACGGGGCCGTAAAAGATCCGGAACTTCTCAAGCGCATCGCCACCGCGCATCGAACCGGAACCCCGGCCGTCTTTTTACACTGCGCCATGCACAGCTACCGGACCTCCGATGCCGCTGACATGTGGCGGGAGTGGATTGGAGCCAAGAGCACCTTTCATGAAAGCCAAGCCGTGCTCGAAGTGAAGAACGTCGAAGCCAAGCACCCGGTCATGGCTGGGTTCCCCGCGTCCTGGAAAACCCCTGAGCCGGATGAACTCTACCGAGTCGAAAAACTTTGGGACTCCGCCATCGTTCTCGGAAGCGTTTACAGCGAGAAAGCGAAAGCCGACAATCCCGTCATCTGGGTCAACAAGGTCGGCGAGGTACGGACCTTTGCCTGCTCCCTCGGACACGGCAACAAAGTCGTGAGTTCACAGGAATACCTGGACCTTGTCGGCCGCGGGCTTCTCTGGGTCTGCGGCAAGCTCGAGGCCAACGGCAAACCCGTCGCCGGTTACGAGGCGCCAGCCAAGTGAGCGCCTCATTCCAAAAAGGCGCTCCCCCGTTTCTTGGGGAGCGTCCGACCGGATGCACTGCGATGAGGATGCAGGCCCGATAAAAACCTGCATCCAACCCGGCTTTCCCGTTGGGAAGCTTTCCTTCTCGAGGGGCACCAAAGCCGGAGTGCCTCCTCGGGGTACCTCAATAGTGGGTCACTCGTCCCTGCAGGTCCTGCTTGAGGTGGCGACACTCCGTCCGCATGAGGGCCTCGAACTTGGCCAAGCTGAAGCTTGGGAAAACACGACCGGCCAACACTCGCCACGCACCGGTATGTTCCAAGTCGATCAGGGTCTCATCAGGCGTTTCGCCGCTGAAACCGACTTCATTTTGCCTGCACAGGTGTCGGGCAAATGCCACTACTGCCACCAATTCGCTGTCCTCAACCGCCATGTCAGGCGAGTCAATCCAACGCATCACGTTTGCAAGCCTTCTCGGGATGCCATGGATATCGGCAAAGTAAGCCGCCATTTGCGGGGTGGTCGTTTCGAGATGCAGCTTTTCAGCCGTCGACAACGGCACCTTGTGCTCACGGGCGTAAGTCAAAATTTTCTGATAAGCCAGCGGATGCAACCGGACCAAAAG
>JBANFR010000139.1:0-9394 GCA_037975925.1 Verrucomicrobiota bacterium
GCACCGCACCGCACCGCACCGCACCGCACCGCACCGCACCGCACCGCACCGCACCGCACCGCACCGCACCGCACCGCACCGCACCGCACCGCACCGCACCGCACACCAAGCACCGCACACCGCGCCACACCGCGCCACAAGCAACGCGCAGCGCACGCAAACTACCCCTAGAGAGGGCCTTCCGAAACACCAGAATACAACGCCCGGGACGGTTTCGGATGCCTCTCCGTCCGCTGCATCCCCACCACCAACACCCCGATCAACGCGAAATACAGCGCGGCCATCGTCCAACGCTGCAAAGAGCTGATTTCGTAAAAACGTGTCATCTCCACCGCCCATTCCCCGGTCCGTCTCCGGAAAAGCGAAAAGAGCCGCGGAAGGGCGCTCAGGAACACCAGCCACAAAATCAGGTGCTGAGGCTGCCTCCACAACAACCAGCCCAAAATACCCACCCCGGGAACCCACAACCAGGGAGAGATCGCCGTCACAATCCGGCCACCGTCCAACTGCCCAACCGGAATCAGGTTAAACAAGTTCAGCCAGTATCCCGTCCACGCAAGCGCGATCAACAGGGGCTGATGCCACCACACCCCCAGCCCATGGCAAAAAGCCGCGGCCGCCGCCCCCAAAAGCGGCCCGCCAATCCCGACCCAAGCCTCCACCCAAGCGTTCTGCGGCTGATCCCTCAACAAAATGAAAGCGCCCATGAATGGAATAAACACCGGCGCACTCGCATTCAGCCCAAACTGCCGCGCCGCAACCAAATGACCGCATTCGTGCACCAGCAGCAACAACACGAAACCCAGCGCGTATTTCCACCCCCAAAACGCCCCGTACACGGCAATCGTAAACACCATCGAACCGCCCGATTTCAAAATCACCAGGACCTTCGGAAACAAACCCAGCAGCAACTTCAACTTCGCCCCGAACTGAAACACCGCCAGCCCAATCATGCCCAACACCCCGAGAAAACCGCGCCCCCTTTTGGGACTCTCGGTCGATGGCGGAACTATGGAAGGAGGAAGCTCATTCATTTTCAAAAACCGCAGCACACACGCGGCGCTCTTATCCAAAAGGGCATTCCCTCAAGCCGCAACCCGGACTTGCAAAGTACCCCTACCAAATCTCCACGCGCCGCTTCTTCGGAAGATACATGGGCATCCCCGGCCGAATCCCAAACGCCTCGTAAAATTCGGGTAGATGCTGCAGCGGCGCGTATCCCCGAATCTGGTCCGGCGCATGAGAATCCGTCGTCAACGCAGCCCGGAGCGATTCAGGCCGGTTCAGCGCGGCCCAACTTTGAGCATACGCGATAAAAAAGCGCTGCTCCGGCGCAAGCCCGTCCACAGGCCTGCGCTTGGAAGGATCCGCCTCCAAGGCGCGCTGCATAGCAAGGTAAGCCATCCGCAGGCCGCCAAGGTCGGCGATGTTTTCCGCCAGGGTCAGCTTTCCATTCACAAACCACTTCGGAAGAACCTGCACCCCGCTGAAGTGCGTCACCAACCCCCGGGCACGCTTCTCAAACGCACGCGCATCCGACCGACTCCACCAATCCCGCAAATTGCCCTCAGCATCATACTTCCGCCCCTCGTTGTCGTATCCATGCGTCATCTCGTGGCCAATGGTCGCTCCGATGGCCCCGTAGTTGACCGCATCATCCATCGCCGGATCAAAAAAGGGCGGCTGCAGAATACCCGCAGGGAAAACGATCTCATTCGCCGTGGGCAAAAAGTACGCATTCACCGTGGGCGCACTCATGTGCCATTCGCTTTTGTCCACCGGCTTCCCCACGCGAGCCACATCCCTCAGCCACTCGCTTTTCACCGCACGCTGTACATTCCCCAGCGCATCGTCACGGCGCACCTCCAGCCCCCCATACGTCCGCGGATTTTGCGGCGAACCAATCTTCGCCCGAAAACGACTCAGCTTCGCCAGCGCCTCCTTTTTGGTTTCCGGGCTCATCCACGACGAATGCTCCAACCTCTCGCGAAACACCGTCTTGAGCTCTTGCACCATTTCCTCCACCCGGCGGCGGGAGTCCTCCGAAAAATGGCGCTCCACATACATCTGTCCCAACGCCTCGCCCACACACCGGTTCACCTGCGACACCGCACGCTTCCACCGGGGACCCTGTTGCGGCTGCCCCTCCAGTACTTTTCCATAAAACGCAAAATGCGCCGCATCGGCGGCCGAGTGGAGCAGCGGTGCGTTGCCGTTCAACACATTCCATCGCAGATACGCCCGCCACTGCTCGATCGTGCGCTCCCGCATCTGTTTCTCCACGGCTCCCAGAAATTCGGGCTGACCCACAATCACCCACTCCACTTCCCCCAACCCCACACCGCTCCAGTACCGCTTCCACGGAAACGAAGGCGCAAGCGCCTCAATCTCCCCTTTCGAAAGCTTGTGATAATTGGCCTCCGGATCCCCCAAATCCTCCAGCTTCCGGCTCGCCTTCGCCAGCGCCCATTCCACCGCCCACACGCCCTCCACCTCACCCCGAAGCCCCTCCTCCGGACGCCCCGCCATCCGCAGCAGCCCCCGCATGTACTCCTTGTACGCGGCACGCTCCTTCGCAAAACGTCCCTCTTCGTAATACTCGCGATCCGGCAAGTTCAGCCCGCCCTGCGAAAGCGCCAAGGCATACACCTCGCTCCGCCGCGCATCCGCCTCCACCCCCACGGAAAAAAGCCCCCCCACCCCGCGCATGTGCAGCTCCGCCAACAAATCCGCCAAATCTTCCAGCGAACGCATCGCCTCCACCCGCTCCAAATCCCCCCGCACGGCCTCAAACCCAAGCGCCTCCATTTGAGCTTCATCCATCGCCGCTGCATACCAATCCCCCACCAACCGCTCCCGATCACTCCGCGTCGGCCGCTCCTCCCGACACCCCTCCAAAATCTCCCGCAACCATTCCCCATTGCGCCGCATCAATTCCACCGTCGGACTCCACGAAGTCTCGTCCCCGGGAATCCGCGCCCGCTTGAGCCATCCTCCGCACGCGTAACGGTAAAAGTCACGCCCCGCCGACACACTGCCGTCCATTTGCCCCACCGAAAAACGTGTGATCCCGGAAAGTGCTGCGTCCTCGGCCCTCGGTGCGGAACTCAGGAGCCCGAGAACCGCCAACCCCACCATGCAAATTTTGATCCTCACAAAATCCTCCCGATGTCCGCTGAATCACCTTGCGAGCAAAGCCCGGTGAATCCGCCGGATCAACGCAGGCCCCTCGTAAATCAGACCGGTGTAAATCTGAACCAACGCCGCACCCGCATCCAAACGCTCGAGCGCGTCGTCCGCACTCTCAATGCCTCCCACCCCAATCACCGGCAGCGACGTCCGCGCGCACACAAAACGCAGCATCTCCAAAGCCCGCGCCCGCAGCGGCCCTCCACTAAGCCCGCCCTGCTGCCGTCGCCCCTCCGGCACCTGCGAATGATCCACCGTCGTATTGGTCGCAATAATCCCCGAGAGCCCATGCGCTTCCACCAGCGCAATAATCTCCTCCACAGCACTCCACTCCAAATCGGGCGCAATCTTTAACAGCAAAGGCCTCTTTTCCCGGTTCTCCGCCTGCACCGCCGCAAGCAACCCCTCCAAAGACTCCTTATCCTGCAACTTCCTCAGCCCTGGCGTGTTCGGCGAAGACACGTTCAACACAAAATAATCCCCGAATTCCCGCAGACGCCGGAAAGAAGCCACATAGTCCTCATTGGCCTCCTCGAGCGGAGTCACCTTTGATTTGCCCAAGTTCACCCCCACCGGAATCCGCGGCCAGCCGCCCCTCGCCTTCAACGCCCGCAGACGCGCCGCCACCACCTCCGATCCCTGATTGTTGAATCCCAGACGGTTGATCACCGCCCTCAACTCCGGCACCCGGAAAAGTCGGGGCTGAGGATTCCCTGGCTGCGCCAGCGCCGTCACCGTCCCAATCTCCGCAAATCCAAACCCCATCGCCTCCCAGGCCGGGAGAGCAACCGCATTCTTGTCAAATCCAGCTGCCAACCCCACCGGACTCGGAAAACGCACCCCAAACACCGTCCGCGCCAGACGCGAATCCAGCGGCGATGCCAACGAGCGCCAGTGCGGCCCGAACACCTCCAGGCTGTCGATGGCAAGGTGATGAACCGTTTCAGGGTCGATCAGAAACAACAAAGGACGCAGGCAGCGGCTGTAAAAACTCACCCGCCTAACAAACCCCGGTGCCTCCCCTCCCCGCAACGGTTTTCCGGAAGGGCTCTCCTCAAAGCGCCGCCAGCGGAACCTCCAGCCAATGCGGCCTCTGCTGAATCTCGTACAGCACCTCGTAAATCGCCTTCTCCCAGATCAACCCCTCCAAAAACCCCCGCCAATCTCCCCCAGGCAAATCCATGGATTCCTGCCACCCCTCCAGAAAAGACTCCTGCATCCGGCATACCGCCTCCCGAGCTCCCCCGCCTACCACCCCCGCGTACGCCCAGGAACGCCACATTCCCGCCACATCCCTCAAGGGCGATTCCTTCAGTCGCCGCTCCTCCAGTGCCCGCAGGGGTTCCCCTTCAAAATCCACCACCACGGCTCCGCCAACACCGCAATCCAGGACCTGCCCCAAATGCAAATCGCCATGGATCCGACTTTTGCATCCAAAAACACGGCACCCCGCCAATGCCCGCGCCCGCGCCCGCCATTCCTCCTCCCTATCCACCCAAAGGAGGCGGGCACGCGCCCACGCCGCAGGCGTGACCCCTTCCGGAGGCACACCTTCCAGTCGCTCCCATAGCCGTTCCCCCAGCCTTTCCACCCGCCAACTCCAAGCCTGCAAATCCGCGACGCCCAGAGGCTCCTCCCCAAACTCGCTCCCCCCTTCCCCCGACGCCAGAGCCCGGTGCAATTCCCCCACCGATTTCCCCCAACGCCTCGCAAGTGCCGCATCCGCCGCGCCCCCTCGAAATCCGTCGAGCACTTTTTCCCAACCCGAAACGCCCTCCACCCAACGCTGAATCAACCCAACGGTCATCCGCCCCTCAGCAGTCTCCCGGTCCACCCGCGCCCCGAATCCGGCCACTCCACACACCCCTTGCCGATGCAGAAACTCGGCAACCTCCGCCTCTGGATGCACCCCCACCTGCGGATACCGGTACCATTTACACAACCAGTCCCCCCCTTCGCCCCGACCCAGCCACAACGCATTGGTCGAGCCCAGCGCCAACGACTCCCAACGCAGGCCACGCGGACAAAACGGCCCGCGCACCACCCGCAAACGCCCGCCCGACCCCGGCACGCTCATCCCTGAACCCACACCCCAAAGTGCTCCAGCGCCTCCACAACCCCCGTGCTACAACGCCCACGGGCCACATATCCGCCCGCCCGACGCACCATCTCCTGCACCACCCCCACCGCATTCGATGGACACATCACCCAGCGCGCATGCACCCCGTCCAACATCGGCAAATCATTGTAATGATCCCCCGCTGCAAAGGTCTCCTCCGGCCCAATCCCCGTCAACCGCCCAAGCTCCGCCAATGCCGTCCCCTTGCTGTAGGCCTCGTGACAAAACCGCACGTAAATCGTGTTCCGCATGTACCCAAAGCCGGGCACGCGCCGCCGCTCCTGCTCCAGAAAATCACACAACCGATCCATCTCCTCCTCCGTCTTCGCCGCCAACCCCACCATCCTCCCCCCCTCGTAGATCCGCTCCGCCTCCATCGTCCCCTCCACAAACCGCTCAATGTCCCCAATCAAATCCGACGCCTGCAAAAACAGCGCGTCGTGCGCCTCATAACAACGCCGATTCCAATCCCCGAAATCCTGCCACTGCCCTCCCGGCCCCCGGTGAAACACCTCCCGTTCGGCCGTTAAAACAAAGTCCGGCTCCACAGGAAAACCAAACTCCCGCAACCCCTCATCCACAAACCGAAGGTCCCTTCCCGTGTTGATCGCCCAATGCACCCCGCGCGCTCTCAACTCTTCAAACATCCCAAAAAGCGCGGGATCCACCGGCGGATTCGCAAAATGGTCGACCAAAGTCCCGTCAAAGTCCGTGCTCAAAAGTCGAATCATACGCCCCCAAGGTTGACGCCAAGCCCGACTTTTTTCACGAACTTCCCCGATGAAAAGCGCCTACGAACTCGCCATGGAACGGTTGGAAAAACAATCGCCCACCTCCAAGCTCTCCGAAAACCAGAAAGCCCAAATCGCCGAGATCGATTCCATCGCCAAAGCAAAACTCGCTGAAAAAGAACTCTTTTTACGCGAACAAATCTCCAAGGCCATCGCCTCGGGAGATCCCACCAGCGCCGACCAACTCGAAACCCAGCTCGCAAGGGAATCCCGGCGCATCCAAGAGGACGCCGAGGAAAAAAAGGAACGCATCCGTTCCTCCTCACTTTCCTCGTAGCCGCCCCCTCGCCTCCCCAAGCCCCCCCGAAGCGAACTCCCCCCGGGAACCGTTCCCCCCGAAACCCTCACTGCGGCCGGTGCAACTGCACTGGCTTCGCAGCGCGGCGACTCCGCATGCGCAAATTCAACATCTCCACCACAAACGAAAACGCCATCGCGAAGTAGATGTACCCCTTCGGGATGTGATGTCCCAAAGCCTCCGCTACCAACATCAACCCAATCATCAACAAAAACGACAACGCCAGCATCTTCACCGTCGGATGCCTGTTCACAAAATCCCCAATCGGCTTCGCCGCCCACAACATCACCCCCATCGCCAATACCACCGCCGCAATCATCACCGCCACCTCCTGCGCCAACCCCACCGCCGTAATCACGGAGTCCAAAGAAAACACAATATCCACCACCAAAATCTGCCCCACCACCGCCTTCACGGTCGCCCTTCCCCTAGGTTTTGCAGATCCCTCCTCCCCCTCCAGACTCCCGTGAATCTCATGCACGCTTTTCCACAACAAAAAGAGCCCACCCGCCAACAATACCAAGTCTTTGCCACTCAACGCTTTTCCGAACATCTGAAGTAAAGGCTGGGTCAACTTCATCAGCCAGAAAATCGAACACAACAACCCCACACGCGCCAGCAACGCCAACGCCAAACCCATCATCCTCGCCCTCCCCTGCTCCGAAACCGGCAGCTTGCCCGCCAAAATCGAAATAAAAATCACGTTGTCGATGCCCAGCACCACCTCCAGCACCGTCAGCGTCAAAAGCGAAAGCCAGGCCTGTGGATCAGTTAAAAAGTTCATAGCAACTTCCCCTCTTCTCTCCTCTCACCACACGCCACGCAATCCCACAGGCACACCCCATGCTCCCTCCCGGCCACCCATGCAATCCGCCCCGCAAGCCGATGCCGCCAACCAGCGTATCCTCATCATCGATGACGATCGCAAACTCTGCAGGCTCATCTCTCAATACCTCGCTCCACTCGGCTATTGCGTCACCCAAGTCCACTCCGGACTCGAAGGACTCGCCCTCGCCACCAAGGAATCCTGGCACGCTATCCTCCTCGATCTCATGCTCCCGGGCCTCGACGGCTTCGAAGTCCTCAAACGCCTCCGCCACTCCAGCGACGTCCCCGTCCTAATGCTCACCGCCCGCGGTGAAGAAGCAGACCGCATCGTCGGACTTGAACTCGGCGCCGACGATTACCTCCCCAAAACCTTCTCCAGCCGCGAACTCCTCGCACGCTTGCGTGCAGTCACCCGGCGCAGCTCACGCATTCCCCAAACTCCCCAAGCCGACGCCCCCATCCAAATCGGCCCCCTCACCGTCCACCCAGACTCCCGCTCTGCCACCCTCGAGCAGCACCCGCTCACTCTCACCCCCGTCGAATTTGACCTCCTCCTCTCTCTCAGCCGCGCCGTCGGACGCGTCAGAACCCGCGAGGCACTTCTCGAGGAAATCCGCGAACGCAACTACGAGGTCTTCGACCGCTCCATAGACGTCCACATCTCTGCCCTGCGACGCAAACTCGGCGACGACCCCAAAAACCCGCGCTTCATCCGCACCGTCCGGTCTGCAGGCTATTCCCTCATTGCTCCCGATGCCCCCTGATCTCACGGCAACCGAACGCCCGAGGCGTTCCCAACTTCGCCCAGCCCTCTTTTTCTCCCTCCCGCTCGGCCTCCAAATCCTCAGCTGGTTTTTCCTCAACATTCTCCTCCTCGGGTCCGTCGCCGCCCTCGCGCTCTTCACCGAATTCCGCCCAGTCCTCGGCGCCCTCATGCAGGGAAAAGTCGGCCACCGCCTTTCCGCCCTCGCCGGAGAAGTCACCGAAGCCCTCTCCCAAACCTCTCAGCCCGAGTGGAACAACGTCCTCGATTCCTTCGCTGAAACGTATGGCGTCCAATTCTCCCTCTTCCGCAGCGACGGCGCATGGCAGGCCGGCGAAATCGCGCACCCGCCACCTTCCGTCCTCGCCAAAGTGCGCGAACTCGTCCCTCGCCCACCGCCTCCCCATTCCACCATTCCGGGACTCCCGCCCGGCCCCACCTCTCTCGGAAACCGCCACTTCGTTCTCCATCACGAAAACCTGTACTGGATCGGCGTCCATCTTTCCCCCATCCCGGACGGACGTCGCCAGCGCGGTCCAACTATCCTCCTCCTCGCATCCACCTCGCCCAAGGCAGGAGGACTCCTCCTCCAGTTCACCTCCTGGTGGATCGCCGCACTCGTCCTCCTCGCCTCAGCCCTCTTCTGGATTCCTCTGGTCCGACGCATCACCCTTTCCTTGCGCACCATGAAAGACGCCGCGGAGTCCATGGCCGCCGGCCATTTCGAAACCAGAGTCTCCCCCCAGGGACGCGATGAGCTCGGCAATCTCGGCGAATCCCTCAACCATCTCGCTGCCCAGTTGCAGGACTTTGTCTCGGGACAAAAGCGTTTCCTCGGAGACATCGCCCATGAACTCTGTTCGCCCGTGGCCCGCATGGAGTGGAGCCTCGGAATCCTTGAACAACAGGCAGGCGCGCCGCTTCAGGAGGCCGTTCAGGACGTGCGCGAAGAGGTCGCCCAGATGTCCAAGCTCATCGAGGAATTGCTGTGCTTTACGAAGGCGGGACTCCACGCGGAGATCCACCTCGAGCCCCTGGATCTGGCTCCGATTCTCGAACAAGCCGCCCGCCAGGAGGGTATCCCGCAGCATTTACTCCAGATCGACCTCCCGCCAGAAAGCCGTGTTTTTGCCGATGCCCATCTTCTCAAACGGGCGGTGGCCAACGTCTTGCGAAATGCCTTTCGCTACTCCGGGGGTTCGCTGCCCATTCGCATCGAGGCACGGAGTGCAGCCCAGAGGGTCGTCCTCCACATTCTCGACGAAGGTCCCGGTGTTCCCAAAGAGATGATCCATCGCCTTTGTGAACCGTTTTTCCGCCCCGAGACAGCGCGGACGCGTGAAACGGGCGGAACGGGTCTCGGGCTTGCGATTGTCAAAAGCTGTCTGGAAGCCTGCGGAGGCTCC
>JBANFR010000140.1:0-9387 GCA_037975925.1 Verrucomicrobiota bacterium
TTTTCGGAGGAGGATGGGTGGGGGGAACGCCTCTGCAGTTTGTTTCGCAAGCCAAGGCCCTGGCGGCCCGAGGGATGGTCGCATGCGTGGCCGACTATCGCGTCGCTACGCGCAACAAGGCGAAGCCTTTCGAGTGCGTGAGCGATGCCAAGGCTTGCATCCGCTGGGTGCGCTCGAATGCCCAACGCCTCGGCATTGACCCCCAGCGGATCGTAGCTGCCGGGGGCTCTGCGGGCGGCCATCTTGCGGCCTCCACGGCCCTGCTCCCTGGCCTCGATCCTGACTCGGAAGGAAAGACCGTGTCCTGTGTTCCCAACGCGCTCGTTCTGTTTAACCCCGGGCTCACGATGGCACCGCTCCCAGGAGTTGAGTTGAGCGGTTTCCTTGCCAACGCCACCTCCGAGCGATTCGGGTGTTTGCCGGAGGAAATTTCGCCGGCTCACCACATTCGTCCGGGCCTCCCTCCCACGCTGATTCATCACGGAACAGCCGATGTCACGGTGCCTTACAAGACCGTCGAACATTTCACTGAACTCATGAAGAAGGCGGGCAACGCTTGCGAACTCATCGGGTACGAGGGGCAGCCCCACAGCTTCTTCAACCGGTCGCCTTACCGGGAAGAAACCCTCCAGAAAACAGACGCCTTTCTGGTCTCCATCGGCTACCTCTCGCCGAGCGTTCGCTGAGTCTGATGTTCTCAAGAAAAGAAGGCTTTGCCGAACCCGAGGGCAATGCCGGGCCGTCTCAAAAAGCAGATCGCCATCCGGGCGGGGGATTCGCAGTCTGACGGGATGAGACTCCCCCGTTTTCTTGCGACCGTCGCCACGACCGTTCTGTTCGCTCAGGCAAGTCCTGCTGCGGCACCAGCCTCCACGCAGTCCTCTGCGGAAAGCATAAACGCGGTGGGACTCGACCTGGCCAAGTTGGCACCTCCCGGCAACTTGCTTCTCTCGCCGTTTTCGATCCAGACGGCCCTTGCGATGACCTCCGCCGGGGCAAGCGCCCATACGCTGGAGGAAATGCGCAAGACGCTTCACCTGGCCGGGGAGGAGGCTGCCATTCACGAGGCCCTCCGGAATCTATCAGCGGAATTCGAGCAACTCGCAGCGGAGTCTGCGGCGCGCGTGAAACGGAACCGCGAAACGGGCGGGCCGTCGTCTCCCGTCGAAGTAAGAGTCGCGAATCGGCTCTTCGGACAGCAGGATTTTGGGTTCAAACGCCCCTTTCTCGAAACGGTCCGGGAGCAATATGGCGCGCCATTGGAAACGGTGGATTTTCGTCGGGACACGGAAAAGTGCCGTCAGAAGATCAACGGCTGGGTGGAAAAACAGACCCAGTCGAGGATCCGTGATCTGATTGGTCCAAACGATTTGGATCGGCTCAGTCGCCTGGTGCTCGTCAATGCGCTGTATTTTAAAGCCTCGTGGAGCGAGTCCTTTTCTAAGGGAGCCACCCGACCGTCCCCGTTTGTCCTGGGCTCGGGTGAGCGCATCGAAGTGCCAATGATGGCACTCACGCGCCACCTCGGATACGCCCGCCGGGACGGCTTTCAGGCGGTGAGACTTCCCTATGAGGGGGGCGGCTTCCAATTTCTGGTGCTGGTACCGGATTCCGGACAAAAACTGGCGACCCTCGAAGGGCGTCTGACGCCCCGGCTCTTGGCGGAGTTAGGCGAGAGTGAGGAGCAGGAGGTGGCGCTTTCCCTGCCCAAGTTCCGGATTCAAGGGGCAACCTTGGATTTGTCCGCATCCCTCCAAAAGCTCGGGATGCGGCGGGCGTTTGATCAGCCCAAGGGCAGTGCGGAGTTTGAGCGGATGGCCGAGCGGAAGCCGGACGATTACTTGGCTGTGAGCAAGGTGCTGCACAAGACCTTCCTGGAACTGGACGAGAACGGGACGGAAGCCGCCGCTGCCACGGCGGTTGTCATGGCGAAGGCCACGGCCGCAGCTCCGGGAAAACCGCCGGTGGTGGTACGGGTGGACCGGCCCTTTTGGTTTGCGGTGCAACATCGCAACTCGGGGGCGTGTTTGTTCATCGGCCGGGTGAACGATCCGCGGTAGCCCGGGTGGTGCGGAGGAGCGCCTGCGAGAACAGGGCGCTCAAGCGCAGCTGGAAGGGAGCGCCTGCGAGAACGGGGCGCTCAAGCGCAGCTGAAAGGGAGCGTCTGCGAGAACGGGGCGCTCAAGCGCAGCTGAAAGGGAGCGTCTGCGAGAACGGGGCGCTCAAGCGCAGCTGAAAGGGAGCGTCTGCGAGAACGGGGCGCTCAAGCGCAGCTGGAAGGGAGCGCCTGCGAGAACAGGGCGCTCAAGCGCAGCTGGGGCTGCGCGCTCCTAGATTTCGCTGAGGGTGCCGGTGCTGGCTCCAAAACGGTCCTGTTCAATCCCCAGTTGCTGGAGCATCCGGACAAAAAGATTGCTCAAAGGCGTGTTCTTTTTCCGGTCGTGCAGGACGTGGCCCTGATGACGGAATCCACCGCCTGCGAGGAAAATAGGGAGATTTTCGCAGGTGTGTGCAGAGGCGTTACTGAGGTTGCTGGCGGACAAGATGGCGGTCTGGTTCAGTAGATGGGATTCCCCCTCGTTGGCGGCCTTCATGCTGCTCAAGAAACGACCGAATTGTCGCAGCTCCTCCTCCTCAATGAGCGCGAGTTGCTCGATTTTTTTTTCGTCTTTCCCGTGGTGCGAAGCGTCGTGATGCCCCATGGACAGCCCCTCGATCTGGGCTCGCCCGGCATCCCCGAGCGTCAAAAGGATCACCCGGGTGGAATCGGTTTGAAACGCCAGACGCGTGATGTCGAACCACAGGGTTTCGCGGGCCACCAGCTGATCGTGGGTGGGGTCTTTGGGGGGAAGCGGATAATCCACCCGGGGCTTTGGCGTAGTGGTCCAAGCCTCCGCCTTTTTGAAGTTCCGTTCCGCTTCCCGAATGGAGGTAAACATCAGGTCGATCCGCTCCTTGTCCTCCTGCCCGAGATTGCGGGTCATTGCCTTGGATTCCTCCACGACCCGGTCCAGAATGCTGCGTCCATCCCGGAGACGTCGTAGTTCGGAGGAGACCTGTTCGGGGGCGCCGTCGAGGAAGAGCTGCTTGAACACCTCGGTTGGGCGGCGTTCCGTTGGCACTGGCACGCCCTTGCCCGTCCACGAAAAGTGCCATTGCACAGGGGCGCCGATGACCAGATTGGAGTAGCGGGTGTGACGCCCAAGGTGTTGAGCTGCGAACTGATCCAGTGAGATGGAGTTGTGGTGTTCCCGAGTGGGATCCTTGATGCGGTCCCAGTGGACCCCAGTGAAAAGGCCGGGTTCGCTTTTGTGGTCGTTGTACCCAAGGTGGGAAACCCCGGAAAAGAGGGTGAAGGAGCCTCGGTGTTCTTCGAGCAGGTCGAGATAACGGGTCCCCTCGTAGTTCAGCCCCGGGGTTTCAGGAAAGAGGAAGGGGGCATGGAGGCCGAGGTTACGACCAATGAGGAGGAGGCGTTTTGGGCAGAGTGCGGCGGCGCGTTGGTCGGCTCGGAGTCCCGAGGGGAGCATGGCGTTGAGGAGCGGAAGCGCCAGACTCACTGCGCCTGCTTTGAGGAAGGTCCGCCGGGGAAGGGGGGAACGTAATTGGGGGTTCATGATGCGTGAGCGGAAGGTTACTTCTGAAGAAAGGCGGGTGTTTCCACGATGCGATGCACCAGCGAGCGCAGACCGTGCCGCTCTGGAGCCGTCTGTCGCAGGACTTCTTCGACGACCGGACGATCGGCGAATTGAACAGGCGCGCCAGTGGCGTAAGTGAGCAGTTTTTGCGCAAGGTTTCGGGCGATCCGATCCGGTTGGCGGAGCAGGATCTGCTTGTATTCCTGAATGTTGGAAAACTGGGTTCCGTCGGACATGGTGTAACCCTCTTCGACGGGAAGCCCGCGGTGAACCTTGAAGGTGGTGTGGGCAATGGGGACGACTTCTGCCGAGGGATCAGGCGTGCGGTAAAAGGTGCGTGAGCCGCCGATCACATCGAAGCTCTCGAGCGCGAACCCGGGGGGATCCATGATGTCGTGGCAGCTGGCGCACGCGGCGGAGGAGCGGTGTTTTTCCAGTTGGGCGCGGATGGTGGTTGCGCCCCGAATGTCTGGCTCAATTTTCTGCACGTCTTCAGGCGGAGGCGACGGTTCGATGCCGAGAATGCGTTCGCAGATCCATTTGCCGCGGAGAATGGGAGAGGTTTTGGCACCGTCGGCGGTGACCTTGAGGACGCTTGCCTGGGTGAGGATACCGCCGCGCGGGCTGTCCTTGGGGAGGGTGACTTTGCGCAGGTTGTGTCCGGGGACGTCGGGGAGCCCGTAGTGGTGGGCCAGTCGCTCATTGAGGAATGACCAGTCGCTGTGGATGAATTCGAGGACGCTCCGGTTGTGCGTCAGGACCTCATGAAAAAAGGATTCCGTCTCGGCGAGGGCGGAGTCCTGGAGGCGGCGATCAAATTCCGGGTAGAGTTTGGCGTCGGGGGCGGTGGCGTTGATTTTGTGGAGATCGAGCCACTGCGCGGTAAAGGAGCGCTCAAATCGGGCGGCCTTCGGGTGGGCAAGGAGACGCTCCACCTCGGCGTACCGAACTGCGGGCTCTTTGAGCGAGGCATCGGCGGCTTTGCTCAACAGGATCTCGTCGGGTGGGCTGTTCCAAAGAAAATACGAGAGTCGCGAGGCGATGGCATAGGAATCGAGTGGGCCGGGGGACTCTTGGAGGAAGAAAAAATGCGGGGAACAGAGGACCGATTTGAAAGCCGTTCGCATGGCCTCATGGAAGGGCAGTCCTTGATCCAAGTCCTCTTGAAGGCCCTGAAGGTAAGGACGTTCTATTTCGGGTGAGACGGGGCGTCGGAATGCTCTCGGGAGAAAGGCACGCAGTAGCCGCTCCCCGTCTTCGCGTGGATTTGCCGAGTACGGAACCAGAGGGTCTGCCGCCCACTCAGCGTCCGTGCGTTTGGCAAGGGCTGTCAGGGAATCGGACCATTCCGTCCCGGGTTTGCTTTGCGAGAGCGGGCGCAGGGGAATATCGCCGAAGAGACGGCGATAGCTTTCTGGGGGCCACGTGTCCGGTTTCCCCTCGGAATCGAGCGGGCCCTCGATGAAGAGCGAGCGAATCGCGAGGGAAGGTTCCGGCCACAAAGCTGGTTCGATTTTGAGGGAAGCCAGCCGTGCCTGCACCGTGTCCCGATGGGGCAGGGTCCATCCGTAAACCACCAGGTGATCGCCCGAGCGGAGCGTGACTTCGGAGGCGACCGTCTCGGATGCGTCGGGGGGTACATCGTGCCAGGCGACGGCTTCCGGAGCGTCGGGAAGTGAGGAGTCGCGTTGAATCGCAAGAGCGAGGGGAAGAGGGCGGCCCTGGGTGCGCAGCCCGTAGGCCTCGACCTCGGTGCGGTAGCGTCCGGAGCGAGGGGCTCGCGGCATTCGCACCGCCGTGTAAGGAAAAAACAGGTTGGAGGAGAGGACGATGTCCTCGCCATTCCGCCACAATCCCCAGCGGGCCTGATTTTTATCCGCGTTTTTGAGGATGCTGGATCCCGGGATTTTGGTTTTGAGCGGAGTAAAAGGCCGGGCGGGAATGGCGTCTGCGAGCGCTTTTTCGGCAGCCTCCTGGTACCGCGCAAAGTGGGTGGCGGAAAAGGAGAGGCCCTGGCCGACTTTGTGGAAACCGGCTGTGGTGGCGTCTTCGGGAAAGAGGTCTTGGAGGTCGGTTTCCACCCGGAGCAGGTCGCGCACGGTGTTTTCGTATTCGCTGCGAGTGAGACGGCGTAGCGGAACGCGGCCTTGGAGTGCCTGGCGTTCGGAGGAGGCGCGTGAGAGTACTTCGGAGAGCCAATGTTGGAAGGGCTCGCGTTGGGAAGGGGAGGGCTGGTCGGCTTTTTTGGGCGGCATTTCGCCATGGGCGAGCTTGTCGAAAACGCTTTCCCAGAGCGCGGCGTTGCTGGGGGTTTGGAGCTCGAAAGGAAGGTCCTCCAGGTTCAGGCCGGCCTTGTGCGTGGAGCGGTCGTGGCAATCGGTGCAATATTCCTCCAGGAACGCACGGGCCAGAGGTGGCACCGGCGCGGCGATGCCTGAAAGGCTGCTCAGGAGCGGCAGCCCCGCCGCGAGGGCGAGGCGGAGCACGCGGCGTGGAGAGGCGCTGGACAAGGCGAAGGGATTTGGGAGGGAACCTGGGGGTTGCATGGCTCTCCCTACAGATTCCGGGCACTTAGCATCCGGGAACTCTCGGAAAGGGAAGCCGTCGTGGCGGGTTTGGGATGCAGGCTTACAGGAGACCGTTTTGGAGAGCGATGGAGACGGCGCCGGAAACTCCGGGAGAGTGCTGTATGCCGGGTCGACTTGCGCATTTCCAGTGCTTCGCGAATCGATGCAGGCGCTCCAGGGATATTTGCGCGGGCGCATCGAGGAGTGGCTTCAAATTGTGGCGCGTCTGGCCCAAACTGCCGACGAACTTCCGGGAGATTCTCAAACTGCCGGAGGACGGACGGAGCCTCCACGACTTGTTGTCCTGAGCGGAGCGGTTGGGCGGAGCTGGGTTGGACGAACGCATAAAGGGGGCGGGGCGCGAAAGCGGAGCTGGGGCTCCGCGCTCCGGCCTTTTGTGGAGCGCAAAACCGGGGTAGGGTGAAGGCATGGCCGCATGCCTTCTCCGTTCCCGCCCATGAGCTCTTTCTCACCACCGGTTTTGATCGTCGGTGGCGGTCTCGCAGGTCTAGCCTGCGCCAGCCATTTACACGCGGCGGGCGTCGAATTTCAACTGCTCGAAGGAAGCGACGCCGTCGGTGGTCGCGTACGGACGGATGCCGTCGATGGCTTTTTGTTGGACCGCGGTTTTCAGGTTTTTTTGGATGCCTACCCGGAAGCGGGAGCGCTTTTAGACAAGCGGCAGCTCAAGCTGCACGCCTTTGAGCCGGGAGCGTGGGTGTGGCGGGATCGACGTCTCTGGCGCGTGATGGATGTCTTTCGCTCGCCGCGCCATTTCTGGAGCAGCGCATTCGCTCCGGTTGGGTCGCTGGCGGACAAGCTGCGGGTGGCGCTTTTGAAGTGGCGCTTGAGCGGAATAAACCTCAAAGAAATCGCGGCGCACGAGGATTTCACCACCGAGCATTACCTCCGGCGGGCTGGTTTCTCGGCGCAGATGATCGATGTGTTTTTCCGCTCCTTCTACGGCGGCATTTTCCTCGAACGCGAACTGCGCACCTCGAGTCGGATGTTTGAATTCACTTTCAAAATGTTCTCGCAAGGTCACGCAACGCTGCCTGCCGCCGGGATGGGGGAGATTCCGCGCCAATTAGCCTCACGTCTGCCTCCGGAAAAAATCCGCCTCCACCAACGCGTGGCGAGCGTGCATTCGGGCGGGCTCGTTTTGCAGTCAGGCGAAAATTTGGCGGGCCAGGTGGTGGTCGCCACGGACGCTAAGACGGCCCGGAAACTGGTGCCCGGTCTCGCCGGAACAGAACCGTCGTGGAGATCCGTGACGTGCATTTATTTTGCCGCGAATCAGTCGCCTCTTCGGGAGGCGATCATTGCGCTCAACGGTGCGGGGACTGGTTTGGTAAACAATCTTTGCGTCCCTTCGGATGTGGCGCCCGGATACGCGCCGCCGGGCCAATCGCTGATTTCGGTGTCCGTTTTGGGAATCCCTCCATTGGCCGGTTTGGAAGGCGAGGTCCTCGGGGAGTTGGAGGGTTGGTTTGGAGTGCAGGTACGGGAGTGGCGACACCTGCGTACGGAGACCATAGAGCGGGCATTGCCGGAACAGGCCCCACACGCGGGGATGAAGGGGAACGGTTACCTCGTCCAAGACGGAGTTTACGTGTGTGGCGATCACCAGTGGAGTGCCTCCATTGAGGGGGCGATCCTCTCGGGTAAAAGAACCGCGGAGGCCATTCTTAAAAATCGGGACTGAACATGGACCTGCAACGCAAACTCGAGATTCTGGCTGATGCCGCAAAGTACGACGCCTCTTGCGCGAGCAGTGGCGCTGCACGGAAAGACTCGCGCGGGAGCAAGGGCGTCGGTTCGACGGGAGGCGCGGGAATTTGTCATTCGTACACGCCCGATGGACGTTGCGTCTCGCTGCTGAAGGTGTTGATGACCAACTCCTGTCTGTACGACTGCCACTACTGTATCAACCGCCGCTCGAGCAATGTCACGAGGGCGCGTTTTACGCCGGAGGAAGTGGTTCAGATCACGCTCGATTTCTACAAGCGGAACTACATCGAGGGACTGTTCCTGAGCAGCGGAATTATCCGCAGTGCGGACCATACGATGGAGCTCGTGATCGAGGTCGCTCGGAAGCTGCGAGAGGAGCATCAGTTTCGCGGCTACATTCATCTCAAGACCATTCCGGAAGCCTCGCAGGCGCTCATCGCCCTGGCAGGCCGCTACGCGGACCGCATCAGCATCAATGTCGAACTGCCCAGTCAGAAAAGTCTGAACACGCTGGCTCCGGAAAAGAATCTGGCCCGCACCGAGGAGGCGATGGGACATATTCGCGAAAAAATCGAGGAGCGGCAGGCGGAGAAGCGCAAGCCCGATGCTCCCAAGCCCCCGCCCTTTGCCACGGGGCAAAGCACCCAGATGCTCGTGGGTGCAGACGCCTCCACGGATGCCCTGATCCTCGGTTGTGCGCAAAAGCTGTACTCGGCGCATCGGCTGCGCCGGGTGTACTACTCGGCATTTAGCCCCATCCCGGAACCCTCCTCGATTCTGCCTCTCAAAGCGCCGCCGCTGATCCGGGAACACCGACTGTACCAAGCGGACTGGCTCTTGCGCTTTTACCATTTCGGAGTGGATGAAATTGCGAGCCCCGCCGCTCCCAATCTCGATCTCGCATTGGATCCAAAACTCTCCTGGGCCCTGCGAAATCGCGACGTCTTTCCGGTCGACGTGAATCGAGCGTCGCGCGAAATGCTCCTGCGGGTTCCCGGGCTGGGAGTCCGAAATGTCGAGCGTGTCCTGAGCGCGCGTCGATACACCCGTCTGCGGCTTTCCGACCTGATCCGTCTGCGGCTCCAGATGAAAAAGTTGCTCCCTTTCATTGTGACGGCCGATCATCACCCGGCCAAACTCGGACTGGATAGCGACTCGCTCCGGGCCCGCTTTTTACCTCCGCCCGAGCAGCTGGAACTCACCTTCGACGCCCCTCCCACTCCCACTCTCAGTGACCTCTCCTCGGTCAGGTCGGGGGAACTCTAGTGAGCCATGCAAACCGTCCTCATTGAGCCCCACATTCACAGTTGGCGAAATGCGGCCCGCCAACTGTTGGCTCATGGAATCGCCCCGGACGCAGTGCTTTGGACTGACAATTCACAGGAGGCTTCCTTGTTCGCTGGAGACGGCATTGAGGCCCAGCCCACTGGGGACCAGAAAATCCATGTGCC
>JBANFR010000141.1:0-9256 GCA_037975925.1 Verrucomicrobiota bacterium
GGCCTTTCGAGGCCGGAACGTGGGCTTTGTATTTCAGCAATTCAACCTGATCCCGACCTGGACAGCCCTGGAAAACGTGAGCGTGCCCTTGTTGATCAATGGCGGTAGCCGGGGGCAAGCGGAGGCGGAGGCTGCCCGTTTACTGGAACAGGTTGGACTGGGGGACAAAAAGCAGGCGCGCCCGGCCCAGTTGTCCGGGGGACAACAACAGCGGGTGGCCATTGCCCGCGCTCTGGTGCACGGCCCGCGTTTATTGATCTGTGACGAGCCCACCGCAGCGCTCGATGCCGCTTCCGGCAGGAGGGTGTTGGAGTTGCTGCGCGAAACCGCCTGTCATCCCGACCGAAGCGTCATCGTGGTGACCCATGACAGCCGTATTTTTCCCTTCGCCGACCGGATTGCGGAGATGGAGGACGGCTGTCTGAAAGGGGTGTATCTGCCGGGAGAAAGCGGTCCTGATTATGTTTAAGCGTGTCTCTTTTTATGTGGCTGTGGGCGGGATGATCCTCGCGGTGCTGCTGGTCCGTCGCCAGGCAGCTCCGGACCTTCAGGTGGTTCCTCTCGTGGAGCCCTCCTCCGCCCCCTTCGAGGACTCGATTGGTGCCCGGGGCCTCGTGGAGGGCGTGGAGGAAAACGTCCGGATTGCGCCGTCGGTTCCGGGGTTGGTGGTTCGGGTGCCGGTGAAGGTGGGGGACGAGGTGCGGGCGGGGGAGGTGCTTTTGGAGCAGGACGCCAGAGAAGCCGAGGCGCAGATTCTGGTGCAGGGGGCCAATTGGGGGGCACTGAAGGCGTCCCTCGAGGAGGCGCAGGTGGCGCTTGCCGACCGGGAGGACCAGTGGAAGCGGATCGAGCAGCTCATTCAGAACAAGGTGGTCAGTGTGGATGAAAGGCAGCGGACGCAGTTTGCGTTGCAGGCGGCCCGGAGCCGGGTGGAGTCGCGCAAGGCCGAAGTGGAGGCGGCGCGGGTGCTCTTGAAAAAGGCGGAGGTGCAGCGGGAGTTGCTGGTGGTTCGGGCGCCGCGTGAAGGGACCGTTTTGCAGGTCAACATCCGGGTGGGGGAATACTGTGCGCCGAGTGCGGCGGAGGTCCCCCTGCTGCTTGGGCAAACGCGCGAATTCCAGTTGCGTGCCGATGTGGACGAGGACAACGCGCCCCGCGTGAAACCGAATTGTGAGGCGATTGCTTATGTGAAGGGAAAACGAGACACCGCAGTGCCCCTCCGCTTTGTGCGGATAGAGCCTTACATCCTGCCCAAACGCTCGCTTTCGGGGGAGAGCAGCGAGAGGGTGGACACCCGGGTGCTCCAGGTGATCTTTCGTTTTAACCGTCCTTCCATCCCGGTGTACGTCGGGCAGCAAATGGATGTGTTTCTCAAAGGCGAGTGAGGCTTGCTTCTCACCCGGGAGCTGGAGTGCACTGCTGGCGGATTTTTCACCCCTGTTTTCACCCATGAGCAAAGGAGCGATCCCGCGAAAAACCGTCTATCGCCTCTCGCTTTATTACCGTGTGTTGCAGCGCCTGCGCGGCAACGACGTCGGGACTGTCTCCTCCGCCGCTCTGGCAAAGGCGGCCGGAGTCAAGCCCACCCAGTTGCGGAAGGACTTGGCCTACTTCGGTCACTTCGGCACGAGGGGTCTGGGGTACGGCGTCGCCGCTCTGGCCAAAAAGCTCGGTGAAGTGCTCGGAACAGCCTGTTTGCAACCGGTGATCCTCGTAGGCGTCGGACAGTTGGGGTCCGCTCTCCTCGGGTACGGCGGCTTTGCCCGACAGGGGTTTGAATTGGTCGCCGCCTTTGACCTCGACCCTTTGCGTCCGCGTCCCCGCGATCACAACGTGAGGATTTTGCCGATGGAAGAATTGCCCGAATTTGTCCGGGAACGCGGAATCAAAATCGCGATCCTTGCGCTCCCCGGACACGTAGCCCAGGAGGTGGTCAACGGGTTGGTGGAGGCGGGAATCCAGGCGATTTTGAATTTTGCTCCAGCGGTCCTGACCGTTCCCGATCCGGTGGTGGTGAGTAATGTCGACCTGGCCGCCGAACTGGAGAACCTGAGCTATTTTATCCATTGAGCCTGTGAATGTTGCCAGTGTTTGCTCCGATTTGACGGACCTGGACATCACGCTGAACAGCGGGCAGGCCTTTCACTGGGTGCGTCATCGTCACGGATGGCTTGGTGCCGTGGGGCAGGTGCCGGTGTACCTCGAGCAGGAGGGGAATACGGTGCGGGTGAATGCCGAAGCGGCGGATGCGGCTTTCGATTACCTCGCTTTGGACCATCCGCTTGCCGAAATCTGCGCGAGTTTTCCAGACGATCCCACAATGCAGGAGGCCCTCCGCTTTTGCCGGGGGATGCGGATTTTGCGGCAGCCTGCCTGGGAGGCGGTGGCCACTTTCATCACGTCCTCGATGAAGCAGGTCGCCCACATTGCGCAGATTTCGCACACCCTCCGCAGCCGCTACGGAAAACGGCTCTCGCTGGATGGGGTTTCGCTGTTTGCGTACCCGGAACCGGCTGCGCTCGCCGGATTGCGCGAGGAGGATCTTCGGGCCTGTGCGCTGGGCTATCGCGCCAAAAACCTCCTCGCAGCGGCGCGCATGGTCGCCTCGGGCGAGCTGGATTTGGCGGCTGTGGCGCAAATGGACGATGCCGCGGCCCAAAAGGCACTGTGCCGCTTGCCGGGGGTGGGGGAAAAGGTCGCCAATTGCGCGCTGCTGTTTGGCTTTGAGCGGTTGCGGGCTTTCCCCGTTGACGTGTGGATTGAGCGTGTGATTCGTGAAAAATATTTTGCCGGAAAAAGAAAGGTCACCCCGGCCCGGATTCGCGAGTTTTGCGGAACGTACTTTGGGGAGTATGGTGGGTACGCTCAGCAGTACCTGTTTCACCACGCCCGGCGGACCTGGAATGTGCGGCGCTCCCCGGGAGCCGCCCGCTCCTCCCCGGGACGCGGCCGCGGGTCCGGGGCCTCTCTTTCATGAATATCGACGTTGCACTTGAACCCTCCGAGGTGGCTCAGCTCGCTCATCGCGACCTGTCCGGGACGACCTGCGTGGTGTGGGACATTTTGCGGGCCACCAGTTCGATGGTCACCGCGCTGGAGTTTGGGGTTCGTGAAATCGTCCCGGTGTGCACCATCGAAGAGGCTTGGGAGGCCCGGAAGCGGGATCCGGAGGCTTTGCTCGGGGGAGAACGGCAAGGCGAGCGCATCGAAGGGTTCGATCTTGGTAATTCGCCGTTTGAGTATCGGCAACACGCTGGAAGAACGATTATTACGACCACTACCAACGGCACCGTGGCATTGCGTGCCTGTGCCGCTGCCCACCGGGTTTGGGTCGGGGCCTTGCTGAATCTGGGCGCTTTGGCCGAGCAGATTCGCCGGAACCCGCCCTCGAACCTGCTTCTGGTGTGCGCGGGCACTTTTGAGACCCTCGCTCTGGAGGATGTTTGGGCTGCAGGTCGCCTGCTCCTCGAGCTGAAGGAATCCATGCCGGGGCTCTCTTCAGAACACTGGACGGACGCCGCGCAAGTGGCTCTCGCGACGGCAACCGCTTTTCCTGATCCCCTCGCCGCGCTCAGGGCCTCGCGCAATGGGCGGGCTTTGGCCGCCAAGGGGCGCGCGGAGGAAGTGGACTGGTGCGCACGGCTTTCGTCCCTGTCGGCCTTGGGAGAAATGAAGGGGGGCGTCATCCGGGCGGCGTCGGATCGATGAGCTGGAAACTTCCCAGCTCCGTCCGGAGGCTTCTTTACGTCGTTCCAGACGTGAACCAGGAGACCGATCGTCGGAAGGCTGCCCTCGGGTTGGTCGGGTCCCTTTGGGTCCACGTGGCCCTCGGGGTCCTGTGGCTTTTTTTCCAACGGGAATGGCTCTCCAATCTGCTGGTTCCCCCAGCGAAAGAAAAAGAGGCGCTCGATCTGGTGATTCAAACGACTGCGCCGACTCCGCCTCCCCCTCCCGAGAAGGTGTTGTTGCCCCTGGATCAGCTGGGGGAAAAACCGCGGATGGATTCCGCCGGGCTTCAAGAGGCCAAAAGCGCGCCCGTGGCCGCTGCTTTTCAATCGGATCGCGATCTCGTGGCCGGGAGCCTCGCGCCGCCCACGGGTTCCTTGCCGCTTCCCACCGTGGAGGGGCGCAAGGGCGGGCAGGAAACTTCCCTGATCCGACAAGAGGCGCGCCTGGGTTCGCTGGAGGCGCAGCCTCCAAAACCCTCCTCCTCAGTCGCAAAACTTGCGGCTGGAAAAGCATCTCCGAAGGCGGCTGCTGCCGCAAAAAAATCGGCCTCGCGCTACAAATCAGGGGGTGAGCTGGCGCGCATGGAGGAGCTGCCCGAGCTGGGAGGGGAGTTGGTTTTCCGGAGGCTAGCCGCCGGCCCTTCCTCGGCGCAGCAATCGGGAGCCACGGCGGTTAATCCCGTCGCCCCCAAGCCGGCGGAGGCTTCGCAGAAATCCGAGGCCGAACCCCTTGATGACCTGTTTCAGGAGGGCAAGGAGCGTGCCGGAACCAAAGGGGGGCTGGCGGAGAATGGAAAACTCGGGGTGAACGCTTCCAAGACGCCGATGGGGGTGTACATGAAATCGGTGAGTCGTGCGATTGGAGCCAAGTGGAACTTGCTGGTAAAGAACAGGATGGATTCTCTGGAAACCGGGCTTGTCAAGGTCCGCTTCTGGATCACCGCCGACGGGAGTGTTCGGCGGGTGGTGATCGAAAGGAGCACGGCCAACCGTGCCTTCTCGGAGCTGTGTCTGGAGGCGGTGAAGGCGTCGCAGTTGGAGCCGCCGCCGGAGGAGGCAAAACCCCTGTTGCAAGACGGTTTGCTTGAGATCCCCTTCACCTTTTCCCTTTACTGAGATTTTTCATGAACGCTTCGCCAGAGACCGGTTCGACCGTGCTGCAATTATTCCTTCAGGGCGGGGTTTTTATGCTCCTGCTGGCCATCTGCTCCGTGGTGGGCGGCGCCGTCATCCTCTTGCGGATACTCGCCCTGCGTCGCGACTTCGTGGTCCCGCCTCGAGTCAAAGAGGAAGTCCACCGCTTTCAGCCGGACTCCGAGAGCGCGGTGGCGCGCTTGAGTTCGCTGCTGCTCGCCGATCGCTCACCGTTGGGTCGCATCCTGCGAGTAGCGCTCAAGCACCTGGAGGTGTCCCGATCCGAAAATCAGGACGCGGTGCAGGTGGTGGCTCGCGGGGAGGTGGTGCGATTGGAGCAGGGCCTGTTTATTCTCGAAATCCTCGTGGGCATCACCCCTTTGCTCGGGCTTCTGGGGGCGGTGTCGGGCTTGGTGAAGGTGTTCGGTGCTTTCGGCTCGGCAGCGGGGCAAAGCGATCCACACATCATCGCCAGCGGGATTGCCGAGGCTTTGAGCACCACGGTGGTCGGGCTTGCCATCGCAATCCCCTGTCTCATCGCCTACACGTGTTTTGCGCGGAAGGTCGAAACGCTCGCGACCGATATGGAAGGCATCGTGTCGCTCCTGCTCACCAAGTGTTACCAGCGCCGGGGAGCCGCCCACCACGCCTCGGCGGAATCACCCTAGTCCTGTGTCTCGGATTCCCCGGTCCCTCTCTTCGCTGTCCCTTCACCCGTTCCGGCCATGAATTTTTATCCCAAACGCCGCCGGACCCCGCAGGTGGTCATCGTTTCTCTCATCGATATCTTCGCGATCCTGCTCATCTTTGTGCTGGTCTCCAGCAACTTCCGAAAGGCGCAGCCGGCGGTCACCATCCGTCTTCCCGACTCCAAATCCTCCACCGTGGCGCAGCCCAAGCGTGAGCCCATCGTGCTCACCATTTCCAAGGACTCGCAGCTCTTCCTCGATGATCAGCCCGTCGTCGTCGAACGTCTCGCGTCGCGGCTCTCCGAGTTGGTCAAGCGGGAACCCAATATCACCCTCGCCCTGAATGCCGACCGGGATGCCCCTTTCGGCACCGTACTCAAGGTCTTGGACGGGTTGAAGGATTCCGGCGTTAAGGGTAACCTCACCGCTTTTATGGAGCGTGCCAAATGATTCGCAAAATCGTGATGTTCGGGGACCCCGTTCTGAGGGCCGTGGGATCCAAAGTGGCGGACCTCAGCGAGGATCTGCGCAAGCTGGCGTCGGACATGTTGGAAACCATGCGCGACGCGGACGGCGTTGGTCTGGCCGCCCAGCAGGTGGGCGTTGCCGTCCAGATGGCTGTCGTGGACGTGTCGGACTCCGAGGATCGTCCAAGCGCCATGTGGGTGGCGGGGCAACCTGTTGAATTGTCCCAGTACATGCCGATGGTGTTGGTCAACCCCGAGTTGGAGCTGGGCGTCGAGAAGGAATTGGGGACGGAGGGCTGTCTCTCCTTTCCGGGCATGCAGGCCGATATTCCCCGCTCGGCGAAAGTGCGCTGCCGTACCAAAACTCTCGACGGTAAGGAATTGGAATTCGAGGCCACTGGTCTCCTCGCCCGCGCTTTGCAGCACGAGGTCGATCACCTCAATGGGGTCCTGTTCATCGACCGCATGAGTGCGGCCCGCAAAGCGGCGTTGAGTGGAAAGCTCAAACGGCTCCAGAAGGGCGCCCGTTGAGGAATGAAAAACGTGGGTTTTAAGGAGTGGGCGCTCGTGTGCGAAGCGCTCGGAAGCGGCCGCCAGAGCCTCATTCTCCGCAAAGGGGGCATCGCCGAGGGACGCGACGGATTTCGGTTTTTGCACGACGATTTCCTTCTGCTTCCCACCTTGTTTCACGAGCAGGTCGCCAAGCTCAAATTGCCACCGGAAACTCCCCTCCCGCAGCATCGGGAAGGCTTCCATGAGGTGCGCCACCGGGTCGTCGTCGAGTGGACCCAAGAATTGACGGACTGGGAGCAGGTGCAACGTTTGGATTCACTTCACATCTGGTCGGAACCCGTGATTCGTGAGCGCTTTGTCTACGACGATAAACAGTCGCTCAGCCTGGCCTTCGTGCGGGTCTACCGCCTTTCCGAACCCTTTGTTTTTCCGGATGCCCCGAAGTACGGCGGGTGCCGGTCCTGGGTCCAGTTGCCCGAACTTCCAGCCGGTTTGACCGCGGTTCCCGTCATCGGCGACGAGGAGCATCGGGCACGCGAGCGTGAACTGCGCGCAAGCCTCGGCGCCGCCGAGTAGACCTGCGGTACCGGCGGTAGCCGTGCGCTCGGCGCTTGCGTCCCGGGAGGGCGCGCCCCTATACGATCGCGCCCCATGCGAACTGCGCTTCAAAAACTGTTCGGTGAGGCTTTGGGGACCGCTCTCCTCCTCGCCGTGGTGATCGGTTCAGGAATTATGGCGGAGCGCCTGGCCGGGGGGAACGTGGCCGTGGCTCTCCTTGCCAACACGCTTGCGACTGTCTGGGGGCTCTTCTTCCTCATCGAAACCTTCGGCCCCGTGAGCGGCGCCCACTTCAACCCCGCCGTGTCGACGGTGATGCTCTGCCGAGGGGAGTTGTCGGGCCGAATGTGGCTCCTCTACGTCATTGCCCAGTTGCTCGGCGCGGTGGGTGGGGCGTGGCTCGCCCACGCCATGTTCGACCTCCCCATTCTCCAGTGGTCCACCAAGGTGCGCGCCGGAGGCGGTCAATGGCTGGCGGAAGCCGTGGCGACGGCGGGCCTGCTGCTGGTGATTTTGCGTGCTCCGAGTGGGAAAGCGGCGTCCCTGGTTTCAGCTTATATCGGTGCGGCTTACTGGTTTACGGCATCGACTTCCTTTGCCAATCCAGCCGCCGCTTTCGGGCGGATGTTCTCCGATTCCTTTGCCGGGATCGCGCCGGCGAGTGTCCCCGGATTTGTGCTGGCGCAATTGGCGGGCGCCGCTGTGGGTTCGCTGATCCATCTCGGACTGAAGGCGCGGGAGACGGGTGCGGAGTGAGGGCGGCGGATTCTCACCTTCGAAAAACCGGCGCTTGCATTAATTGGCTAATTGGCCAAATAAGCAGGCATGCCCGTCGCGCCTCCGCCACTCGCCGCTAAACGCGTCGCCGTCCTCAAAGCCCTCGCTCACCCCACGAGGCTCCTCCTCACCGAGGCACTCATGCAGGGGGAGCTCTGTGTTTGCGACCTCCGCGCACTCGTCGGGGACGACCTCTCCACGGTTTCCAAGCACCTCTCCCTCCTCAAATCCGCCGGCGTCCTCGTCGCCGAAAAACGTGGCCTCAACGTCTATTACCGCCTCGCCTGCGATTGCTTCTCCTCTTTCCTCGCCTGCGTGGACCAGGTCTGTCCCTCCCCGCAATCTGCCCCTACCCAAACCTCCGCCTGTTGTTGAACCATGAATATCCGCGAATTGGTCGCTGCTCTGCGTTTGCATCCCGAGGCCCCTTTGGCCCTCCAACTCCCCGATGGCTCGTGGGTGCCCGCCCACTTTCACATCACCGAAGTCGGCCACGTCACCAAGCGCTTCGTGGATTGCGGCGGGACCCGTCGCATTCAGGAAACCTGCCTCTTGCAGACCTGGGTGCATGACGACTTCGAGCACCGGCTGCTCGCCGGAAAACTTGCCGACATTTTTGCGAAGGCGGGGGATCTTTTGCCGCACGAGGAGCTGCCGGTCGAAGTGGAGCACGAGGGGCAGTTCGTCGCTCAATTCCCGCTGGAAAGCGCCGCAATGCACGAGGGAAGCCTCCGCTTCCAGCTCGGCCTCAAGCACACCGACTGTCTCGCCCGGGGCATTTGTCTGCCAAACACGTGCCAGCCGAAGCCCCAGAGCCCTCCCACTCCTCTGTGGCAGGTGAGGCTGGCATCCGCTCCTTCGCAGGCCACCTGCAGCCCCTCCTCGGGTTGCTGCTAATTCTTTTTGAAGAAAAGGCTTATGAAACCTCTCGTTTTGATCCTTTGCACCGGAAACTCCTGTCGCAGTCACTTGGCGGAGGGGCTCTTGCGCGCGGCTGCCGGCGACCTTCTCGAGGTCGCCAGCGCCGGTTCCCGCCCGGCGGGCTACGTGCACCCGCTGGCTATCGAGGTCATGCACGAAATCGGCATCGACCTCAGCGCCCACTACAGCAAGCACATGAACGAATTTCTCCACACACAGGTCGAGACCGTCATCACCGTGTGCGGCAATGCGGATCAGGCCTGTCCCATGTTCCCGGGACAAATCAACCGCCACCACTGGGGATTCGACGATCCGGCGCATGCGACCGGTTCCCGTGAAGAACAGTTGCTCGTTTTCCGGAGGGTACGCGACGAGATCCGGCGCGTTTTTGAGGCGTACGCCGCCGGTCGGCGTGACCAGGCCAGTCTCGGTTAGCGGAGGACATCGGCCCGCCATCGGACGCGCGAGC
>JBANFR010000142.1:0-9013 GCA_037975925.1 Verrucomicrobiota bacterium
TCGACGTAGGGATTCGCCTTCGGGGCTTCGGGGCCCACCAGAGTTTTTTCGCCGCTCAACAGCGCTTTTTGGCGGCCGGCCTCCATTTCGGGTTCCTGGCGGGCGAATCGTGCCAGGTCAATGGACTGCCAAGGGACAGTGGTGGGATTGGCTTCACCGGGGCGGACAAAGGAGACGCCTTCGGCGCTGATTTGAGCGTGGTCGGGAATCGGAAGGGATCCTCCCCGGGCGAGGGGAATGGAGCGGGCGATGGCGAAATGGCTGAGCAGGAGGGTACCACAAACGAGGGTGAGGGGCGCTTTCATGGGAGGTGCTAGGGCTCTGAGCGACAGTATTCTGCAGATGGGGTGCAATCAACGAGCAAGCGATGGGATGAGGGGGGACTGGATTATGGGAGGCCTTTGCAAAGGGATGGGCCTTCACGACGAAATGCACTTCAATCTTTCCATGAGAAGATTCGCCGTGTGGAGCCTCGTGCTCAATCTCCTGTCGCATTTTCCCGCATTCGCGGGGGAGTGGTTTGTGTCACCGGGCGGGAATGATGCGTGGTCGGGCCGCCTGCCGACGCCCAATGCCGAGCGCAGTGACGGTCCCGTGGCCAGCCTGGAGCGGGCTCGTGATGTTGTTCGAAATGCTCGGGCTGCGGGCGAGCAGGGCGTCTGTGTCGTAAGTGTCCGGGGGGGGATTTACGAGATGAAGGAAGCGCTGAAGCTGGAGGCGCAGGATTCCGGAACGCCGGAGGCGCCGGTCCGGTGGCGAGCGTATCCAGGGGAGACGCCCGTTTTATCGGGTGCGGTGGCGTTGGATGGGTGGGAAGTCTGGAAGGAGGGGATTTATCGCGCCCCGCTGGGGGTGTTGGCCTCCAAGCGGGGTGGGGTGCGCCAGCTTTTGGTGGAAGGCGAGCGGCAGCCTCTGGCGCGTTATCCGAATGGGGATCCTGCAAATCCGATTGCGGGGGGATGGGCCTTTGCGGGGGGGACGGTGTGGCCGATGTACGCGGACAAACCCGGGGAGGACAAGCGCACGCTGGAGGTCCTCGAAAAGGACCTGCGTTCCTGGGCGAAGCCCGCGCAGGTGGAGATTGTGGTGTATCCCCGGTTCAACTGGTGGAATAGCCGGGCTCGCGTGAAGTCGGTGGACTCCGCGGCGCGCACCGTCACGCTCGCCGAGGACTGCTCGTATGCGATTCGCAAGGGGGACCGTTATTTTTTCCAGAATGCGTTGGAGGAGCTGGATGCGCCCGGAGAATGGGTGGCGGATCTCGAGGAGGGGATGTTGTATTTTTGGCCGCCGGTCGGAAAAAGGCCGGAGTCGGCGCGGGTGGTGGTGGCGCCGTCCCTGTTGATTATGAGGCCGGGGACACACGACGTGGAGTGGAGCGGATTGACGCTGGAGGGGACGGATGGCAACGCGGTGCTTTTGGAACGGACTGAGAGGTGTGTGCTGGACGGGAATCACCTTCGGAATGTGGGGGATTGGAGGGGCAATGGGGTGACCGTGGTGGGCGGAAAGGGGAACCGGATTCGGTACAACACGATCGAGAAGGTGGGCAGTACGGGGATTTTTTTGGGGGGAGGAGATGTGGCGACGTTGACCCCCGGGGATAATGTGGCGGAGCACAACCGGGTGGAGCACTTCGGGGTGGATTTCAAACAGGGGGTGGGGATTTCGCTTTCGGGGGTAGGGAATCGGGCGTTGCACAATCACATTCACCACGGACCGCGTTTTGGGGTGATGCATGGGGGCAACCGTAATGAGATTGCGTGGAACCACATCCACGATGTCTGTTTGGAGACCGAGGACACGGGGGCGATTTATTCCGGGGGGCGTGACTGGATTACGCCGCGGGGGAGCCGGATTTGTTACAACTGGATCCACGATGTGCCGGGATTCAGCATGCACGAGGGCAGGGCGGTGACCCCTCACTTCGCGTGGGGGATTTATCTCGATGACAATTCCGGGGGGGTGGATGTGTTTGGAAACATCGTGGCGCGTTGTGGTCGCGGGGGCATGCATGGCCACGGGGCACGGGATTGTGTGGTGCAGAACAACATCTTCTTTGGGAACAAGGACTGGCAGGTGGATTTTCACGGATGGAGCATCCTGCAGACTTTCTGGGAGCGGCATTTGCCCACGATGGTGAAGGGCTACGAATCGGTGGTGCAGCAGCCGGCCTGGCGGGAGATGCGCGGGATGGATCTGCACCCCAAGGATGCGCCGCTTCCCGATGGTTTGACGATGCGCGGCAACCGGTTTGAGAAAAATCTGGTGGTGTCGTCAGCGGCCGAGGTGCCTGTGCTCAGCATTTTGCGGGTCCCTTTTAGCCACAACGTCTTTGAGTCGAATTTGTACTGGGCTCCCGGGGGGCAAGTGCGCACTGGTTTTCGGAAGGCGGGTCCCGACGAGGGGCCGCAGCTCGTACCCGCGTTGCAGGGCAGTTTCGGGGAGATGCCGCAGGGTTGGCGTTTCATTTCCAAAACGCGGCAACCGGCCCGTGCCGTGTTGCGGTTCGCGGAGGATGGCTCGGGCGTTCGCCTCCAAATCGTGTGCGAGGCAAACGGGGATGGCCGAAGCGAAGAGCATGTTTTGACGGGGGGCGAGATGACGCTGGAGGCGGGAGCGACGTATCGCTTCAGGGCGCGAGTGCGCTCGGAGAAACCGGGGCGCATGACGATGGGGTGTGGGTCTGCGGTGCCCCGGGTCTATTCCTGGCAAACGGGCAAGGGGGAGGTGGAGGTGGCTTCTGAGTGGCGCGAGAGGGAGTGGATTTGGGATGTGCCGGCCCAGGGCAGCCCCGAGTGGAATGCGCAGATGAAGACGTTTTTCCTCCGGTTGGGGTGGCGCTCGGAAGGGGGCACCCTGGAACTGGAAAATCTCCGGATGCATCGCGTCCAACCCCGTTCCGAATGGGAGGCCTGGCAGGCAAACGGAGCCGACCGTCACGGAATAGTGGCGGATCCGTTGTGGGAGGATCCGGAGCGCCTCACGCTGCGGGCGGATTCGCCTGCCTGGCAGCTCGGGTTTGAGCGCATTCCCGTGGAGCAAATCGGGCCTCAGCCCCGTCGGCCTTGAGCCGGGGACAGGCCCTGAGCCGGGGACAGGCCTTTTTTAGCCGATGTAATGGTGAGCCGGGGACAGGCCTTTTTTAGCCGATGTGGGTAATTTTGAGCTCCCGGGTGAGAGCTTCCCACTTGTTGGCGTTCTGCCGATCGTCGGCCTGGATAAAAAACGGGTGAATGGCGGCGTAAACGCGAAATTTTTCCTGGAGCAAGGCGAAGCCCATATCCAGGGGGACCTTCAGTGTCTCGATGCAATGGCGCGTCGAATATTCCGCGATGCGGGTGTAACGCTCGCTCACATACAGAATGGCGTGCGTCGCCAGCATGCCCTCAATGCGCGCCCATCCCTGCCGGTTTTGGGCGCGGTCCTCCGGGCTCCGGAGGTCCATGGCCCGCGTGTTCGGGCTGGCGTTGGAAACGCCGAGGTAAATGGCATCGGCGTCGTCCGGGATCTCGAGGACGGGGCAGAAGTGTTCCGTCGCGAGGGCGTCGTCTTCCAGGATCAGGATGGGGAGGGTTGCGCTGCTTGCAAAACACCGAAGGTGGGAGGTTCCACAGCCGATATAGTGCGTTCCAAAAGCCGGGTTTGCCCCCTCGGGTGGGGGGAGTTTTGCCGCCGAAATTCGCTCGGTGCAGGTAAATCCCAGGCGGTGAAATTGCGCCTCCATGGCCCGCGCGTTTTCCACGTGTTCATCCAGGTTAATCCAGCGGGTCGGCACAGTGCGGAGGTCGATGGTCATGGGCAACAATCTGGCGGATAAAACGGTGCGGAAGTCCCCTGAAGCGGGGCGGATTTTTTCGGTCGGAGACGGCGGGACAGCTCCCGGGCTGGGGCGAAATTAAGTTCGGATGGAGGATTGTCTACGGTGTTTGTGCGTGGATGGAGCGGGTGGGGAGGGCCTCCGGCTCCTGCTTGGGAAGGCATGCTCGATGCTGCTGCAAGGGGTTCGATGATCACTCCAAACTGTCGGAATCGATTGACGGCGGCGGATTTTGATTTCGTCGTCCGAACGCTCTCCCGTCACGAGCGTGACGCTGTGGGGCTTGTGGATTTATTGACCGATGCAGAGACGCGGGACGCGGTTCTGGATCACGCAAAATTGGTGGAGGCGGTGTTGGAAGAGAACGCCACGCTGCGCATTTCTCCGCAGTTTTACTTTTACGTGTTGATCCGGCACGTGCTGAAGACGACGGAGCTGAACGATCGTGCGGTGAGCGATTACGTGGCATCCCTGCTGGAAACCTACTCGCAGATTGAGCGGATGCGTTCTCCGGTGGATGGGCAGTGTGGTCCGATTCAGTATGTGTCGGACATGCTGGCCGCCCTGCGCAAAGCGTCTCCGATGGAGTGCTTTCGGATTCGGGCGCACGTGGGAGATTACTCGCTTTTTCTGGCGGGAATTTTCCACGAGGCCATTCAAAAGCGCTCAGAACGTGGGGGGCCGGATGTGAGTTTTTACGAGGGGCTCGGCAGCGGAAACTACAAGGCGATTGCACGGCATCGCATGGCGATGGCTTCGCCTCTGGGAGCGATTTACGCGCAGCTGGCCGATGGCTTTCACGAGCTGCGCCTGGCGCTGAACCGCGTTGCGGATTCGCTCCTGCACCTCGATGCTCCGGGGGAGTGGCGGGCGGTGTGAGTTGGTGGCCGCGTGGTGGTTGTGGATCGTGAGGGAATGGATTCTGGGAGGTTGGTGTTTTGATGATGTTGGATTAACTAAGGGGTTGTTCGATTTTATGGAATCCATCGAGACGCCTTCGGAATGGCTCAACTATCATCATTTAAGGTACTTCCATGCGGTGGCGAGGGAGGGGAGCGTGAGTCGTGCGTCTCAAAAACTCCGGACCTCCCAACCCTCCATTTGTGCGCAGGTCAAGCAGTTGGAGGCGGCCCTTGGTGAGACCCTGTACCGTCGGTGCGGTCGGTCGATTGCGCTGACGGATTTTGGGCGGATGATTTTTGGATATGCGGAGGAGATTTTTTCCTTGGGAAGAGAGTTGGTGACGACGGCTCGCAGGGCGCCCACGGCGCGGGCACTCCGACTGCATGTGGGGATAGTGGACTCTTTTCCCAAGCTGCTGACCCTCGAGATTTTGCGGCCGATTTTTTCAAGCGATCCGCCGGTACATTTGACCTGTCATGAGGGGAAAATCGATGACTTGCTGGGGCAGCTGGCTTCGCATCGTTTGGACGCTTTGCTCGCAGATGAACCGCCGCCTTCGGGTGTGCAGGTGAAGACTTTTAGTCATCTGCTGGGTTCGAGTGGGATTACTTTTTGTGCAGCGCCGGGGTTGGCGAAGACGCTTGTCGGCAGCTTTCCCGAGAATCTGAGTGGCGCGCCCTTGTTGCTTCCGACGCAAAATACGATGCTTCGCAAGGATTTGGAGCAGTGGTTTCGGATGCGGGGTGTCGAGCCGCGGGTGGTGGCGGAGTTCGAGGATGCCGCTTTGGCAAAGGTCGTAGCGAGTGATGGCGTGGGGGTGGCTGTGGTGCCTACGGTCGTGGAGTCAAAAGCGGTCGAACGCCATGGATTTGTGCCGATTGGGCAGACGGAGGAGTGTCGGATTGAGCTGTACTTGATCACGGGCGAACGGCGGATTGAGCACCCCGGGGTGGTGCTCCTGGCGTCTGAAGCGTTGCGCGGACCGCTTGCCGCAAAGCGAGGGGTGGAGCGCGCGAATGCGGGCCGAGGCGCAATCGGGCGGAGGCGGGCTGGACGGTCAAAACAGGCATGAGCCGGCCCCGCTTGTCGTCGTGGAGATTCCTGGCTCAGCCGACGTTGCGGGGCCTTTCAGGGGAGTGGCGGGGGGGCATGAACTGCGGAGAAAATCATGAAGCAGGGGTGTTTGTGGGAAAGTGAGACGCTGTATTTGGACAGCGACGCTTTTTACCGGGCGTTGATTGCGGAGATGGACGGGGCCCGGAAATCCATCGACATGGAGGTGTACACCTTTGAATCGGGGGTTTTGGGGGAGCGTTTGCTGGAGTGTTTTCGCCGGGCGAGAGAGCGTGGGGTCAGAGTGCGCCTGATCTGTGATCACTGGGGGCCCTCGCTTTTGGGAGAGGGGTTGCGGCAGCGCCTTGAGGAAGTCGGGGTCAAGGTGCATGTCTACAGGGAGTTGCCTTGGGGGGCGAAGTTCCCGCACGGGGCTCTGACGCGAGGGGGATGGCTACGCGTGCTGGGGCACTGGTGGCGTCGCCTGAAGAGGCTCAACCGCGGCTTTCACCGGAAGGTGACGGTATTAGACGGGGAGACGGCCTGGGTGAGCAGTCTCAACGTCACGGATGTGCATTTGCGGGAGGTGGCTGGGGAACACGCGTGGAGGGATCTTGGGGTGCGCCTGCGCGGCCGCGAGGTGGCCCTTTTTACCCAGGCCTTTGAGCGGACGTTTTTTAGGCGGAGCAAGCCGCGAAACAGGCCTCTGGAAAGGCATGGGCTCGTGCATTTGAACGACTCGTTTTGGATGCGCCGGAAGATGAACTTTTTGCTGAAGCGCCGTATCCGGCGGGCCCGCCGCAGGATCTGGATTCAGAACCCGTATTTTTTACCGGAGCGCGGTCTTTTGCGCGCCCTTTGCCGTCAGGCGAGAAGGGGGGTGGATGTTCGCATCATGATCCCGGAAAAGAGCGACCAGGTGGTGATTCGGTGGATGAATTACGGGAGTCTTGTGAAACTGCTGAAAGCCGGAGCGGTGGTGTTGCAGTTTCGACCGGTTTTTTCGCACAAAAAGGTGCTCCTTGCGGATGATTCGTACGCGATTGGGTCGACGAACCTGAATCACCGCAGTTTTCTCCATGACCTCGAAGTGGAGGTGATGCTGACGCAGGCGGAGACTCAACGCGCTCTGGATGAATCTTTTGTGGAAGAGGAGACTTTATGTCACCGTTTGAGGCTCGCGGAGTTGCAGCAGAAGCCGCTGTGGTTTCGCGTCGTCAACCGGTTGCTCTTCTTCTTCCGGTATTGGTGTTGAGGAGGGGCTGAGGTGATACCGGGGGGACAGTGATACCGGGGGGACAGGGGTGACTCAGGCGAGCGCGGGAACTCGGAGCAGAAATTTTGGAGTAGGTAGCGAACTTGAGGGGGGAACTTGGAGGACACACACACAAATGCAAATGATGCAAATGATGGGGGGACACACAAATCATCTATGCGACGGTCGGGCCGGTCGTCCTATCTGCGCATTGCTCCACGGATTCCCTCCTCGCCGTGGGATAACGGATTTCGGGGGTGCTACCGGGTAAACGCTGGAATCCCTCCAATCGAGAGCGCGACGAGATGCGGTAGGCCGCCAATCCGCTCAGTTTCTCCGAGCGGGGGCATACAGGGGGGCACCTCCAGGGTTCGCCATCACCCGGACGCTGTTGATTGCGGCTTTCTTGCGGCCCTTGATTTCCCTACCCCGGTGCTCCCTCAGCCTCGGGATGCGCCGTGTGGGTCGACTACATGGCTCCGTAAATCCCTCAGGGTAAATATCCCTCGAAGATCCACGTTTCTCATCTCCCGGGCCCCACTCGTCCTCCGTCTCCCGAACCGTTCCCGCTGCCTTGCAAAGACGCCCTCCACGAACTCCGCAGCCCCAATCGCGCAGCCGTCGCTGAAATACCGCACACGACAACGCAACGATTGGTAAAAGCTCAGCATCCCGCCCGCCCGGATCACCGCCTCAACCTCCCTCGCTCCCATGCCTCGGCGCGCCCCACTCCCGTCGGGCTCTGCTTTGCGTTCCTGCCCGTTTTCAAACAGATAAATGCGGTATTGGGCCAGCAAACGCCGCATCTCTTGGCGCATAGTCTCGCCGGGGCGCGCGGATGCCAGCACGCCGAGCACCACCTTCTTCAGTCCCTGCCTCGCCTGCTCGCGTCCTGCCGCCGCCTCCGAGTAGCCGCACCAACGGTAGTCGGCCGGATCGCTCACAAGCCCGGCCCGCACCGGATTGAGGTCGATGTACGCGGCCATGGTCGAAAGCGTCCGGCCAGAGCCCTCCACGAGGACACTCTTAAACCTTCCCTCCCACAGGGTGCCGGTCCGTCCGGTCCGTCCGTTGAACCACTGCGAAAAGCGCTGTTTAACCCCCTGCATGAAGCACCCCAGGTTCCACATTCGGCGCAGAAACCTTTCCCGGAGCCGGTCCGCCCCGGCGTTATCGCCAGCGCCACGCATTTCGACGAGTTGGCGTTCCAGCTCCGACGCCGGATAGGAAAGGTTGGCTCGTCGCACCAGACGCACCAACTCGGCGTCGTCGGGCATTTGCTGCGGGCGCTTTGGCACATGCACGAGCACATGCACGTGGTTGCTCATCACGCAGAAGGTGAGCACTTGCACGCCGCAAAACTCCTCATACGCCCGGAGAATCTCGACAAACTTCTCCTTTTCACGGTCTCCGAAAGCAAACCGCCTTTCGACGACCCGCGTCACGCAGTGGTAGCACGCCTCAACCGCCCCCTCCTCCGCCAGCAGCCTCCCTGTCCTCATGAACTCACCGGTCGCTCAGGAACATTCCCTCGTCAACGGGTTTTCTGCACAAAAGGCCTGTCCCCCATGTCTGCCCACGCCCGAAGCGTGGGCGAAGAGCAGGCGCCCGAGCGTCCCCAAGGCCGCTTAAAACCGGAAGGCCTCCCCGGCAACCCGCCCGTCAAGAGGCGCTTGGGGTGACGCTTGCGAAAATGATTCACAGGCATGTGTTAAACCGACTGGCGGTTTTCTGATCGCAGCGTGTGCGTTGTCTTGCGTACACATTACCAGAAAGGCCGAAAATCGCAGCTGTCGCACAACGCTGTAGTAGCTACCGAATACCTTTATATCCATGGAACTGAGTAGAATAAAACGTCTGGTTAGGCCAATTCTCATCCCGTTTTGGTGGATATATGTGGTTGTCGGTGGAGTAATCGCTGTTGCGCTTGGATTGGCCGGAATTGGCGCGGGTATCTATGTTGGCGGTTGGGTTATGTTACT
>JBANFR010000143.1:0-8941 GCA_037975925.1 Verrucomicrobiota bacterium
CCATGCAGGTGTGCGAGTCGGTGCCGAAAAGGATTTCGCCCGGTCGGGTGTGTCCCTTCCACGGCAGGGTGGTGTGGCACACGCCGGTGTACTTGGAGCCATACTGTTTTTTCAGCTGGCCGGCTTCGGCGTTAAATTTCCAGTGGCCCTCGGGATCGTCGATGACGTCGTAAAAGTAGGGCAGCCCCTGTTCCCGGGCGAACTCACGCAGAATGTCCACGTTGCGGTTGGACATGCTGTCGGCGGTAAAAATGTAATGGTCGGGGATGATGACGACGCGGTTTCTGTCCCACACCTTCGCCTGCTGACCGAACTCGCGTTTAAAGACCCCAATGGTGCCCGGGCCGCAGACGTCGTGAGTCATGAGCGTATCGACGTTTACCCACACATTATCGCCGGGGCGGACATGGGCTTTCCCCGACGCGCGGGCTAGGACTTTTTCAGTGAGTGTCATAGGGCTGAAGAGGATGCCCCCGCTGCCAGACTTCGGCAAGGAGAGGCTGCACAAACTCCCCGGGTTCCTGCCCGGAAGTCGCAAGCAATCACGCCCTCCTCCCCGCTCCGGCATCCTGCCCCAGTGTTTCCTAAAGAGCCGGCCCGTCTCGGTTGGGGTGCCTGGTTCTGGCTTCGTCCAAAATCCGCCGCTCTGCCCGTGTCAGGCTTTGGATTCCGCTACGGGCGATTTTTTCCAGCACGGGATCTAGCTCCAGGCGAACAAAAGCCTCCCAGCTCATTTGTTTGAGGCGCTCCGCCGCCGTGGACCGGTTTTCCCAGTGACGTTTGTATAACGGCAGCCGGCCAAAGCCCATCCACCGCGTCAGGGTTGCCCCCCAAAAGCAGGCAAACAACATGGCCTCCGGTCCAATTTCCGGCAGCCAATCCGTGCAACGGAGCAGCAGTGCGATTGCGCATCCGATCCAACCGACGTGTTTGGCCCGGAGTTGGATTCTTCGGGGGGTGTTGCTCGGGTAAAGGGCTTCCCGCGGGTTTGCGCTCTGGGAGTTGGGAAGCTCGGAGGGGCGGCGGGAAAAGTCCGAAGGGGGGCGGGGCGTGGAGTTGAGCGCAGCGAGGGCTCCCCAGCGGGAGGCGGCTCCCACTCGCCATTCGGGGAGCAATGCGGCGTAGGCACCGAGCAGGGCGTAGGCGGCGGGCAGGGATCCGAGGAGCATAGTGCCTCCCCTCCAGCCCAGGCGCAGCAGTGCCCAGTGGAGAATCCCCCCCCACAGGCTTCCGGAAACCAAAATTCCCGCGCAGAGCCTGCTTCCGAGAATGGGCTCCACGCATTTGCCAAAAATCATCAGCGCGGCCGCCGCCCCCAGCGCGTGGGTGGGCCCGCAGTGCAGGAGTGGGTAGGTTGCCACTCGCCACCATTCTCCTCCCTCCATCCCTGCCGGGCTGAGTTCCAAGCCGTGTGCCTCGCCACAAAGCATCTGCAGCCCCGCCGACAGCAGCGTCAACGCGACGGCGACGACCGTGACAGGCACCTGCTCCACTCCGACTCTCCCTCCTCCGTCCCTTGCAACGCGCATGTGTTTGGTTCCCCAGCCCCCCCAGGGATATTTACGGGGCGGGGGGATCGGCGGCCGGGAAAAAATGGATGCTTTTTTTGGAAAAAACCCGGCGGATGCGGTGAGCGGACGCGGAGTGAGGGGACTTGCGCCCAGGGGGCGTCTTTCCGGGAGGGGATGGGGTAACTGCCGCTGCCGGAAGAGGAAAGTGGCTGATGCCTTCGATGGCGAATGAGGCAAAAGGCGCAGCAAAAACGCCCCAGGGCCCCGGGATTTCGGGAGGCCGCTGGGGCGTTTTTGGAAGGAGAATCGAGTCTCGGAATATCTCCGCCCGAGGAGACTAGGCTCCGACCTCCGCACGGGCGTCAGCGGCCAGCGCGGTGGACAGGTAACGCTCCCCAGTGGAGCAGGCGACGGTGACGATCAGCTTGCCCTTGTTTTCCGGGCGGCGCGCGACTTCGAGGGCCGCATGAACATTGGCGCCCGAGGAGATGCCCACCAGGAGTCCCTCCTCCTTGGCGAGGCGGCGCGCCATGGCAAAGGCGTCGTCATTGGAGACGGTGATGACCTCGTCGACGATGGGGAGGTGCAGGTTGTTGGGGACAAATCCCGCCCCGGTGCCCTGGATTTTGTGCGGACCGGGTTTGACGGGCTCACCGGCCAGCGTCTGGGAAATAACGGGGGAATCCTTGGGTTCGACGGCGATGGCGCGGATGGCGGAGTTGCGTGCTTTGAGGACTTCGGCGCAGCCCGTGATGGTTCCTCCGGTGCCGACGGCGGCGACAAGGATGTCGATTTTGCCGTCAGTATCGGCCCAGATTTCCTCGGCGGTGGTTTTCTGGTGGATCGCTGGATTGGCGGGGTTGCTGAACTGTTGCGGAATCCAGGAGTTGGGGGTTGAGCGGGCGAGTTCTTCGGCGCGTGCGATGGCGCCTTTCATGCCCTCGGCGCCCGGGGTGAGGACGAGCTTCGCTCCGAGCATGGCGAGCAAGGTCCTTCTCTCCAAGGACATGGTTTCGGGCATGGTGAGAGTCAGTTTGTAGCCTTTGGCGGCGCAAACAAAGGCGAGCGCGATCCCTGTGTTGCCGCTGGTGGGCTCGACGATCATCGTGTCGGCGTTGATTTTGCCCTCGCGTTCAGCGGCCTCGATCATGGCCATGCCGATCCTATCCTTCACGCTGCCGAGTGGGTTGAAGAATTCGCATTTGACCGCGATGGTGGCGTCCAGCCCGGCGCTGACTCGGTTGAGTTTGACCAGCGGGGTGCGCCCGACGGTTTCGATGATGTTCTGATAGATTTTGCCCATAGGTCTTTGGTTCTGAACGGAAGCGTTTTTTGTAACGGGGCTCCAGAAGGCCGGCAAGCGGCGGTTGCGGCCGTCGGAGCGCGGAGGTTCCACGACCACGTTTGAATCCATGACCCTCAGCGTGACCTCCGCTTTCTGAACGCTTTTCCCCTGGTCGGTCGCAGATGACGCCGATGAACGCAGACGTGTGCGAATGGATGTCCTTTTCTGCGTCAATCTGAGTTTTCTGCGGATCAATGATCCCGGTTCACGCATTTGCCGGTGTCTTAGACGGGGTGGTGCGCAGTGAAAAAATGAGGCGTCTGTATTCCAGACGAGGGGTTCCCAACTCTCTGCGCAGCACCTCTGAAACGTTTTCCTCACTTCACTAGTCCTGCGGAAATGGGGTTAGCCGTGGTTGTAGCCCTCCTCGTTGTGGTCGGCGATATCCAGCCCCTGGGCCTCCTGATCCTCCGAGACACGCAGCCCCACCGCCCAATCCACCAACTTGGCAATCGCCCACGTCGCAGCCAGTGAAAGCCCCACGCAGCCCGCCATCGCCAAAAGTTGTCCCTTGACCAGTCCCTTCTCCACCAGAGCCGCCCCTGCCGGATGCACCGCGGGATTCACCATCAAAGCCGCCGCCAGCGCTCCAAGCGTTCCGCCAACCCCGTGCACCCCGAAAGTGTCGAGCGCATCATCGTATCCGAGCAAAGGCTTCACCACTGAACAGGCCAGATAAGAAACCACCGCCGCCACTGCCCCCACCCCAACTGCGGATGCTCCTGAAATAAAACCCGCCGCATTTGTGATCGTCGCCAGCCCAGCAATGGCGCCGGAACACAACCCGAGCACAGAAGGCTTGCCGCGGTGGAAGTGCTCGATTGCCCCCCACACCAGCATCGCTGCCGATGCCCCCAGCGTCGTCGTCAAAAACGCCTGGATGGCAACCCCGTCCGCCGCCAGCGCCGATCCCGCGTTGAATCCGTACCAACCCGTCCACAGCAGGCCCGTCCCTAGCACACACAACATCATGCTGTGCGGCGGCATGGGCCGCTTTCCAAAGCCCACCCGCGGCCCGACCAGGATGCACAGGAGCAGGGCTGACCACCCCGAGGTCATGTGCACCACAATTCCTCCCGCAAAATCGATCGCCTTCCAGGGCGCCCCCTCGTTCGACAACCCCGCAAACAACCCCGTCGCCCCCCACACCGCGTGCGCCACCGGATAATACACCCCCACCGTCCAGAGCGCCGAAAACAGCATCACCGCCGAAAAGCGCATCCGTTCCGCCACCGCGCCGATGATCAGTGCCGGCGTGATCGCCGCAAACATCGCCTGAAACAACCCAAACGTGAGCGACGAAATCCGCGGCTCATACGCGCTGGATTCCATCCCCAACCCGGCAAATCCGAGGTGTTCGAAGCCTCCGAACACGTTCCCCAAAGCCCCACCCGCAAAACTCTTTCCGAACACCAGACTGTATCCAAAACCCCACCACATCAGAATCCCCAGCGCCGTGAGGGCCAGACACTGCGCCGCGATGGAGAGCACGTTTCGCGCGCGCACCAACCCCCCGTAGAAAGCAAACAACCCGGGAATAGACATCATCAGCACCAGCGCAGCACTGACCAGGACCCATACATTATCCACCGCACTCGGACTCAGATTCGCTAGAAGACTCATAAGTGGCTTCTTTTATTCAGGTGGCCAAATATGGACAACCCTCCGGATTTTAACGCCCCGCAATCCTCGCGGCTGTGGCGGCAAGCACTGGCGCAGGGCCTTGGAGCCGTCACACGGAATGGGACGGGGTGTCTGTCCCCTGTGGGGTACACTGCGGGTTCGAAACCGTCCGGCGAAACTGGCGCATCCGGCGCGCGGCTCGATGAACCCGAAGGGTTCACGGCCAATAGCCGGGCGGTCGCGTGTTGCGCGAGCCCGTCACCCTTCGCCTACGCCTTCAGGCATAGGTGCGGGGGACAGACAACTGGCATGCCCTTGAGTTAGGCTCAGGCTCGAGAGGCTGAAGTGCCCTCGGCTGGGGGGCAGCTTGTCTGTCCTCATCTAATTATTTGTGGAATACGATTGTTGAAAGTCTATCTTACATTTAATAGTGTTGTTGTTGGTTGTGTTTTTGCATTAAATGAATATACTTGTTATTGTCATGGCAATTGGAGTCTCGATTCATTTATCTAAATCGAATCCGAACGGGGTATGGCTCAGGTGGGTAAAGATTTCGTTGCTCATGTTTGGAGCTATCGGATCTGCAAACTTTCTGCTTTTAATCTCCCGCTTTTCCGCAGATCCATTTCAGGCCTTCTCGTATGCGAACGTTTTAGCGGGAGCATTGGCTGTTACGATAGCCGAAATATTAGTGATTTACCTTCCAATCACAGTCTTTGGAGCACTGAGGGGAAGATTCAAGAGGACTAAGCACCCAATTGATGTCGTTCACGTAAGCAAACTACTCACCGTGGAGGATGCTTTCAGTTCGGTCCAGACGCCTGACTCGGAGCGGGCACACGGTCATCTTGGCTACAGCAGGTCTCTGCAGGCGCAATTGGACGCGATCAAAAATGTGCAATCAAAAGGGACTGACGAGTATGTCCGTTGCCGGGAGTGTTTTGAGCGGTTCGCGGGGTCTGTTTGTCCGAATTGTCTCACGCCAAGACAGTAAAGTTTCGTCGGATTGCAGTTACTTTGAGTTCGGCTTGCTTCTTAATCGTTCCAGCCAATCGGGGTGGAGTTTTCCGACGTGACCCAATTTACTGCAAAGGCTGGCCTCCGATACTTCTCTTCTGCCGTCAAAAGGAGTGCGTCCAGACTGAAAGTAATGGTGCATCGCGCGAAGCTTTTTTCTGCTTTTCAGCGGGGTTGACAATCGGACATTTACTACGATGCCCGTAACGATTTGCCTTTGAGCCGAGCCCATAAAACGCGTTTTCGAATCGTTGACCGCGAAGCCCGACTCTCGCAGTAAAGCACTTGCCACGTTTACAATATCTCGAACGGCGGGTTCTGTTCCAGAGAATGTGAGATCGTCCGCGAAGCGGGTGTAAACAACGTGTAGTCTGTTGCTTAATGCCGAAATCGTCTGATCAATTGCGTACATCACCGCATTCGCGATGAAAGGACTGCAGGATGCCCCAACTGGCAGGCGTCCTTTTCTCGACGTTAACGCAGCGAGTAAATGGATGGTTTGGTCAGACAAATGATAGCATGGCCCCTCCTTAAAGGCCGAAGCGATCATCTCTCTCGTAATACTCGAAAAAAAGGACTTCACATCGATGGTTGCCACCATTTCCTGCCCAACGTGAGGGTTTGCGTTAGTAAACTGACTCCTTCCGCGAATGTAAGCATGCGCGGTGTCGTGCACCTTGAGAAGTTGAGGAAGAAAAGCACGCAAAGCCCTCTGTACCGAGTTGAGTAGCGGAGAAGGTAATTCCAACTCTCTTCCGCTCGAATTGGTAAACAATCTGTAAAGTGTATCAAAATTAGGGCTGTCGCCTCTCAGAGTCATCACCAACAAACGGAGATTGCATGCCAGCTCAAAACTGAAGAAACACCCTATCTCCATTAATGCGGGAATATAACTGTTGGCATTCCTTGCTTCTTTTCGAAGTTGGAGGCAAGATTTAATCACGGCCTCCCTGTCACCTCCTTTTTCTGCAATCAAGGATTCGATTTCGGATGCTTGATCAATAAAGTTAATGGCATCCGTGATGGTTTTTAAACTTACCATGGGTCGAGCTGTCCATGTAAAAATTAGTTGATGGACCTTAGGGGTCGGACCTAAAATCCAAACAACGCGCCGTCGCTTTATTTTAATTTTAATGCCTGACGAAGCATCAGACATGGGATTCGCACTTATTGTGGTTCGGTCAAAAAGTCAATATAAAAGGAGTGGATTTCATTTTCGGGCAGAGGAAGACATTGCTGAGCGAGGGTTTTGGCGATCAGTGCTGATAAGCGCTCGTTGCTACGCGGAGGCTAAATTTATTAGCGAAGCACCTGCTGATCTCCATATTTCGCAGGTTTTTAGTGTCAGGCTATAAGGAGGCTATAAGGGACAGACAACCTGTCCTGTTCCCTCCGGGTTCGAATCCGTCTGGCGCAACTGGCGCATGCTAGCCGTGCCAGTTGTCTGTCCCCTGTGTGGTACCCTCCGGGGTTGTCCGTGTGGGGGCGCGGTACCGGTGGTCGCGCAAGGCGCGACGCACCGACTAATGGCCTCTAAACCTCCGGTTTAGAAGAGGTGTGCGCACATCTATGATCCATTCCTGACCTCCCGTTGCACGTTCATGCTTAGACGACGAGGGACGACGAGGGACGACGAGGGACGACGAGGGACGACGAGGGACGGCGAGGGATGGGTGCTTTGGTGAGTGGGTGTGAAATCGATGGGCGTCGCCTGCAACCAACCCGGAGGGTTGGCGGCCATTAGCCGGGCGGTCGCGCTTTGCGCGACCCCCGGATCACCGGCGAAAGACGGGACCATCCTGAAGGGATGGTGGCGGTGTTGGGGAACACGTTTGCGGCGCACTACCGGTGGTCACGCAAGGCGCGACCGCCCGGCTCATGGCCTCTAAAACAGCAATTGAGAAGAGGAGGAGGCATGTCCGTGATCCATTCCAGACATCCGGTCGGACGTTCATGCTTGGCTGCGTCGGTTTGTGAGCCCTGTGCATGGGGCTCCACAAAAACAACTCCCCTTCGCGTCTTCGGAACATGGAAAGGGCGCCGCTTCGATCCCAAAACCCGCCGTCCCGCTTCTATCGGGAAAGTCGGATTTCCATGTAATCAAGTACACCAGTCCTCTTGAGCCCTCTCCCCGATCACCCCGCAGACACGGCCGGAATGCACTCCTGAGAAAGCGCCGAACCACTCCCTCCCATGAACCCCATCTTGCACAAATTACTCTTTCGCATCGTCTTCGCCATGCTCGCGGTTGCAGCAGCCGGATTCAACGCTGCCGGGGCCTCCCCCTTATTCGAACGCGAGAACCTCCTGGCCTGGTGCATCGTGCCCTTCGATGGCAAACAACGCACGCCGGAGCAGCGGGCCGAAATGCTCCAGCGCTTGGGCATCCAACATTTCGCCTATGACCACCGGGCCGAACATCAACCCCTGTTTGAACGGGAACTCCTCGCGCTTCAGAAACATGGCATTCACCTGAGTGCCGTGATCAGTCCCGGGCCTAACATGTTCGCCCTCATCGAAAAATATAACCTCAAGCCGCAGGTGTGGGCTTCCTTTGCGGCAGCTCCTCCCTCCGTCACTCGTTTCGAAGAGCGAGTTCAGTTCTCGGTCGCGGCGATTTTGCCTCTGGTCGAAAAGACTCGCAAAATCGGGTGCCAGCTGGGCCTGTACGCACACGGTGGCTGGAGCGGACACCCGGACAACATGGTGGCCGTGGCGAAATGTTTGCGCGAAGAGCACGGCGCCAGCCACGTCGGCATCGTCTACAACCTCCACTGGGCGCACAATGTTCTGGATCGATTCCCGGCGGTGATGGAAGCCATGAAACCTTATTTGATCTGCCTGAATCTCAATGGCATGACCAAAAACGGCCCGGCTCTTGGCAAGATGATCCTGCCCCTGGCGCAGGGCGATTTGGATCTGACACTTCTCGGGCAGATTCGCGACAGCGGGTACACGGGGCCCATCGGCATTCTCAATCACTCCAATGAGGACGCGGAGTTGCGTCTCCAGGACAATCTCGACGGCCTGAAGTGGCTCACCGCGCAGTTGGACGGCAAAGCCGCCGGACCCAAACCCCTGCCGCGCAGCTGGATCGATCCCGCTGAGGTGAGCGCCCGGATGTTTGCCAGCTCCAATCTGGCAGCGTGTGGTGGCGCCCCTTCGGATGCGAAGAAATGGAGCCCGGAGGAGCGGGCGGCGACGCTCGAAAAGCTCGGGATTCGGAAGTTTGTGTACAACGGGCGCAACGAACCCCAAGCGCAGTGGGAGCCGCAGATCGATGCTCTCAAGCGCCATCATATCGAGCTGTTGGGATGGCACTTTCCGAGCACCCTCAATGGGGAAGCCAAGGCCACCTTGGAACTCCTCAAACGCCACGGATTGAAACCCCAACTCTGGGTGGGCGGTAGCGGCAGCCCTATTCAGGTTAAAGATTCTGCGGATC
>JBANFR010000144.1:0-8840 GCA_037975925.1 Verrucomicrobiota bacterium
GCTGCGCGCTCCCGGGGTTCCGGCTTTCCAAACGGGCGTTCGTCGGAGAATTTCGGGACTTATGCCCCCCCAGAAATTCGTCCTCTGCGTTCTCTCTCTCTTCGCTCTACTCCTCGTCCCCACCGCGGAGTGCGCCCCACCCCAACCCGCTTACGAAACACACTCCGAACACGACCCGAATGGAATCGGGAAATTTTACATGGGACGCGAAATCGCACGCGTCATGGGCCACCAGGCCGCCGGATGGCTGGAGCGACCGGAGCGCGAGGAGGAGGAGCGCACCGATCTGCTGGTGCAGTCGATGGGACTCAAGCCCGGCGAGGTTGTTGCGGATATCGGCGCTGGCTCGGGGTATTTTTGCTGGCGGATGGCGAGGGAGGTCGGGAGCATCGGCAAGGTGTTGGCCGTGGAAATTCAGCAGGAGATGCTCGACCTGCTCCAACGCAACATGGCCCGGCGCCAGATCTCCAACGTGGTCTCTATTCTCGGTACTCCCAGCGACCCCAAACTCCCCGAGGGCAGCGTCGATACGATCCTGATGGTGGATGTGTACCATGAGTTTGATCAGCCCTTTGAAATGGTCGCAGCCATGGTCCGGGGCCTGAAAAAGGGAGGGCGCATCGTCCTCGTCGAGTTCCGCGCCGAAGACCCCAAGGTCAACATCAAGCGGGTTCACAAGATGAGCGAGGAACAGGCCCGCAAAGAGTACGCCCTCTTTCCGGAGCTGCGGTGGGAGAAAACCATCGATGCACTGCCACAGCAGCACATGATCATTTTCCGCAAGTCCTAGGGCTGCCGATCTCGTCCCCGGCGAAGACGAAGTGCATTGAGCACCACGCTCACGGAGGACAAAGCCATGGCTGCTGAAGCCGCCACGGGTCCCGGAGACCAGCCGAGCGGCTCCGTCAAACCCGCAGCCAAGGGAATGGCCATCACATTGTAGCCCAATGCAAACGCGAGATTCTGGCGAATCACCCGGAGCGTGCGCCGGGAGAGTTGGATCGCCCCAATCAGCGAGGAAAGGTTGTCGCGCATCAGGGACACGTCTGCGGACTGCTTTGCCACCGCCGTGCCTCCGCCCATGGCAATGCCCACGTCTGCCTGCGCCAACGCGGGGGCATCGTTGATCCCATCACCCACCATCGCGACCCGCTCCCCGCCTTGCTGCAGCCGCCGGATCACTTCCCGTTTTCCGTCCGGTCGGACCCCGGCGTACACCTCGTCGATGCCGGCCTGCGCGGCGATTTCTTGCGCCACCCCGGGTTGATCGCCCGTCAGGAGAATAGGGCGAATCCCCCAGGCCCGCAGCGTGCGCACCACCTCGGGGGCTTCTTCGCGGAGCTGATCCCCCACACGGAACCACCCGGCAAACTCCCCGTCCACCGAGACCCACAGCCTTTCTTCTTGCTCCAATGGCGGGACCCCAGGCAGAGACACCCCCGCATCAAGCAACAAATCCGCCTGCCCCACCAGCAAGGCCCGCCCCTCGACAAGGGCACGCAAGCCCCGCCCCGGAATCGCTTCCACGGATTCGACCCCACGGGGGAGCCGGACTCCCGCTTCGCTCGCCACCCTCACCACCGCCCTCGCCACCGGGTGCACACTTTGTTCCTCCGCTGCAGCCACCCATCCAAGCACCTGCCGCCCGAAACTCTCCCGCTCCCACCACTCCAACACCTCCGGCCGCCCACGGGTCAGCGTCCCCGTTTTGTCAAAAACAACAACCCCCACGGAGGACAGCGTTTCCAGAGCCGCACCATTCCGGAAAAGCACCCCGCTCCGTGCTGCTGCTCCGCTGGCGACCAAAACCGCCATGGGCGTCGCCAATCCCAATGCACACGGACAGGCCACAACCATCACCGCCAGAGCGTGCCAGAACACATTCTGAACCCAGAATTCCAAGGGCCCCAGGAAACCCCAAACTACAGCCGTCACCAAAGCGGCCAACAAAACCCCCGCCGAAAACCGCGGCGAAACGGCATCGGCCATTCGCTGAATCGGCGCCTTGGTCGCTTGGGCATCACGGACAATGGCCAGCACTTGCTGCAAAAAGGCATCCCGCCCGGCAGCCCGCACCCGAACCTTCAGGGCCACCGCCCCATTCACACTCGCCGCCACCACCGAGTCCCCCCTTCTCCTCCAAACCGGAACCGATTCCCCCGTCACCCAGCTTTCATCCACCGCCGACTGCCCCTCCAGCACCTCGCCGTCCACGGGGATACGCTCCCCCGGCGAGACCAGAACCGTCATCCCCTCGCGGACTTCCTCCAAGGCCACTTCCCGGAAACCCTCCGCAGTTTCGATTCGGGCCTTCCCGGGCTGGAGCTCCGCCAGCGCACTGATAGCGGCACTCGCCGAGGCGCGGCTCCTCGACTCCAGCCACCGGCCAAGTAGCGCAAAAGTTACAATCCCGGCGGAAGCTTCAAAGGATCCGCCCCTCTCAGCCCCTCCTGCCCTGAAGAGTTCCAGAACACTCCCCGCCCACGCCACCAGCGCCCCGCCACCGACCAGCAAGTCCATGTCGGGCCGGCGACGAACCAGTGCCCCGAACGCCGCCCGGAGAATCCCACCGCCCGGCCCCGTAAGAATCCACCCCGAAATCAGTCCCTCCACCCATGGGACCACGGGACTGTGCACCATTGGCTCAAAGCAAAGTCCCCAGTGGGCTCCCATCGAAACCACAGCCATCGGAACAAAGCCCAGCGCCGCCATAACCCAACGCCGCTTCGCCAAGCGCTCCTCCTCGCGCTGCGCGATCTGCTCCGCCTCGAATGCCTCCCTCTTGGAAAGCATGCATGGAACCGCTTCAAATCCCGCTTTTTGAATCGCCCCCAAAAGCTCCTTCCTCGGAGCAAGGGCGGCTTCTCCCCGCACAAAAGCACGGGCTGCCGCAAAATTCACCGTCACCTCAGAAACACCCGGCAGCGCCCGCAGCTCCCCCTCCAGGCGGGAAGCGCACCCGGCGCAGTGCATGCCACGAACCCCCAGTTCCACCACCGGCTCCTGAAGCGGCATATCGCGATTTGGCTGGGTGCTGAAAACTCCCATAGACGCCCCAGTTTGAAGGATCCCGTCCCTTTTTCACGGGCAAACTCAACCCGGGAGAAAGGCGCCAGCTGAAAGCACACTCCGACCAATACTTTTGATCTCAACTATTTAAGAAACACAACACGTCGTTTGAGAGGAAGATCTGCAATCAAGCTATTCCCCCCTTTCCCCGCCCACAAACCCGCCTTATCCTCCAAGATTCTATGAATTCCGAGACCCTGAAAGCCGTAGAAGCCGGCAAAATCTCTGCCTCCCACGGAGCCGCACTCGACAAACTCTCCGCAGGAACTTGCGTGGTACACAAAAGCTGGGGATTCGGACGCATTGCAGGGATCGATTTTGCGCTGAACCAGGTTCAAATCGACTTCAGCACCAAAAAGGGCCACGCGATGCAGCTCACTTACGCCGCAGAATCGCTCACTCCAGTCGCGCCAGACCACATCCTTGCCCAAATCGCCGCCGATGTCGCCAGCGTGCGCGCCCGCGCACAGGGGGATCCCGCCGCCTTCGTCGGCCATGTGCTCACCTGTTACGGCAACCGGATGACCCAGGATCAACTGACCCAAGTGCTCGTCCCCGCCGTCTTCAAGGAGCCGGAATTCAAAAGGTGGTGGGAAACGGCCAAAAAGATCCTCAAAAAAGACGGACACTTCTCCCTCCCCAGCAAAAAAACCGCCCCCCTCGTCTTCCGGGCCGAGGCGGTCTCGCGCACCGATGAGCACCTCGTTTCCTTCTCCGAAGCGCGCCAACTCAAAGACCAAATCTCCGCCTTGGAACGCATCCTCCGCGACCTCGAAGAATTCCAGGACCACGCCTCCCAGCTCCAGCCGATCATCGCGGCCACAGAGGATTCAGCGCGCAAAAATGCAAAACTCGCGACCTCAGAAGCACTCACCCTCCTCGTGCTCCGGGACGAAATCGTCGAGCGCTCAAAAGTCCTAACACTCTCAGAATCAGCGCCTTCGATCGCCGCCATACTCACCGAGGAACAAAGGGCGCTAAACACCCTGCTCGAGCAAATTCCCGCAGCAAAACTGAAGCGCGTGCTCGCCGCCTTCCCCAGCGCCTTTGCCGAAGACTGGACATCAAAAGCCCTTTCCCTCGTCGCCCGGGGAACAACCCGCCTGGTTTCCGAGGCCGTCCGCCTCTTGCAGGAGCACCGGAAATCCGACGAACTCCGCGCCGCGCTGGACCGTTCCATCCGCGACCATTCCATCAGCTCCGCCGCACTGACCTGGTTGTGTGACAAAAAGGAGCGCTCAGGAGAGTTTGGAAACCTCATTCAGCCACGGGTGATGAGCGCCATCCTCTCGGCCCTGGAACGCGACCAGTTCAACGAAAACCGCGACAGGAAGCTGCATGACCTGCTGATGAACGACCAAAGTCTGCTCCCAGATCTCATCGCAGATTCCGAGCAGGAGGAACTACGCGAAGTGATGCGGAAACTGCTGCTGACTCCCGTATTCGAGGACCTCAACAAACGTTCTCTGCTCGGCCGATTCGTGCGCTCTTACCCGGAACTGGAAGCCCTCATCTCCGGCGAAAAGGAAGAGCGCCAGGAGTCGCTGATCGTGTCATGGGAAAGCCTCCAAAGGAGGCAGGCCGAGTACGAAGATGTGGTCTCCAAAAAAATCCCCGAAAACACGAAGGAAATCTCCGTCGCTCGGGAACACGGAGATTTGCGAGAAAACTTCGAATACAAAGCCGCCAAAGACATGCAGGCCGTCCTCATGCGCCGCAAAGCCGAGATGGAGCGCGATCTGGCCCTGGCAAGAGGAACGGACTTCGCCAATGCGGACACCTCCATCGTCTCCATCGGCACCTCGGTGACTCTGCGCGGCCTGGAAGACCAGCAGGAACACACCTATCACATCCTCGGAGCATGGGACACAGACCCCGAACAGCACATCATCTCATACAAGGCGGCCATCGCCCAGGCACTCCTCGGTAAAAAAGTGGGAGCCAAAGTACACCTCCCCACCGAACAGGGCGAAAGACCGGTCGAAGTCCTTTCCATCACCGCATGGACCAAGAAACAGCCGCTTTAACATTGCCTCAAATCCTCTCTGTCGCTCACTTTCGCGGCTCCATCTCACTTCCAAATTATGTCGCTCACAGCCATTGAAAACATTCTCGCCCGGCAAATCCTCGACTCCAGGGGCAATCCCACCGTGGAAGTCGACGTCGAACTCGCCGGCGGAGCCATCGGCCGCGCCGCCGTGCCCAGCGGGGCCAGCACCGGCGAACATGAAGCCGTTGAACTGCGTGACGGAGACAAAACCCAATACCTAGGCAAGGGCGTCCTCAAGGCCGTTGAAAATATCGAAGACACCATCGCACTCGAACTCGAAGGGTACGACGCCCTCGATCAGGTCGCGATCGACAAGGCGCTGCTCGCCCTCGATGGAACCCCCAACAAAGGAAACCTCGGCGCCAACGCTCTGCTGGCCGTCTCCCTCGCAACGGCCCACGCTGCAGCCAACCAGCTCGAACAACCCCTCTTCAAATACATCGGCGGCCCGAATGCCAAAGTCCTGCCCGTTCCGATGATGAACATCCTCAACGGCGGAGCCCACTCCGACGCCCCGATTGACTTCCAGGAGTTCATGATCGTCCCGAAAAAGTTTGAGCGCTTCTCCGATGCCCTTCGCGCGGGCACCGAAGTCTTCCATGCGCTCAAATCCGTGCTCAAAGGCCGCGGCCTCTCCACCGCCATCGGGGATGAAGGAGGCTTTGCTCCAAATCTGAAAAGCGCCGACGACGCTCTCGAAACCATCGCGGAAGCCGTCAAGAAGGCCGGATACCAGTTCGGCGAGGAGATTTTTGTCGCACTCGACGTGGCTTCCTCCGAGTTCTTCGACGCCGCATCCGGCCAATACGTCTTCAAAAAGAGCGATGGCTCCCGTCGCTCCGCCGCCGAACTGGTCGCCTATTATCAAGAACTTCAAAAAAAATACCCCATCGTCTCCATTGAAGACGGTTGCGCCGAAAACGACTGGGACGGCTGGAAAGCCCTCACCAACGCAATGGGTCACAACACCCAGCTGGTAGGCGACGACCTTTTCGTCACCAACGTCAGCTTCCTGAGAAAGGGCATCGAACGCGGTGTCGCCAACTCGATCCTCGTCAAGGTCAACCAAATCGGCACGCTGACCGAAACACTGGACGCCATCGAACTCGCGAAGGAAAATCGCTACACGGCGGTAATTTCGCACCGCTCGGGGGAGACCGAAGACACGACCATCGCAGACATCGCCGTGGCCACGAACGCGGGCCAGATCAAAACGGGATCCCTCTGCCGGACCGACCGCGTCGCGAAATACAACCAACTGCTTCGCATCGAGGAACAATTGGGTGACAACGCCGTTTACGGCGGTAAGATGTTCGTCTAGTGAGCGATCGCTTTCTCGAGCACCAACAACCAGCACCCTGCCCGGTTTGGGTATCCCTCAACCGGGCAGTGGTCTCGATGATCGTTCTCTTGGTGCTCGGAACGCTGGCACTTCGTTACCTCCCCGAAACGTCTCGCAAGAACGAGATCCTGGCTCACATCCAGGACATGGAGGCCAAGGCCGCCCGCCTCCGCGCGACCTTGGCACAACACGAACGCCAAGAGCGCCTCCTCCGCACCAGCCCCGAATACCTCAGCCTCATCGCTAGAGACAGGCTAGATCTCATGCAGGACGGAGAAACGCTCTTCCGCTTCGATCCTCCGAAGCGCTAGCCGGACGCCCCCCCAGGCCGATCACTTACCGGCTCTCCCTCACTCAGGGTTACCCCCCACTTCTCGTATTCCTCTCTTTCCATGGCACTCGACCTCCAACAACTCGACCTTTCTCCCCTCCGGGCCCGCGTCAGCGAGCTGCGGAGGTATCTTTGACCTGCCCGCACTTCAATTGCGCCTCGCCTCCATCGAAGAGGCCATGAGCGCACCCGATTTTTGGAACCACAAAGAACGGGCACAACAGCAGATGGAGGAGGTCTCGGCGCTTCGGGCGAAAATTAATCCGCTACGCTCCCTCGAACGCCAAATGGACGACCTGGAAGCACTCGCGGAGTTGGCCTCGGCGGAAGCAGATGCAGCTCAGGCTGCTACCGAAGTCGAGAAAGAGCTCCATCTCTTCACTCGCTCCCTCGAGGAATTCGAACTCAAGATGCTCCTCTCGGGCCCCAACGACCGTTGCCCCGCCTTCCTATCCGTCCAATCGGGAGCCGGAGGCACGGAGGCATGCGACTGGGCGGACATGCTTTTGCGCATGTACCAACGCTGGTGTGAACGGCGAGGCTTCCAAACTTCCATCGTCGATATTCAACCCGGCGACGAGGTAGGCATCAAATCCGCCACCCTCAGGGTCACCGGCGAATTTGCCTTCGGCTACCTCGCAACAGAACGCGGCGTCCATCGGCTCGTCCGCATCTCCCCCTTCGACTCGAACAAACGCCGCCACACTTCCTTTGCCGGCGTGGACGTGGTTCCCGATCTGCCAGAGAGCGCCCCCATCGAAATCAATGAGGCAGACATCGAAGTGGACACGTATCGGGCAGGTGGCAAAGGCGGACAAAACGTCAATAAGGTCGAAACCGCCGTTCGAATCCGCCACAAACCCAGCGGATTAATTGCAGCCTGCCAAAGCGAGCGCTCCCAAGCTCAGAACCGGAATCTGGCGATGCGCATGCTCTCGGCAAAGCTCCAACAACTGGAACTCGACAAACAAAAGGCGGAACTGGAACGCCAGTATGGAGAAAAGGCGGAAGTCGCTTTTGGCTCACAAATCCGTTCCTACGTTTTCCAACCCTACCAGATGATCAAGGACCTCCGCACAGGAGTCCAAACAAGCGATATTCAGGGCGTTATGGACGGGGACATTGATTCCTTCATCGAGGGCAAACTGCGGGGGCTCACGGCCAAGAAGGGAGCTTCAGAGGACCTCGACGAGTAACAAAACACGCTCGAAAGGCGCCGAGGACCCGGATCGCCGATAATGCTGATTTTCGTGAACGAAAAAAAGCGACCCGCCCATTGGAAGAGGCGGGTCGCACGGAATGAACCGGAAAAAATGAGACTTGGCTCCGAACTAGTTCGCAGCGGGAACTGCATCCACATTCACACGACGGCCCTCACGGTCGAATCGCACCAAGCCGTCAACCAAAGCAAATATCGTGTAGTCTTTCCCGAGGCCCACGCCTTTTCCGGGCAAAAACTTGGTACCGCGCTGACGAATGATGATGTTTCCAGCAACCACAGACTGGCTGCCAAACTTCTTCACACCGAGCCGCTTGCTTACACTGTCACGGCCGTTTTTGACTGATCCCTGACCTTTCTTATGAGCCATAAAAAAATTGGTTAAGCGTTGATCCCAGTGATTTTAAGCCGAGTGAGACGCCGGCGGTGTCCCACGGTCCTGTGGTAGCCCTTGCGGCGCTTGTACTTGTACGCCAGAACTTTCTCCCCCTTGAACTGAGAAACCACCTCAGCAACCACCGAGGCAGACGCAGCTTCAGCACCTGCCTTCACACTCCCATTGTCGCACAACAACACCACATCTGAAAAAGTGGCAGTGGCACCCTCTGCGTGGTCTAACTTCTCCACATCAATGAGGTCGCCTTGAGACACCCGGTATTGTTTTCCACCGGTTTTAAAAATCGCGTAAGACATAAGCAGTCCTTGGTTACAAAGGGGGCGGGATGGTGCCGCACCCACGGAGTGAAGACAAGGGTTTTTCTCAAAATTTCAGTCCATTTCACCGATTTCGCCCGCCCCCCGCACGTCGCAGGCCCCCTCTCATTGGTGG
>JBANFR010000145.1:0-8797 GCA_037975925.1 Verrucomicrobiota bacterium
CGACAAAGCCGTGCTCAGCGCCGCCACGCGCGCCGGGGTTGGGGGTAATCCCGTCAAATCGAGGGCGGCCCGCCGCGCCAGCGTGTGCACCGGCGCCTCCGGCGCTGGCTTTAACCCCTCGCGGACGAGTTTTTGCGCCACAAACGCATCAATCGGATTTTTCACCCAGCCCGCCCAGTCCCCCTCCAGGACCGGCACCACAGGCCGCTCGGGCGGTACAAACGCCCAGTGCCGCTCGTACTTCGCCCCCTGCGCAATCCAACGCCGAAACACTTCCACCTCCTCCGGCTTCATCGGCTTGTGCGTCTTGGGCGGTGGCATCACCTCGTCCGCCTCCGTGGACAACATCCGGCTCAACAGCGCGCTCTTCTCCGGTTTCCCAGGCTCCACCGCTCGGTACCCCCCCAAATCCCGCATCGCCTCCTCCAGAGAATCCAAACGCAAATCCGCCTTCCGGCTCTTGTCGTCCGGGCCGTGACAGTGAAAACAGCGGTCCGAAAGAATGGGCAGGATCTCCCGACCAAACTGCACGGCACCCGCCGGGGCGGCATAGGAGCGCGATGCGAGGAGGACCCAAAAGGCCAGAGCGGCATAGGAGCTTTTCATGGGGAAGCGAGGAGCGTTCAGGATCCCGGCGCCGCCCGATTCGCTCAACGCGCGTATTGCGCAAATGCACCGCATTTTGCGAACCTGCTCTCTGTGTCTGCTTCCCCCCTTTCCACCCGGAGAGTCCTCCGCATCGCGCTCGCCTTTCAAACGGCTCAACCCCACCTCGAACGGATTACCCGCGGAATCCTCCAATTCGCTGAACAGTCCGGCGGCTGGCAAATCGCGCTCAACCCGGACGGCGCCGCCGTTACTTTGGAAAGCCTTGAAAATTGGGAGGGGGACGGCGTCCTGGCGATGGTTGAAACCGAATCGCAGATGGAAGCCGCCCGCCGGCTTCGGGTTCCGGTGATCAACCTCTCGGCTCGACTGGGACCGGGAGCGCTTCCGGGGGTGGTGAGCGATAACCGGGCCATCGGTCGACTGGCGGCGGAGCATTTGCTCGAACGCGGATTTCGGAAGTGCGCCTTCTACGGTCTTGAACAGGTGGTGTACTCGGAGGATCGACTTCAGGGATTTCGGGAACGCGTGGAAGCGGCAGGGGGCGAGGTGCGCGTGCATCTTACCCACAGCTTTGTAGATACCGTGCGACCGTGGGATTGGGATCGGGAATCGCTGGAGCGCTGGCTGAGCTCGCTCCAGGGCCGGGTCGGAGTCATGGCCGTGCACGACTATCGGGCGCAATTGCTCCTCGGAGCCGCCCGCCGCATGGGAATCTCAGTTCCCGGACAAATGGCCGTGATTGGCGTGAACGATGATCCCGTTGCCTGTACGGGATCGGTTCCCACGCTTTCGAGTGTGCCGCAGGACGGGTACCGGATCGGGTTGGCGGCGGCGGAGGGAATCGCCCGCTGGATTCTGGAGGGGCGCGTCCCGCAGGGAATGACGGAGATCCCACCGCTGCGGGTGTCGGCGCGCCAGAGTTCGGCCATGTTTGGAGTGGAGGAACCGCGTTTGCTGGCGGCGATGGATTACATCGAAGCGCACCTCGGGCGCTCTTTTGGGGTGGAAGAAGTGGCCCGACAGGTCGCGGTTTCACGGCGCTGGCTTGAGTCGCTTTTCCTCAAACACCTCAACTGCAGTCCCCACGCCTACATCGTGCGCAGGCGGGTTCTGGCCGCCAAACTGCATCTGGAGACTTTTCCCGCCACCCGCCCCTCCGAACTCGCCCGCCGCTGCGGCTTTCCCGATACCCGCAGCCTCAAGGCCGCTTTGGGGACGGGATAACCCGGGGCATTCACTTTCGCTCCCGTTTCCTGGAGGAAACGTGTCCAAAGAGGGAACCCAACGGCATCTTGGGATGCCTCTTGCCGCTCTCGTTGCCCTTGCCGAGAGTGCTGAGCATGGAATCTTTTTTTCGCGAACTCGGCCAGAGGGTCCTGGAGCGCTGGAACGCCGCCAATTTTTCCCCAACCCTTTTCCCCGAAATCGCCTTCCATGCCCTCAAGGAAAATCCCCCCGCCGACCACGTCGACGCCTCCGAACTCATCCGTGAATTTCTCCTCGAGGACCGTTTCCCTGCCCAAAGCCAGTCGGGCTTCGGACAGCCCGAGCTGATCGTTTACGATCACCCGCGTTTTTACATTCAGATCCTCTTCTGGATGGACGGGACCACCGACATCCACCAGCACACGTTCTCAGGAGCCTTCCACGTGATGCAGGGCTCGAGCATCCACTCCCAATTTGCCTTCCACAACCGGCACCCAGTTTCAGCGCACCTGCACCTCGGCGATTTGTCCCTGACGAGCACTGCGCTGCTCGAAACCGGTCACACCGAGCGCATCCTCTCAGGGCCCGGCTTCATTCACGCCTTGTTTCATCTGGAAACGCCCTCGATCACCGTGGTCCTGCGCACCCACACCGATCCGGGGTCAGGCCCCCAGTTCACCTACCTGCCTCCTCATGTCGCCCTCGACCCTTTGCTGAGTGATTCGCTCACCCAACGGCGCAAGGAGCTCCTCGACGTGCTCGAATCTCTCCAGGAACCTTCATACGCATCCCTCGTCTGCGAGATGCTCGCCAAACTGGATTTTGAGCGCGGCTTTTTCATCCTCCAGAATGGGAAAGCCGCCCTCCATCACCAGGAAGCCTGGCAGGATGCCCTCGATGTCTTTACCCAAAAACACGGGCGACTCGCGGCCGGGGTTCCCGCCACGCTCGAAGAAATTGTGCGGCGCGACGCCCTCGTCGCCTTGCGCAGACAAATTGAAGACGTCGACCACCGCTTTTTCCTGGCCCTGCTTTTGAATGTGCCGACCCGGGACGCCCTCCTCGGCTTGGTGGAACAAAAAACGGGAGGCGATCCGATTCCCGTCGTGATGCAGTGGGCCGAGGAGTTGCTGGATTACGCTGAAACGGGAGCGTCCATTTTGGGCTTTAGCTTCCCGGAGGGACTCGAGCCCCCCCTGGAAGAGCAGGCCGTCCTTCTCCTGGAAACGCTCCGCTATTTCTTGGAGGAAGGCCGGGACTCGCGCCGGAGCATTTCTTTGCGCTCCAAGCCAGCGATTTGCGCAGGCGACTTGAATGGGTGGCGTTTGGCCTTGGCCCGTTCCGGTCTGCGGCCGCTGGCGCGTTGAGGAGCAGCGGCAGGGCGTCTGGACGCCGGTGCGGGGCGCGGTTTGGGGGCGGGCTCCGCCTCGGCGTCGCGTTCTGGCTCGGGAAGAAGGCTTCCCACATAAATCCTGTGCACCGCACGCTTTGCGGTGGGATGCGCCTTGGCTTCATGGGTTTGCACCTGAAATCCCGCCTGGCTCAGGCGCTGGACAAACAGCGGTTCCTCACCCGCCGACCAGTAGGCTACCAACCCGTTGGGGGCCAAAGCCCGGGCCACGGCCCGGAAACCCGATCGCTCGTAAAGGCGCGCATTTTTGACCTGCACCCACGAGGCCGGAGTGTGATCCACGTCCAAAAGAATTGCATCGTATCGAGCCTCCCCCGAAACCCCGCGCAGCACCTGGAAGACATCCTGAACAAGCACTTCCACCCGAGAATCCTTGAGCAATTCGCCGTTCACCTTTCCCAGAAAATCGCGATTCCACTGCACCACTTCGGGCAACAGTTCCGAAACGTGCACCACCGCCTTTTTCCCGACCATTTCCAACACCCGCTTCAGCGTAAATCCTAACCCCAAACCTCCAATCAGCACCCGCGGCGCCGCGACCCTTCCCAAATGACGGCACCCGAGTTCAGCCAGTCGCAACTCCGACACTGTCGCGATCGTGCTCATCAACTGCCTGCCATTGTGTTTGATGTAATGCTCCCCGTCGTGTTCGTGCAACGTGATGAGGGATCCATCCGGGGAACGAACCTGCGCGAGAGTTTGAAAGGGCTTCATGCGTTTACACCTCTAGGCGCGAACGCTCCAAAAGGCGAGAAACGCCTCCCCCTCCTCCCCTCACGCCAACTTCTCACGCACCCCACCCCCAGGCCCATCCCGTCCATCCCGTCCATCCCGGGGATTGGAGACCATGAGCCGGTGCGTCGCGCCATGCACGACCACCGGTCTTTCGTCCCGAAAGCCCCCATCCCGAGGGGATGGCAGCTCCGCTTCAGTTCAACAAAATCCGAAACACGTAAAGCCCCGTCCCCTGACTCTCGGCATGATGTTCCTTAGAAACCTTCACCCGGATCACGTGTTTCCCGGCAGGAAGCTCGTCCTCCAACATCACAGCCCACGCGAGGTACAACCCCTTGCTCCAGCGCGTGAAGGTCTCGATCTTCTTCGCAGGACCCCCATCACACGACACCTCCAAAATCCCCGTGTCCGGTCCCGCTCCGATGAGCAATCCCGCTCCGGTCCCCTCAAAACTCAACTCCATTTCCGATTCCGGCTCCAGCGCTACCAACGCAGATGAGTCCTTCGAAAGAAGCCCATGCGTTTTCGCCGCCACCGCAGGCTTCCAAGGTGACATCTTCTCAAATCCACGCACCAGCTTCACCTCCTCCAGTTTGCCAAAACGCCCCCGGAAATAACTCTGAGGATCCAGCGGCTTCTCCGGCACCGCATGATCCTGAACCGGCTTCTCCGGCAAACGCCAAGCCGCCTCCAGCATTCGGGCGATGCTGTTCGCATACAAATCGTTCCCAAACCTCGACGGGTGCAGCCCCTTAAAGTCCTCTGCCCACGTAAACTCCCCGGCGTTGATCCGCTCGGTCACCTCCAGCGCCAGGTCCAGCGAGGGGTTTCCGTACGCCACAGCCACCTGTTCGTGCAGACGAATCACCTCCGGCACACGCCCCGCATTGTAGTCCTGCATGTGCTCCGGCATCACAAAATGCATCTGCACAATGTCAGTCTTCGGATTGGCCAATCGCGCATGACGCACCACCCCCTCCATCCCACGCAACATCTGCTTGGGTAGCTGGGGATGATTCGAGGCGTCATTCACCGCCGCCTCCACAAACAACAAATCCACGGGCCCCCGCGAAAGCACATCCTGCTCGAGACGAAACGCATGCGGCACCGATCCGAGCGAACCAATCCCCGCCCCGATAAACTCAAAACGCGTCTCCGGAAAACGCTTCTCCAAATACCGCATCACCGGTTCCCTCCATCCCGGAGCCGCCGTGATGGATCCGCCCAAAAACGCGACACGTCCCGTCTTCTCTTTCTCAAACTTCACCCGCGCATTGTTGACTCCATCGCGCAGCTGAAAGTACTCGTGCCCCTTCGGCAGCACGTTCGCATCGTAACTCACCGCTCGCGCCGCAGGCACAACCGGAGACAAAGGCCCGGCCAAGGCCGCCGCACACATACTCAAGACACACGCCAATCGGGAGGAAGTCGGGGAACGCATAAAACAGAAAGGTCCCAAAACTGGAACACCCCCAAAAGCTTTCTCTCCCAAACCTCCATCGCACAAAAATGCGATCCCAACCGCTCCCCCATCACCCCACGGGCCACATCCGGCATTGTGACCAGCCCGCCCTCCCCTCACCCTGCCCCATCCATGCCACTGCCTCGCCGCCTCGTTCCGGAGCTTCTCGATCATCTTCCGCCCGATGCCCCCGACGCCCTCCAGAGCCGCCGCGAACTCCGCCTCATCAACCACCTGATGGGCAACGCCCACTGGATCAGCCACTCCCTGCGCCAGCACTCACCGCCCCCCATGCGCATTCTCGAACTCGGCGCAGGAGACGGATCCCTTGCCCAAGACGTCTGGCGATTCGGCGCCGCTTCGCCAACCGACTGGACCGCTCTGGACCTCGCACCACGCCCCGCCTCTTGGCCCGTCCATGCCCGATGGATTCAGCAGGATGTGTTCGCCACCCCCTCGCTCCCCGATGCCGACGTGCTGCTTGCCAATCTTTTCCTCCACCATTTTGAGGATCATTCACTGCGCAATCTGGCCCGCCTGATTCCCAAAAACTGTCGCCTCCTGCTCGCATGCGAACCCGTTCGGCGCCGGCGTCATCTCTTTCAAGGAAAGGCGCTTTCACTCCTCGCAAACCTCGGTCATGTCACCCGGCACGACATGCTTGCCAGCATCCACGCCGGATTCAGAGACCAGGAACTTCCGCAACTGCTCTGCGGTGAAGGCTGGAATTGGAAGGTGACTCAAAGCGCACTGGGCGCATACCGCTTGAGGGCATGGCGCTGAAGCCGGTCACCATCGTCGGGGGAGGACTCGCAGGACTCGCGCTGGGGATCGCCCTGCGAAGAAGGGAGCTCCCCGTGCACATCCTCGAGGCCGGTTCCTACCCACGCCACCGGGTTTGCGGAGAATTCCTCTCCGGCATCCGCGAACACGAACTCGCCGGCCTCGGTATCCAAGATCTCCTCGAGCCCGCCGCCCGGCATCGCTCCACCGCTTGGTTCGATGGCGCGCGCCCTCTCTGGAACGCCACCCTGCCCGAGCCCGCCTACGGACTGAGCCGCCACCACCTCGACGAGCAGTTACACCGCCGCTTTTTGCAGCTCGGAGGAACGCTCCAGGAACGAACCCGCTTCGCGGGCAATCACGCCGAGGAGGGAACCGTCCTCGCCTCGGGCAGACCCTCTCGCCCATCCCCTTGGCTCGGCCTGAAGGCTCACTTTAAACAGCTCCCCCTTTGCGCCGATCTCGAGGTCCACCTCGGCCAACACGCCTACGTCGGCCTTACCCGAGTGGAAGACGGGCGGGTCAACGTCACCGGCCTCTTCCGACGCACCCACCCGGTCAAAGGCTCCCTCCCCGTTCTTATCCAGGCGATCCAGGACGCGGGCCTGAGCTCGCTCGCCTCACGCCTGCTCGCCACCCCCTGCGATGACGCCTCCCTCAAAGGGGTCAACCATTTCCATCTCGGCTGGCAGTCCCAAGAGGACGGAACCTTCCGGATCGGAGACGCCGCCGCACTTATCCCCCCTTTTACCGGAAACGGAATGTCCATGGCGCTCCTAGGCGCTCTCGACGCCTCGGAGTTGTTGCCCGAGTGGAGCCGGGGCGCCACCACGTGGGAACAAACGTGCGCCGCCCTGCGCTGGGCCCAGCACCGCCGATTCGGGTCACGCCTGCGCTGGGCCCACGCCCTTCAGTGGCTCCTCCTCCAGCCCGCCGGCCGCCGCCTTTGCGCCGCCGCCCTCCAAAACGGCTGGGTCTCCTTCGATTCACTCTACCGAAAGGTTCGATAACCCTTATGTTTTTCCGAAGCATCGCCAGCGCCCTCCCGCCTCGATCCTGGACCCAGCCCGAATGCTGGGACGCCCTGCGCGATACCGAAGCCGTCCGCACACTCCTCCCACGATCCCGCCAATTGCTGGAGAAAGTCCTCCTCGGGAATGCGGGAATCCACACCCGCCACTTCGCCACAGAGCAAATCCAGACGCTCGCCCGCAAGGGTCCGCAACAGCAATGCGAGGACTTTGAAAGGGAAGCCGTCCAACTCGGCGCGCAGGCCCTGCAAAAGGCCCTCCAGAGGGCAGACCTCGCAGAAGTCGACGCCCTTTTTGTGTGCACCTGCACGGGCAACCTCTGCCCCGGCCTCTCCAGCCATGTCGCAGAGCAACTCCACATGCCCCCCACCACTTACCTCGCCGACCTCACCGGCGCGGGTTGCGGCGCAACCCTCCCCACCCTGCGCGCCGCCTGCGCCTACCTCGCCGCACACCCCTCCCACCGCGCCGCCGTCCTCGCCGTCGAAATCTGCTCAGCCGCCTTCTACCTCAATGACGACCCGGGCGTGCTCATCAGCCTTTGCCTCTTCGGAGACGGTGCTGCCGCCCTCCTGCTCGACGGCGAACAGGTCCGCGCCGACGACAAACACTTCGGCCATTTCCACACCCTCCATCTTCCCCAACACCGCGAAAAAATCCGCCTCGTCAACCGCAACGGCCACCTCTGCAACCAACTCCACCGCGACGTCCCGGATCTCGCCGCAGACGCCGTCTTTTCCCTCTCCCAAAAAAAGCCTCTCGAAGAACGCTCCCTGATCAGCCACGGCGGCGGCCGTGACGTCCTCGAAGCCATCCAAAAACGCCTGCCAGGACACCCCCTTCTCGAGGCCAAAAACGTCCTCTCCCATTGCGGCAACATGAGCAGTCCCTCCGTCCTCTTCGCCCTCGAGCAGGCGCTCCAAACGGACAGCTCACGCCGCTTCTGGATCACCTCCTTCGGCGCCGGATTCGCCGCCCACAGCTGCACCCTCGAACCCTGAGCGGACTCACACCTCCAGAACGACCGGCGCACTCGACAACACGCGCACCCCGCGCTCGGTCACTGTCACCACATCCTCGATTCGCGCCCCGCCCACCCCCGGCCAGTAAATCCCAGGCTCCACGGTAAGAACCTGTCCCGGCGCAAACACCGTGCGCCCAAATCGCGGTTCCTCGTGAATCTCGAGCCCAAGCCCATGCCCGGTTCCGTGGAAAAAACCGCGCCACCGCCCCTTGTGCTGACCCGTCGGAAATCCCTGCATTTCAAAATACTCCACCACGGTCTGGTGCAGCTCTTTTCCCGATCCTCCGGGCTTCATCGAACGAATCACCATCTTCTGCCCCATCCGAACCGTCTCCCAAAGGTGACGCTGCGCATCACTCGCCCTCCCCTTCAACACCGTGCGCGTCATGTCCCCGTAATACCCACTTTTGGGATCCCTCGGAAAGACATCCAAAATGATCAACTCCCCCGCCCGCAGCGGCCCAGACCCGCGCTCGTGCGGGTCGCACGCCTGCAGCCCCCCCGCCACAATCGTGTTCGCAGGCGCACCGCCCGCA
>JBANFR010000146.1:0-8443 GCA_037975925.1 Verrucomicrobiota bacterium
AATTGTCGGTGTCATTGAAACCTAACGAGCCAAGCTCAGCGACGGCCCAGGGAAGGCGCGGCGGCTGCGCAAGCAGCCGACGTGACGGCCCGCAGCCGTTCGCTGCAGCGCATGGTTAGGCCGTTGGTGCATTCGGTTTTGCATCTTTCTTCAAACCTCTCATTCGTGTCAGAAGCTCCGAATACTGGTAAGTGGCCTTCAAGATTTCTTTGGTAAACTCGACCGCTACCAGAATCTCCTCCTCGCTAATCTTGGTATAGGTCTCGGCTTCGATGTGGGCGGCATCGTTGCCGAGGAGTCGGAGTTCGTGGAGCGCTTCACGGAGCTCTTGAGGCAAGATAATCTTTGAGCCGAGATCCTCGATACGCTTGAAAAGATTTGAGCCGGTTGCGCCACGGTCGGAGCAGATCTGCTCAAGAGTCCGCCGAATCATTATGGCGGCAGCAGAGTAACACTTGACGGAGTGGCAAACGACCGCCTCCCGAAAGAAGCGAAGGACAGAATCTGGGATACCCTGAGTCTCGAAAGGTATGAGTGGCGGAGGAGATATTTCGAGGTCGTCGTAGATGCTCCAACGAACAGACATCAATGCTCGGCAAGACGGGTTGGGGCAGCAGCGCAAGCCTGCGAAGAAATGCTGCCTGACCTCCAGGTCATCCCCCAACTGAAGGAGAGTGCCTATGTGACGGCAAAAGGCACACCGTCCGGTCACCGCCTTATTGCGACCTTTTTGGGCTCCTTCGACTTTGAGGTAACTGAGATCGTTCATGAGTGAAGGCCTAACATCTATTAGACAGCTGCCGCAGTTTTTTGCGGCTGCTGTAGTTTTCGGTTCATCGGGTTATCCGTACACGAGATTCCCCTCGGGCCGCGATTTCAAAAAAACCGCGCCCCGATCCCCTCACTCGATCCGGACCCGGAATCTGGGCTCCCCCCCTCCGGCCCTTAACCAGCCCCAAACCTCCACTCCCTCACGTTTTTACGCCTTCGCTACCGGGGAACCGGATACACGGTTCCCAGCTGCCTACTGCAGACTGTGCCCCTACTCAGAGGGTGTCGGCCGGACTGCGCACCGCGATCCCAGGTCGATTCAGCACATGGGTGTAAATCATCGTCGTCGAGACTTCCTTGTGTCCGAGTAACTCCTGCACCGTCCGGATGTCGGTTCCTCGCTCCAGTAAATGCGTCGCAAACGAGTGTCGAAACGTGTGCGGCGTCACAGGCTTCGCAATCGAGGTCTGCCGTGCTGCGCTCCTGACCGCTCGCTGCAACAGGGTCGGATGAACGTGATGCCTACGGACCACCCCGGATCTCGGGTCCGCCGAAAGCCCGGGCGCCGGGAACACCCAGAACCACCCCCACTCCCGCCCGGCGCTCGGGTATTTTCGATCCAGTGCTCCGGGCAATTCAACGCCGGGGATCGAGCGGCTCCGGTCCGCCTCATGCAGAGCCCGGTTGGCGGCAAACTGTTTTTTCAACGAGTCCACCGCGTTTCCAGGAAGCACAGTGATCCGGTCCTTCGCACCCTTACCGCCGCGAACGACCACTTGCCCGTAACCGAAGTCGATATCTTTGATCCGAAGGCGCAAACATTCCATCACCCGCAAGCCCGAGCCATACAGCAGCAGGGCCATCAGACGCCACGGCGGCGCCAGTTCGCGAAGGACCTGGTGCACCTCTCCCGGGGTCAACACCACGGGCAGCCGCTCCCGGGTTTTCGCTCGCGTAAACGCGTCGAATTGTCCGGGCTCCAGCTCGAGCACGTGTCGGTATAAAAACACGAGGGCGTTGAGGGCCTGGTTCTGGGTGGCTGGGGCCACGCTCCGTTCCACTGCCAGGTAGCTCAGAAAAGCCTGGATTTCCTCCGGCCCCATCTCTTTGGGATGCCGTTTTTGATGGTACAAAATATAAGCCCGAATCCAGTGCACGTACGCCTGCTCGGTTCTCAAGCTGTAATGCCGCACTCGAATCGCCCGCCGGACTTGATCCAATAGCCGCGGCGCCTTGGGACCACTTTGATCCGACTCATGCTCGGCCCTCATTGGTGTCATTGCTGGATTTTGTGAACTCACATCTTGCCGCCCTCTCCTCTTCTCTTCGGAGGAGAGCGATGTGACGGGGGGCAGCCAATGGAGCAAAGAGCGGTGAGTTGATACCCGCTTTTTGGTTGGGTAATTCCCGGCCCTTCGGTTTGCCCACCCTACTTCCCAAAGAGGCTCCTCCCGCTCCCATCCGGTCCCTCCTGAGCCTTTCAGAGATCCGGGACTCGCGTGCTCAGCCATTCCCCAAAAGGGGAGACTCGCGTCGGGAGGGCGCTGGGAACGTTTGTGCTCACCTCGCTTTGCGGCCATCCGGGCGGATCCCCTCCCCTTGGCATGCTGTCGAATCGGTCAGCGTCACAATTTTTTTGTGAGCTTTGAGCCTCGAGCGGCACATTCTGAGCAGAGACATGGCCCACCCCAGTGATCCCCCCCCAGCCGTGGCTGAACTCGTCGCCCGCATCCTCACGGGCGAACGCGATTTGTTCCTCCACCTGGTGCGCCAACACGAATTGATGCTCCGAAGCTACCTCGCCAGCCAACTCTACAACCTCAGCGAAGTGGATGATCTCGCCCAGGAAACCCTCATCGCAGCCTTCCGTGACCTCGCCACTTTCCGCACCGAAACCGATTTCGGCGCCTGGCTGCGGGGCATCGCCAGACACCGCCTCCTTACCCATTTCCGCTCCCTCCAACGACGAGCATCCGCTGTCCAACGCTTTCAGGAGGAAGTCACCCAACGCCTCTCCGAAGAGCTCGAACGGGCTGCCCAAAAACAGCACGATGCACCCGTAAGCCGCCTCCTGCACTGCGTATCCAAACTGCCAGACAAACTCCGCAAAGTTGTCCACGCCGGCCTCCAAGGTTCCAAGCCAGACTCTCTCGCCGAGGAACTCGGCACCACCGTACCCGCCATTTACCAGTTGCACTACCGAGCCAACCAGCTCCTGCGCGAATGCCTCAAAAAGGAGGTCCCCTCTTGAGCCCCGATCTCCTCCTCCTGCTCCAACTCTGGAGCGGCAACACCGAATCCTCCCCGGAGGAGCGGACCCGCCTGTTGCAACGCCTCCAGGACGACCCCGCTTTCCGTACCGAATGCGCCGAAGAACTCCATTTCCTCGGCCTCCTCCAAACCCTGCAGTCACCCCCCCCACGCTGGCTAGCGCTCGGGGACACCCTCCAAATTCACTCCCCCCATCCCGCCCCTCTTTCCTCCGCCGACTTTCAAGAGTCCGTGATGAGGAAAATCCTCACCCTACCAGAGGGCTCTTCCGCAAGAACCACCCATCCTCCCCGACGCACCCTCCTTCTCGCACTAGCCGCCGGCCTCGTCTTCCTGCTCGGAATGGCCGCCCTCGAATGGAGGCGCCCCGCCAATGCGACCGAATTTGCCAGCGTCACTGAATCCACCGCAGGTGCTTGGAATGCGGGCGAGCGGCTCGCAAGGCAACGCCTCACTTGGATCCGGGGTTCCCTTACCCTGCGCCTCTCCTCCGGCGTCATGCTCAACATTCAAGGACCCGCAGACCTCGAACTGCTCAACCCGATGGAGGTGCGTCTGCTCGCCGGGAAAATCACCGCCGACATCGGCGAACACGGTAAAGGGTTCGTCATCGATACCCCCGAAACTCGGGTCGTGGACCTCGGGACCGTCTTCGGCGTAGACGCGTCCAGCGTCACCAAAACCGATGTTGTTGTCTTCAAAGGCCAGGTGGAGGTTTTCGAAAAAGGACACTCCGCTCCGGGCATCCTCCTCAACCAGGGCGAAGGCCTCCGGGTCGAAAAAAACCGCCGCTCCTCCCGCATCGTCGGAATCACCGAATCGAACGAATCCAACGCCTCCCACACTTGGTCGGTCCAGGAGAGCCCCGCCGAACCGCCCCTCATTCAGGCCGTCAGTGACAGCCTCAAGACCGACGACGAGGGAGCCAAACGCTGGACCACGCTGCGCAGTTTTTACCGGATCGTCCCCGGGGGACTCCGCGAAGGGGCGCTCGCTTTTTCCGACTGTTCGGATGTCTGGCGCAATATCCCCGCAAGGGTGCTCGGTGCGGATCAAGTGCGGACCTTTGCGGTGGATAGCCACAACTGGTGGATGAATTTGACCATCGAACTGAGGCGACCCTGCGAGCTCTTTGTGTTCATCGACCAACGAAACACGGTCCCGCAATGGGTCCTGCGAGACTTCACCGACTCGGGAGAAACCCTCACCCTCGACCAGACGTCCTCCTGGGCCCCGGGCAGGGCCCCTCAGCCCATCGCCTACTCCGTCTGGCAGCGAACCGTGGAAAAACCCGGTGCCGTCACCCTGGGTCCGCCCTACGAGGACGCCCTGCCCGATCCCAAAAACTTCCGGCCCAACCGGATGTTCGGGGTCGCCGCAAAACCTCTGAACTAAAACAACGCGCGCCGCTCCCCAAAAACTACCCCTCCAAAGGGTTCAGCTCGGCATACCTGCGCATCGGTTTTTCCCGAAACGCCCGGGGCGACTGCCCCGAGTTCTTCCGAAAACGCACACTGAAGTGATCCGCATTCGGAAAACCCGTACGCATCGCGATTTCCTTAATCGGAAGATCCGTGGTGAGCAGGAGCTGTTTGGCCCGTTCAATCCGACGAAATTCAATGTACTGCATCGGGGTCAGCCCCATTTTTTCCCGGAATAAATGCGCCAGCCGAGACGGTGATAACGCCGCGACCCTCGCGATCCCCTCCACATTCAGAACCTCGGCGCAATGTTCCTCGATATGGGCAGTCACGCGCGCAATTCTTTCGTCCAGAATGACTTGATCCTGCGCAGATCGCGTCCACTGCGCCAACAGCAGGATCCTCTCGAGCGCATTCTCAGCCAAAAGCAGCTGCGGCGGATGCTCCCCCCACCACCGCACCAACTCCTTGAGCGCCTCCCCCACCGAGCGCCAAATCGCGGCATCCCGGAAAGTCACGAAGGTGATGCCCCGCTCTTCCGACGCATTCCAGAGAGCTGAGACCAAAGCCGGCCTCGGCTCAAAAATCGCCCACACCTCTCGCTCCCGCTTTTTGACACTCAACCGATAAGGATTGTTCGGGGGTGTAATCACACATTGCCTCTGTTCCAGCACGTAGGTCCGGTGCTCGTAGGCGATTTCAGTAGAACCCGATAAAAAAACGCCGATTGTCCAATGGGGAAATCCCGGAGCCCGCTCCACCTGAAGCCCCGCGGGATTCTCGCTCTGGCCTGAGGACACAATCATAACCGGGTTTGGGAGAAAGGCGGCATCGGATAAGCGCGCCCAGCACCGTCTCCCTGCCGATTTTCTGCACCACCGTCAACCGCCCCGTTACGCCACGCGCCCCTGGGGACCGGCGGGAAGCGGACGCCCCGCCCCCGGACTTTCCTCCGGGTTTATCCCAGGCGAAATCGGATCTCGCGAATCGTCTGACGCCCGAACCGATCCTGCAACTTTTGCAGCAAAGGCCTTTTCCAAACCCGCTCCAACTCAAAGTGAACGGTGGGCTGCAACACGTGCACCACCAAAACACCATCGCTCAGCCGAGCCGGAGCCGCGTGCTTTGCCAGAAACTCCCCCACGACCTCCGACCAGACCCCAAAAACCTCCTCCTGCCTCAGTCGCTGACGCAACCCCAGCTTTCCGATGAGTTTATTTAACGCCTCGGCGACAGGGCGCGAGGTGTCCTTCACGAAGGGCTCCTCGGGAAGCCCGCGCCACTCCGCAATGATTCGAGCTTTCAGTTGGGGAGTCATCGCTCTGAAAAAAAACCCTCACCCAGTGGCCCGGGCGAGGGTGTGTTTGAACCAAACAAGTTTAGGATGAGAAGGCCCGGAGCATACTCAGAGAAGCCCCACCGCCTCCATGGGATCCTAGTCCCCGTCGTTTCCGATCGCCTCGACTGGGCAACCCTCCATGGCTTCTTTGCAAAGCGCTTCCTCTTCAGGAGTTTCCGCTTGCTTGTAAACGTAAGAATGTCCCCCGTCATCGTCGCGCTTGAAGTTCGCGGGAGCCGTTTCACGGCAGAGGTCACAGTCGATACATTGGTCGTCTACATAGAAACGACCAGAGACATTTTGAGGGTAACGGTTTGCTACGTCAGCCATGATATTTCAGATAAAAAAATTGACCTCTGAAGTTAGAAGCCGCCCACACCCTTGCAACCTTTTTCACGCAAACCCGGGATTCCCTCCCCAGGCCCGATTCCCCGGAGCCGAGAAAGGCAACCTGTCGGGCGGCTCCCTACACGAGCAACTCCTTGAGCACCCGGCTTTTTTCGACCCCCGTCAACCGCGCATCGAGTCCCTGAAATTTGACGCTGAACCGCTCGTGATCGACGCCGCTCAGAGCCAGCATGGTCGCGTGTAAATCGTGCATCGTCACCACATTCTCCACGGAACGATATCCCAGCTCATCAGTTGCGCCATAAGTGATGCCCCCCTTGATCCCGCCCCCGGCCATCCAGATCGAAAAAGCATTGATGTGATGATCACGGCCGCTGCCCTGCCCCATCGGCGTGCGCCCGAATTCGCCACCCCAGAGCACCAAAGTATCCTCCAGCATCCCGCGTTGTTTGAGGTCCATGACCAGCGCCGCACACGCCTGATCGGTCTCCTTGGCAGCCACCGGCATACTCTTCTCGATTCCGCCGTGGTGATCCCAACCGCGGTGATAAAGCTGGATGAAGCGGACCCCCCGTTCAGCCAAACGCCTAGCCATCAGACAATTGGAAGCAAAAGAGCCGTCCCCGGGTTGCTGAACACCATACAGGTCCAGGGTCGCCTGGGTTTCCTTTGAAAAATCAGACAACTCCGGGACGCTACTCTGCATCCGGAAAGCTAACTCGTACTGCGCAATCCGCGTCTGCAACTCAGGATCCACACGCTCCGAAGCCGCGATTCCATTCATCCGCCCGATCTCCTCCACCACCAACCGCTGGACGCTTTGGCAAACCCCATCGGGATTCCCCACGTAGTGCACGGCATCCCCCCGGGACTGGAGCAGTACGCCCTGATACTTGCTCGGCAAAAAGCCCGAAGCCCATTGGCGAGAGGAAATCGGCTGAGCTCCGCCTCCCTTTGTCTGTGAAGTCAACACGATGAAACCCGGCAAGTTCTGGGTCTCAGCCCCGAGCCCGTACAGCAACCAGGAGCCCATGCTCGGACGCCCTTTGAGGATCGTCCCGCTGTTCATAAAAGCCTGTGCCGGATCGTGATTGATCTGCTCAGTCACCATCGAGCGCACAATACAAATCTCGTCCGCGATCTTGGCTGTCCACGGGAACAGGCTCGAAATTTCCTGACCACTTTGCCCGTGCTTCCCGAAATCCACAAAGGGCCCCCGCGCCACCAGTTTTGCCCCCTGCAACTGGGCTAGCTGCTGTCCCTTCGTAAACGACTCCGGAAAGGGCTGTCCGTCCAATTTTTTCAGTTCCGGCTTTGCATCAAAGCTTTCGACGTGTGAGGGCCCGCCGGCCATGCACAAATGTATGATTCGCTTCGCTTTGACCGGAAAGTGAGGCTGGCCGATCACCCCCCCCGAGGACAGCCCTGCGCTCGCAGCCGTCGCGCGGTGCCCCACCAAATCGGCAAGGGCAATCCCGCCCAGTCCCCAAGCACTCCGGTACAGGAAACTGCGGCGATTGATTCCAGTTTGCGCCTCTGGAGATGAAACAAGGTAATCCATAGGTTAGTAGCGGGTAATCGTTTCGTGAAGGTTCAACACCACGCGGCACACATTCGTCCATGCCGCTAACTCCAACCGATCCATCCCCTTGGGACTCTCAAAAAGGCCGACCTTCAGCAAAAGATCCGCATCCCCGGGACGCGCCGCATACTCGCTCCGGAGCTTTCCGAGAAGCGCCACCAAACTGGCCTCCTCCTCCGGCCGGAAAGGACGGCTGAGCGCCTCCAGGGCCATCCTCTGTAAACGCCCCCCATCACTCATTAACTCAGACTGTTGCAGTAGGCGCACGGCCCAGAATCGCGCCGCCTCCACAAAACTGGGATCATTTAACAAAGTCAGCGCCTGCTGCGGCGTGTTCGCATTGGAACGCAGCGCAATGCAGTCCTCCCGGCTCGGGGCGTCAAAATTGGCCAGCATCGGGTGCAAGAAAGTGCGCTGCCAATGCGAGTAAACCCCTCGCCGATACTGCTGAGTGTCCGTGCTCGCCACGTAATCGCGTCCCGGGAATTGGAGCGCCTGATAATACCCCGCCGGTTGATAGGGCTTTGCAGGCGGCCCACCCAAATCGCGATTCAATAACCCGGCGATCGCCAAGGCGTTGTCGCGGACAGATTCCGCCTCCAAACGGCGCGGGTTCTGGCTGGCGAGCAAGCGGTTGGCGGGATCGATCTCCCGAAGCTCGCTGCGCAGCTGCGCCGACTGACGGTAGGTGTGGCTACTCACGATCAACCG
>JBANFR010000147.1:0-8405 GCA_037975925.1 Verrucomicrobiota bacterium
GACGGGCCGCACAAGTTGGACGAGGTCCTCCTGACGTATTTTGCCGGGCCTGCCAGTTTTACGGGGGAGGATGTCGTCGAGATCGCGTGTCATGGGGGAGGGCTTTTAACGCGGAGGGTTTTGGAGTTGCTGCTCCGTTCGGGTGCGAGGGCGGCGGAGCCGGGGGAGTTCACCCAGCGGGCTTTTTTGAATGGGAAGCTGGATTTGACGCAGGCCGAGGCGGTGATGGATCTCATTGGTGCGCAAAGCGACCTTGCGCTGAGGGCGGCTGGGGAGCAGTTGGAGGGGCGCTTGGGGCAGGCGATTGGCGAGGTGCGCGAAAAGCTCCTGGAGGTGTTGGCGCACGTGGAGGCGTATATTGATTTTCCCGAGGAAGACATTGATCCGGAGACTGGGGCGGTTTTGGAGGCCCGAATGGCGGCGGTGCGTCAGAGGCTCGAAGCGTTGTTAGCGACCGCGTCTCAGGGACGGGTGCTCCGGGAGGGGGCAAGGACGGTGATTTTTGGAGCCCCCAATGTGGGAAAATCCAGTTTGCTCAATCGCCTGCTCGGTTTTGAGCGCGCCATTGTGAGCGCGAGCGCGGGGACCACCCGCGACACTTTGGAGGAAGTGGTCATGGTGCGAGGATGGCCGGTGCGGTTGGTGGATACGGCGGGGGTGCGCGAGGCGGGAGATCCGGTGGAGGAGGCGGGGATTGCCCGGACCTATCGTCAGTTGGAGAGGGCCGATGTGGTGTTGCAGGTGGTGGACGGAAGTGTCTCCCGGGAGGGGGTGGAGCTTCTGGAGGATTCGAGGGTGATCCTGATTTTAAACAAGACCGACCTCGGGGAAGACCCGAGCTGGACTGGGGTGGAGGCGGTTCGTTTGTCCTGTGCGGCGGGCCATGGATTTGGGGAGTTGGAGGATGCCATGGAGCGGCGCCTGAGTGGGGGGCAGGCGCTTGGCGACGGTGGATTAGTCGCGATCAATGCCCGGCATCAGGATTGTTTGCGGCGGGCCTTGGCGCAGATGGATGCGGCGCTCGGGGCGTTTCGCGAGGGGCTTTCGCCGGAGTTTGTGGCGGAGGAATTGAGGGGGAGCCTCCAGGCGGTGGGTGAAGTGGTCGGCCGGGCGGACACCGAGGAGCTGCTCGGAAAAATTTTCGCGACCTTCTGCATCGGGAAATAAGGGGGGGCCAACCCCCCAAAAAAGGCTCCCGCTTCCGGCAGGCTGAGCCTTACCGGGGAGCGGGAGAAGGCACTGTGTTTACTGAATGAAGATGAACTGCTGGGTATTCAGCAGCGCATAGATCAGATCCTGAATGTCTCGGAGTCCCTGGCCGTTCGCCTTCTCCCAGAGGGCGTGCTCTGCGGGGGTGGCTTTGCGGGAAAACAGCGCAAGATACGCGGCGTCCATCTTGCCAGCCATGGTCTGCTCTTTGCCGACGCTGATCATGAGGGGCGAAAACCGGTGCATGAGGCCGTTGCTGGAAACCAGATCACTGTTCATGAGCAGCATCGCTTGGGGAATCCCGGGATCCTGGCGTCCGTTGTCGACGAGAGTGCGGTCGCTTTGCCCCATGACGCGCAGGAAATGGCCTCTCGGGGTGGGGCTGATCAACTCCGAGGCTCGGTACCAGCTCTCTATGAGTCCTCCCCAGGGACCCCGGCTGCGTGCCTCGAGTTTCTCACAGTATTTGAGGAACCCCGCGTGATCCTTGGGGGCGATCCCAATCCGTGCGGCATACTCCAGCAGCCTGCGGTTTTTTGCCTCTGATTCCGCCTTGGTTTGTTCCGGGGTTTTGGGGGAGTCTCCGTAGCCCGGGAGATACACCCGCTGGAGCCACTGACTTCCGTGCGAGTGGCCCGGCGCGTAGGGCCTCATCTCTCCGTCGATCACCACCTGGTCCTCTGTCCACCCGCGTTTTTTGCGGAATTCCTCCAAGGCCCTCTTGGCGAACAGAATGGACGCCTCGCCTGCCTGCGTCTGCGCCCGGGCATTGGCCTCCTTGAGTTTCGCGAGGTGTTCGGCGCTTCCGCTTCCCCGGCGGACCGCGTCTTGTTCCACTTGGAGTTCACCCTGTGCCTTGGCCGCTTGGGCGTCCCATTCCGGCACCTTGAATTCGTTGAGGTAGAGGTCCCGCAGTTGCACGTGATCGGACTCAAGCAGGAGATCGGTAAATTGGTGGGTGATGTGAAATTTCCGTTCCTCGGCCTCGTTGACCCAGTTCTTCGCCTCAGGTTCGTGGCTGACGAGCGCTACGAGGGAGTCCCAGATTTGCTCGGCCGTCATGCGTCGCAGCAGAGGGCCGGGGAAGTGATGGATCGCTTCGGGGTTGGGGTCTACGGCGGAGGCGGCTGACTGGTAGGTCTGAGTGTTGAGGAGGACGGTCAGGAAGGCCTTCATGTCGTAGCCGAGTGCGACCATGAGCTTTTCCAGATAGTGCTCCAGGGCCGGGACCATGGGGGTGGTGGAGTCACGGAGATCGTCAAAATCGCGGATCACCCCGACTCCAAAGAGTTTCTTCCACAAGCGATTGACAATGACTGTGGTGAAGCGCGGGTTTTGGGGGGAGGCGACCCACTGCGCAAAAACTTCTCCCGGATCCTCCCCCGGTTTGACGGCTGCGGGTGGTCCAAAGAGCGGGGTGGGAAGAATCACATCGCCGGGTTTCCCATCGGATTCCTTGAAGGTCTTCGGTAGTTTGAGGACCCTTCTAGGGTCTCGCGATTCGAGGGAGGCGGTGAACCTGCCGATGATTCCTGCCAAATGGGGCTGTTTGGAGAGGGGATCAAACCGGCCTTCACCAAAGGTATAGGCGGCGATTTTGTAGAAATCGGTTTGTTTCCAACGATCGAAGGGGTGGTCGTGGCACTGGGCGCACTCCATTTGGGTTCCAAGGAAAATCCGTGTTGTAATAGCCATGTTATCGAATGGCATTCCATGATCGCGTTCATAGTAACCAACAGCCCCGTTTTCCCAAGGATAACCCTTGGCGGAGAGTAATTCCCTGACAAAGCGGTCATAGGGTTTGTTGGTTGAAAGTGCATCCTTGAGATGCTTGCCATAAGCGTAACGGACCCCTGCCGGGCTGTGGACGCTCCAGGAAACGTATCGCAGGATATCGGCCCAGAAATTAAAAAAGTTGGATGTATAACTTTCCCTCTGCATCAGGGTTTCAATCAGCATCGCCCGCTTATCGGGGTGTTGAAACTGTAAATACGTCAGAGTTTCGTGGGGTGTCGGGATGCGGCCTGCAACATCCAGAAAGACCCTTCGGACAAAAACCTCTTCGCTAATGGGCGGGTTTCGGACAATCGCGGCTGCTTTTCGATCAGCATCCAAAATGGCATCAATTTCCGCGGCGGCATGTTTGAGTGAAACAGCGGCGGGAGCACCCCATGGGGCAAACACAATCCCAGCGATGGAAATGCCCAGGCATAATAAACGGCGCATAGCTTTGGTTGGATTTGAGGGAGTGCTCAGGCAAAAAGTTCGGTAACCGGTTTTCCTTTGTGCGCCACGGTAAAGGGGCGTCCGCTGGGGGAGAGGGTGACTTGTTGGAGTGGCAAACCAAGGGCGTGCGCAAGAGTCGCGTTGAAGTCTGGAATCGTCACTTTTCGGGAAGTCACCTGACTGCCGGTCGGGTCAGTGGCGCCGTGGACGCTTCCGGCACGGACTCCGCCGCCGAAAAGCACAGAGGAAAAAGCCGCTGGATGGTGGCCTCTGCCTTGGGTGTTGCTGATGGCCGGGGTTCTGCCAAATTCGCTCGTCACAACCACCAATGTGTCTCGCAGCAGCCCCCGGCTTTGGAGGTCGCCCAGGAGCGCGGAGAGTCCCTCATCCAGGGCTCTGCACGGGTCCGCTATTTTATTGAAATTATCGACGTGGGTATCCCACCCGGGACAGCCGACCTCCACAAAGCGGACTCCATGTTCGACGAGGCGTCTGGCGAGGAGACAGCCCTGTCCAAAGATGTCCTTTCCATAGGCAGCCCGGATCTCGGCGGGCTCTTGACTGAGATCGAAGGCGACAAGATCAGCGCTTTTCATCATTCGATAAGCGGCCTCGTACATTTCGCGATAAGCGGAAACGCCGCTGGTTCTGAATTTCTGGTGGAATTCGTTATCGAGCGAAAACGCCAGTTTCATGCGTTCCAGATGTTTTTCAGGAGTTAATCCTTTTTGAAATTCGAGATTTTTAAGTCCGTTGTTTGGATTGTTTACAAAAAGCGGAACGTCTTTTGCCGGAAGAAATCCGGCGGCAGGATGTCCGCTATCGCCTCCGACATAGACGGAAGCGGGTAATGTGGGATTTCCCGGGCCTTGAAAATGACTGAGCCAAGCGCCGAGGGAAGGATGCTGGATGGTGGGGCGAACCTCATAGCTGGTGTGCATGTAATAGTTGCCCTGAGCGTGGGCCCCCTGTGTGGAGGACATGGACCGGATAATGGTTCCCAGGTGCATGTGCTTTGCGGTGCGCGGCAAGTATTCCGAAATCTGGATGCCATCGGCGCTGGTCTGAATGGGCTTGGTGGGCCCTGCGGATTCGCCCTGCTTGGGATCCCACGTGTCGATGTGGCTTTGGCCTCCGGCCATGTAGAGGTAGATGACGTTTTTTGCCGGCGCTTTGGCCCCTTCCTGGGATGTTCGCGACTGCGTCGCTGCGAAGGATTCCGTGGGGAACACTTGGGGCAAGAGACCCACGCCCAAGAGCGTCTGGGCGGTTTTGGCCATCAGTTGCCGGCGGGTAAGTTCATGGAGGGTATGAAGAGAGCGACGCATGGGGATTTCCTGTCCGCGAATTATCCGTTTTCGCCATGGGGCTGTCCTTTGTCCGAAAGGACATTTCTTCGCGGGGCCGCTTTCCGGTAGAGTGACCCCGTGCGCCCATTTTTTAACTGTATGTTGGGGCTGCTGTGGTGCCTTGGGGGGGGCGTTTTGGGGCAGGAGGAGACCGGGCCATTGGCGAGTGCAGCCGTCATCCGGCATCTGCCGCGCGAGGTTGCGGCGAGAGAGTTGCCGGTTCGCCTCCGGGGTTGCGTCACCTTTTTGCTCCACAGGGGGCGGGGCAACGGGCCGTTTCCAATCCACGGGCTGATTTTGCACGATGGTAGCGCGGGCATTTATGTGCGGTGGCCCGACGGACTATCGCCGGGTTTGCCGCCGCTGCGGGAAGGGGATGTTTTGGAGGTGCATGGGACCACCCAACCCGGAGGGTTTGCCCCGATGATTGGGCTGACTTCGTTTTCGCGTGCGGGGACGGCTCCCTTGCCGGAAACAATGCTGCTCCCGCTTTCGGAGCTGCTGAGTGGACGTCACGATTGCCAGTCCGTATCGGTGGAAGGGGTGGCCCAGCGTTTTCGGACGAACGGGTTCGGGGTCGCGCAGATGGAGTTGGCTACGGAGAGCGGGGTGTTTCCGGTGTTTGTAAATGGAGGGGAGTCGCTGAGCTCGGCGGGGGTGCTGGACTCCAAGCTGCGAATCCGCGGGGTTTGTTTTACCAACTTCAATAGCCGGGGTGAACTGATGGGAATTCAGATTCGGGCGGGGTCTCCTGCGGATGTTCAGGTGCTTCAGCCCGGGCATGCCGATCCCTTTGAAGCTCCGGAGGTCGCGCCTCTTGCGCTGCAGCCTTACCGTTGGGAGGGGCCGAGTCTGCACCGGCAACGCCTGGTGGGTACGGTCACTCTGGCGCGGCCAGGGCAGTTTTTTTACGTGCAGGCCGCGTACCGGAATTTTCGGGTGGAGACCCGGCAGGGGGATGCGTTGGTGCCGGGCGACCGGGTGGAGGCTTCTGGGTTTGTGAGCAAGACGCCCCATTTTGCGGTGTTGCGCGAGGCAGTGTTTCGAAAGACCGGGGTGGCGGAGCCGCCTGTGCCAAATCCCGTTCGGCCGGTGGATTTGTTGGGGTGGCCGACGTTGGGAACCGCGCTGCGGCTAGAAGACCATGATGGCGAGCTCATTCAAATGCGGGGCAAGTTGCTTAAAATCGAGCCGGAGGAAGACACGGAGCGGCGCGTGTATTTTGAGGCGGATGGGATGGTGCGGGTGGCGGTGTTGCCCCCGGGGAATGCGGCGGAGGCATTAGCGGGGTGGGTGCCGGGGAGTGAGGTGCAGATGAGCGGAATTTGTGTGCAGCGTTTGGGGACCCGTGATTTGGAAACGCACCGGACCAAGTCGGTGGGGTTTGAGCTGCTGCTTCGGGGGGCGGGGGATGTGGTGATTTTGAAAACGCCACCGTGGTGGACAAAGGAACGGCTGGGTTGGGCTTTGGGGGGTGCGAGCCTGATTCTGGCCGCACTCGGGGGATGGAACTTCACCTTGCGCCGGCGTGTCCTGGCCCAAACGCGTTTGATTACCGAGAAGGTAGCCAATGAGTCTCGCCTGGAGGAGCGCCAGCGGATTGGCCGGGAATTACACGATACCCTGCTTCAGGAGCTGGCGGGCATCACGCTGCTCCTGGAAAGCACCAAGCGGCATCTCCATGAACCATCCAAGGCGATGGAGACCCTTCACATGGCCGAACGCATGGCCCATCGGTGCCGTGTGGAGAGCCGTTCCTCGGTTCAGGATCTCATGTCCATCAGTCTGGAAAATGGCGGGCTGCCTCTGGCAATCGCGGAGTTGGTGCGGCCTTTGGCGGAGGCGGGCGGGATCCCATTGAGGGTGCAATTCCCCCCCGATCTTGGCCGTTTGGGGGCAAGGATCGAGACTGCGCTCCTGCGGATCGCTCACGAGGCGGTGGCGAATGCGGTCAAACACTCCAAAGCATCCGGCATCGAACTTTCGCTCGGGCGGGTTCCGGAAGGCTGGGTTTTGAGCGTCCACGACGATGGATGCGGGTTTGAATACAATCGGCGGGGCGCGGCTCCCTCGGGTCATTTCGGGCTGCTCGGGATGGACGGACACGCTGTCCGCATGGGCGGACGATTGGAGATCTGCTCCAGTGCGGGGATGGGGACTACCGTGGTCGCCCGCCTTCCGCTCGCCTGAAACGGCGCCTTTTTTGTGACATTTTTAAAACCCCGTTCATGAACCCCTCCCCCCACTCCGCCTCCGCTTCCTCCCCCGCCGCTCCGATTCGGGTTCTGATCGTGGACGACCATTTTACGGCCCGGATCGGTCTGGCCATGCCGATCAACCAAGAAAACGACATGCGGGTGGTGGGGGAGGCGCGAACGGTGGAGGAAGCGGTGAGTCTGTATCGGGAGTTGCGACCCGATGTGGTGACGATGGACTACCGGCTGCCCGACGGGGATGGCCCCACGGCGGTGGCCCGGATTCGGGCGGAGTTTCCAGAGGCGAAGGTGTTGTTGTTTTCGGCCTTTGACGGGGAGGAGCCGGTTTATCGGGCCCTGGAGGCGGGGGTCCGCGGTTATTTGAGCAAAGAGTCCGACTGTGCCGGGATGTTGTCGGCGATCCGTGCGATTTTTGCGGGGGAGAGAGTGATTTCGGAGGGGCTCCTGAGGAAAGCGGAGCTGCGCAGGAGTCGCCCGGCGCTGACCTTGCGTGAGCTGGAGATTTTGAAACTGCTGGCGGTGGGCAACTGCAACAAACAGATCGCGGACCGGCTGGGATTTAGCGAGAGCCTGATCAAGCAGGAGTTGGTGCGCGTCTTTGACAAACTGGGAGCGCTGGACCGTGCGCATGCGGCGACCTTGGCGATTGAGCGCGGTTTGTTGGAGGTGGGCAGGCCGGCGTGACCGTGCGTTTTGGAGCGTTCCCCCCCCCCGGGATGAACGTGCTTGCAGGGAGGGGTGCGAGGGAGGGGTGCGAGCGGAGCCCGCACGTCGGAAGCCGCGAAAGAGGGCGCGGCATCGAGATGGAGCCGCATTCAGCGGCTATTCCACGGAGCGAAGGGGACGCTAGCGGGTATGCTCAAGGAGCGTCGCCAGGGTGTCCTGAAAATCCTGAAGTTCCTCGACCACCTTTGGGCAACGATCGAGGATCGTTTGTACAAGCCGCTCGGAGCGTTCGGGGTTGCGTCCGGTCAGTTCTGCAAGGGCGATGACCACTGCGAGGGCATTATTCACGTCATGCTTGGTCTGCCGGAAGTCATCGAGGAGTTCCTGGACGGCGAGGCGAGAGATGCTGATTTCGGGCGAGTTCATCGGGATTTCATGCTGGAGCAAAGATTTGAAGCATGATTCGTTCCCGAAAGTAGAAATGGAGCACCTTGCATGGCCAGCGAAACCATCCGGATCCTTGGAGCCCGCCAGCACAACCTAAAGAATCTCTCTCTGGAGATTCCCCGGGAAAAGCTGGTGGTGATCACGGGTCCCAGCGGGTCCGGCAAGAGTTCCCTCGCGTTTGACACCCTCTATGCCGAGGGGCAGCGGCGTTACGTGGAGAGTCTTTCGGTGTATGCGCGGCAGTTTTTGGATCAGTTGGAGAAGCCCGACGTGGACGTGATCGAAGGGCTTT
>JBANFR010000148.1:0-8338 GCA_037975925.1 Verrucomicrobiota bacterium
TGATTTTCATATAGTCACTGCGCTTGTCGCCCTTGGGGATTTGGATGGCAATGGGTGGGGAGTCGGAGGTGTGCCGTTTGGAAACGCTCACGCCTGCGGCTTCCAGTGCGGCATCTTTTTGGCGGTGTTCGATCGCCGCGATGCGCCGTTCCACGCAGCGGACGCCGTCGAGATACTCGTCCAACTTGTGTTGGTCGCTGGAGCTGAGTCGCTTGCGAAGGTCGCGCGCACCGCCCAACACGAGGTCGAGCATGCTGCGCTCGAGGGGATCGCGGCCCACGGAGGGGGATTTCCCCCCCTGGGAATCGGGGTTTTGACTCTGGAAAAGACGGTGGAGAACCCTGCGCGGATTGGTTTCGGCTGGGACGGGCTGGGTAGGGGAGCGGAAGCTGCAGTGGGAGTAGTATGCCTCATTAAGTCCCTCCTGATTTTCCTTATGGGTTTGAGGCATTGTGGCCAGTTCGAGCGAGGGGAGGGCCGTGAAGCCGCCGATGTAATTGGCCGCGATTTGGTCGGCGGAAATCGCGATGTGGATGGTGTTGCGGCGGTTTGCGTCGGGAAGGGTTGCAGTGAGCCAGGTGGACAGCTCGAGCGCATGGGGGGCTCCGTTGAGCGGGGCGATAGGAACACCGGAGATGCCCTTCATCATGAGGCAGTGCGCGAGGAGCGGGTGGAGCATCTGCTCAGGCGCGGAAGCGACGGACAACGCGACCCCGCTCGATCCACGGGTTGGTCAGCGCGTTTTTCGCTGAAATCGGGCTTCGCGCGGTCTCCGCTCATAGGGGGGGCTCGGATTTGCTTGGACGAGGCATTCTCAACCGTTTGCCCGCACGATTTCTGTTCACCGCTCGCAAAGGAAGACAGAGCGGATCACAGATTCCAAGAGTGCTTGGGGCATCGCGCCGGCGTCTGCGAGCGTTATTTTGGGAAAACGATCTGACGTTTCACATCGCTCTCAACGCGGGTGCTCTGCATTCGGTGCACATTTTTCCTACCAGCCCTGGAACTCTAAAAGCGCTTCTCCCTTCTCAGCCGTGATGGTTTGGATCTCGCCATTGACTTTCACACGCACTTTCTCTGCGGAGTCGGAGGCTACTTTGAAGGAGGTGACTTTTCCTGCCTTCCACGCGATATCCACGAGGAACGCCCCCTTGGCTTTCAACCCCTTGACACTTCCCTCTGGCCACGCGGCCGGCAGCGCGGGCAACAGCTCCAACGTTCCTGTCTGGGACTGCAAGAGCATCTCACAGACGGCGCCGGTCATCGCCAAATTGCCATCCAGCCGCAGCGAATTTTGGCCTGCCGCAAGGTTTCCGCGGACATGCTCGTTGATGAACGCGCTGAACTGCTGGTAGGCGTTACGCGCCTGCCCGAGTCGAGCCCACAGGGCGCATCGCCAAGGCAGGCTCTTGAATGGATCTTTGCCGGGCTGCGCCTCCAGAGCGACGAGGGCCGCTGCCGCCGTCGTGGCCAGTTCCGGCGTCTTCTCCAAGCTGATCCTGCGCCCGGGATAAATACCGAAGAGATCGCGTTCATTACGAACATGGCTGAGTGAGGGCAGGGCTAGTTTATCACGCAAGGCGGCGATTTTTTGGCGATAGCCCACTTCCGCCGTCTCCAGCTTGATCACGCTCGTGCTTGCCATCTCCACATAGTTGTTGAACAGATCCCAGACCATTTCCTGGTCGCCAACGGTCCCGCCGGGCACAACCCAACGGCCATCTGAGCCGGTCACGAGTTGGTCCTCCCAGAACTGGCAGACCTCCTTCAAGATCGGATAAGCAAAGCGTTCGATGTAGGTTTGTTTGCCACGCGCCGTCCCGATAAAGGCGTAGTGTTCCCAGAGATGGCGGCATAACCACGCGTTGGCCGCAGGCGCCCATTCGCCCGTCATCACTCCCATCGGATGGATGGAAGTGCGAACTGCCCAGCCCCGGACCTGGCCCGAGGGGCGCTTAAACCGAGGCTCCGCCTGTGCGGCCTGGTTCCATGGCACACGCTGGCTGCGGATAAGATCGAGGAGCGGCAGCTGAGACTTATCCACATTGGCCGGTTCGGCTGCCCAGTTGCCCATTTGCAGGGGACCATCAACCCCGTAGCCCTTCTCTCCGGAGGCCGCTGAGCCGTCGCTCCAAAGACCCTGTGGTCGTGTGGGCAGATTCGGCATCTGTGCCGCGCCTGGATACCAGCCAAAAGTTTTTTTGGGGATATACTTCTCGGGCAGGCCCGTGCGATGAGAGCTGCTCAACAGAAGGTAGCGGCCATATTGGAACAGGAGCGCCTCCAGTTGCGGATCGCTGCCAGGCTTTTGGCGATAAGCCGCAAGGCGGCGGTCGGTGGGCAACTCAAGCACCTCTGGTCTTGAACGGCCCAAGTCGAGCTGGACCTGCCGGAAGAAGCACTGGTGGTGCGCCAGATGGCGCATCAGGACGAGGTCAAACCCCAGTTCCGATGCGAACTGGAGATCTTCGGCAACCCGCTCTGAGGGCGTGTCGCCCCGGAAACCTCTAGCCGCGTCCATGACGTAGTTGGTGAGCGCTGCCACCACCACTACCAACTCGTCACAGCCGCGCAGCCGGATCGACCCTGCCTCAACCCCTATCTCACCACCCTTGAAGGTTACTTCGGCGCCTGCCTCATACTGCAAGCCGTTTGCCAGATGACCCTTAAATCCTAACTTGCGGCCCTGAATCTGCGTCTTTTCGCCGTGGGCGCCGTTGAGTCGCAGAGTGCCGCTAATCGCACCTGGCCGGTCAGCTTTCCAGTGGAAGACCAACACTTGCTCGGGTTGGCTTACAAACACGGTGCGGGTGTGGGTCACGCCGTCGCGCTTGAAGGTTACACGCGATCGGGCTTCGTCCATGGACAACTCGCGGCGGTAGTCGGAAAAACCCCGTTTGGTTGCGCCTTGCTCGAGCTCGATGACGAGTTCGCCGAAGCGCTCATAAGCCCCTGGCGTCCTCTCATCGCCTGTCCAGAGGCTGTTTTCATTAAAGGGAATGCGCTCTCGCTCCACGCCCCCGAGCACCATACAGCCGATGCGCCCGTTGCCCAGCAGCAACGCGTCCTGAAACCCCTCCTCCGCTGGTTTGTCATACCAAAGCCGCATCGCCCTCGATGCAGTGGCGTGATCCTCGGCCCTGAGAAGTTCGTTCCCAGTGGCGAGGCCGAAAACCGTCATTCCCAGTAAAAATCCCCGGGCCAAAAGCCGCCTATTCTCCAAATTCTTTAAACTCTTTTTCATGGCAGCATTCCTTCCGTTTTTGTGCCTGTTCAAGGTCTCTATTCTTTCTGCGAGGTGATTTCCCGGGTTTCCCCGTTGACTCTCAGCTTGACGGTGCGGGGCTCTGCGGAACTCACCTTGTACGCTGTCACTTTCCCGTCTTTCCATTGCACGCTGACGGTGAGGCCGCCCCGGGCGCGCAAACCCGTGACGCTTCCTTCCGACCACGCCGATGGGATTGCGGGCAGCAGTTCGATCGGCTCCTCTTGCGATTGGAGCAGCATCTCGCAAATCGCTCCAGGAATCCCAAGACTGCCATCAATTTGAATGCCAGCGCCGGCAAACAGGTTCGTGTAGGTATTATGGGTCATCATCTTGCGAATCTGACGGTGTGCGTGCTCTGCCTGCCCTAGCCGGGCCCACAGCGCGCAGCGCCAAGCCCATGTCCAGGTATTCGCCGCCTCGCCCCGTTCACCGCGCCCGGCCAGGGCCACAGTCGCTGCTTGGGCAAGCTCCGGAGTTTTGTAACGGTTGATGCGACGGCCGGGATAGACTCCGATCAACTGTGAAGTGTGCCGATGAGTGTTGTCCGGATTATCGTAATCGTGCATCCACTCCTGCAACTGGCCCCATTTGCCGACCTTGGGAAGGAACAGTTTGTCGCGCATGCCGGCGACTTTGTCCCGAAAGACCCGATCCACTCCGAGCGCATCGGCCGCCTCGATGTAATTTGTGAATAGATCCCAAACCAACTCTTGGGAGTAAGTATTGCCCTCCTCTCCTGGTCCTTGCTCTGGAGAAACTCCCACCGGGGCGATCAGTCGCCCATCCGGCGTGGACAGTAGCTGGTCTTCGTAGAGTTCACAGGCCTCTTTCATGACGGGATAGGCCGTCTGACGCAGGTACTGTTTGTCGCCGCTGAAGGCGTAGTGCTCCCAGAAGTGCCTACAGAGCCAGGCGTTGGGTGTCGCCCCGAACGAGAGCCAGCCCGTCCCGCCCGTGATATTGTGCGCGGCGCCGACCAGCCAGCCGCGCACCTTGTCTGGACGGTCCTTGAACTGCGGCTTTGCGCGGCGTCCAGTGAAATGTGAGCGCGCCACCAGGCGCCACGGGTCGAGTTGGCTAAGGATGAGATCGAAGAGGGGCAAATGGCATTCCGCGAGATTTGCGGGCTCAGATAGCCAGTAGTTCATCTGCACGTTGATGTCGGTGTGGTAATCGGAATTCCACGCGGGTTTGTTGCTCTGATTCCAAAGCCCCTGCAGGTTGGCTGGAAGCCCCGGACGTTGCGATGAGCCCAGCAGCAGGTAACGGCCATACTGGAAAAGGAGCGCCTCCAACCCCGGGTCGCCGCCTAGGCTTTTCCCGTAGAGCTTCAGGCGTTCGTCTGTTGGCAGGGAACGCCGTTCCGGGGTTGAAGTTCCAAGGTTCAGTGTGAGCCTCTTGAAAAGTGATTGGTGGTGAATCAGGTGTCGGGAACGCAGCGCCGTGAAGCCGAGCACCGCCGCGTCCTCGAGATCCTTGGCCACCTGAGGTCCTGGCGGATGTCCCAGATACTTGCGCGAGGGGTCCATCACATAGCTGGTTCGCGCGGCCAGCACGACCAGCACTTCGTCGCAGCGGCGCAGGCGAAGGGCGCTCCCTTGCTCGGCCTCGACCGTTCCCCCCTTAACGATCACCCGGGCACGGGATTCATATTCGATTCCGTTTTCGAGCGTTCCTCTGAAGCCCATCGTGTCTCCCTTCACTGAACAGGCCTCGCCGTGGGTCCCCTCCAGTCTCAGTAACCCGGAAACCGAACCGGGTTTGTCGGTTGTCCAGCGCATTACCAAAACTTGCGCCGGGTGGCTGGCGAACACGCTGCGGGTATGGCGCACCCCCTCGCGCACGAAGCTGGCTTGGAACTCCGCATCCTCTAGGTTGAGTTCGCGGCGGTAATCGGAAAAAATGGCCCTCTTCGAGTTCGTCTCAAGGTCGATGAAGAGATTTCCGAAACTCTGATAGGAGCCGAAGCTTTTCTCGTTTCCAGCGTAAGCCCCTGTCCAGAGGCTATTTTCGTTGAATTGAATGCGCTCCTGCTCCACACCTCCCATGACCATGCAGCCAAGCCGTCCGTTGCCGAGGGGCAATCCCTGTGTCTCCCAGTTGCCGGCCGGCTTGTCATACCACAAGCGCGAGGGATCGACCGCAGCGCCCTCGCTGCCGCGGGACTGTCCGAAAACTAACGGCCCCCAGAGCGCCAGGGATGCAAGCACTGTGGTTCCCAAAATGGTTCTCACCCTGCCTCGCCACCACATTGGCATGTGAGAAGAGGGGCGTGCGCTAGCGGTATCAACCACGGCTTCATTCCCCGATTTTTCTAAAGGTTGAGGTCTTTCGCTGACTGAGGCTCTCATGCTGGTTTTTCTGATCTCATGAACTCGGTCTGAATTCCGGTGAGTGGGCGGCTCCGAATGGAATCGTCGAGGCTTACCGAGGAGCAGTCGGTCTAAACTGCTCAGCCAAGGGGCGCATCGTGATGAAACCCCGCGTAAAGGATCCACTGGACTGCAGATCATTTTCCGAGTGCTCAGCGTCCTCCCTCCCGTCTCGATTGTGAAAAATCCGGTTTCGACGTGGCCGCTATCCTGCGGGCGAGGCCGGCACTTTTCCGTATTTGCCGTTTTGCCTTGGGAGGGGTGGCGTTCGGCCTCCTCGTTGATCGCCCCGATTCTCCGAGGATATCTGCGCTGGGTTCGATTCATCTTAGCGTGCCTCCTCGATCAAAATGGCGTGTTTGACGGGAGCGACTCTGCTGGGGGCCGCTTCGCGCAGGGATTCCCAAGTGTCCATCAACCTTGTGGTCGTTGCGCTGACGCTCTTACGTGCCAAAACATCTTCGCCGGGCAGTTTTTCCAAGGCGGGCACTCGTGTTAGCCAGCTTTTGACTAGGAGCGTCTCAAACTCCTGTTTGATTGCGACGGCGCGTTGCACCCTGTTGAAGGCTTCTGCAAAGGGACTGTCATCGATGAACTCCGCTGCCAGATTGACGCCAGCCTCCAATTCTTTCTTGGAGAAAATCTTGGATTGATTCCCCCAGCTCACCTTTGCTTTTTCCCAAGCCAGCCCGTCCACTTGCAAAACCAGGCGGTTGAGTTCCTGGTTGAAAGGAATGAACGGCAAGATGGTCGCTACGCCGAAGGGATCGCTCGCTCTGTTTGTGGGGGATTGCGGGTAACGCAAGAGGTCCGTGAAGCAATACGGATAGCGTGCGCTTTCTAATTCTACCCTTCCGGCTGCGGAGGAGAGAATCCTGTGTCCATTTGTTGCCGTAGCCCGACCGTCCCGCATCGACATGCGGATAGTCCCGATGTCGCCAGTCACGCCCAGGGCCTTGAGGAAGGCGTACGCCATGATGAGATGCCCGTTTGGGGATGGATGAACCCCATCTGCTCCGCACACTAAGTAATCTATTCCACGCGCCTGCTTCGCCCGGGCCATCGACTCTTTCATGGTCTGATGGAGGTACGCGAACTGGAATCCCGATTCAGTGGCCAGACTGGATGAAACATCCGAGAGTCGGCGCAGAGTTTCATTGTAAACCCGTGCATCGACCGAGGAGTCGCCTCTTGGCCGGTAAGATTTGGTGTCGACAGCCCCCGGGCCGCCCACGACCGCAAAGGTCCCGTTCTTTTTAAGAGTAGCCAAAATCCTCTGAAGCGCTGCCTGAAACGTCATCTCCAACTCCGGGGTAAGCCGGCTGTACCGTCCGTCATTCATCCCGAAACAAATCGTAGCGTGGGTTGGTTTGTACCAAGCCATGTCGTTGGCCATGCGTTTCTCAAAACCGGCTGCGGTCTCACCGCTCCATCCAAACTGGAACACGACAGCTTTCAGCTCGGGGCAACATGCCAGTAGGTAGGTTTCTATGTAATTACTGTATAACCGTTGCTCCGTGATTGAGTCCCCAATGATGGCAACGCGACATCCCGCCTTCAGTGGCTCCCTGGTTTCTGCTCTGAGCACTGGCGCGATGAGAACCATGCCAAGCAGTAGCACTCTCATCCTCTTTAAGCTCATTCTCCGGACTACCGGGGTATTCGATGTGGGATCTGAACTCGTTCCCTGCGACATGAGACGCGGCCTGAAATGGGCGGACTTCAAATGGAGACTTATTTGTTCGAACATTCGCATAACGTTCTCTGGGGCTGGTTTTTTGTATTCCGGGCTTTTTCGGATTGAAATTGGTGGGTCTGCTCACGCGCAGCACTGCGCACGATCGAGACGGGTTGATCTCCGCCGATGATTACGCGTGCGTCAGAGGAGGGACCCGCGCCGAGTTAATTGGCGTGGGAGGGGTGCGGGAGGTGCCGATCTTGAAATTAGCTTCCGCTCGGTGGCTTTTTTCAAAGAGGACTGGCGCGAGCCTTGTGGAAGTTGAAATCACTGGTCTGCGCCCCGTGACTGAAACGGAGGACGACAGCCGGTATCGCGACGCGAGGAGGATAAAAGTTGATGGTGTATTTCTTCGAAGCGCTGGCTGCCGATTCAGGTGGGGGAGGAGTCGGGAACTATGGCGAACGGAGTCTGCAGAACAAAACGTGGGCCGCAGAAGTCGATCTGCAGGCAGCTTTGCCATGCCCCTCTGAGGAGATCAGCCCAAAAACGTTTTTCTTGAGCCCAAGTTTCCAACCAAACGTTAGCGGCAGCCAAACCACGTTTTTCTGAGGGCCGGTTCCTCTCAGTCAAAGGCTGCATCCCAAGCAGGGCATTGGCTGTCATATTGCCCCACCCAGAGGGCCCGAATCGCGTTCGAGGGGTGCTCTGCCTCTTGCGAGCGACTGCGATCCGTACTCTTTCTGACCAAAGTCGACAGAGACTTCGAATCACAAGAATGCGCATTCGTCCCTCTTTCCCCGGAGCATGCTGACAGCACGGTGCAAAGCGCCCCCGATCATCCCGCCGTTTTTCCCAATGGCCGATTAGCAAGAATCCTAAGCCGATTCGGTGGTGATCTGGTGGAGGCGCTTGGTGGCGATGCCGATGGGACGGTCGAGGGGGATGCCCGCGCAGTCGAGCAGGGTGGTGAGTAAATCTCCCTGGTTTCCCTGAATGTCTGTGAGGAAACGCCCCGTT
>JBANFR010000149.1:0-8317 GCA_037975925.1 Verrucomicrobiota bacterium
CATGTTTGGCCCCCCTCGTCTTCTGAATCGACGCTCAGCCCCATCCCGGATGCACCTCATCGAGCACCTTTATTTCCACATCCCGTTCTGCCCCAAAATTTGCCCCTACTGCTGCTTCTACGTCGAGGAAGGGAGCAAAAACAAAAACCAGGCCTTTCTCGATGCCCTCCTGCTCGAGGTCGACCGCGCCAGCGCCTCTTACGAAATCCGCCCCAAGACCGTCTACTTCGGGGGCGGCACACCGACCGCCCTGCTCACCCCCCAACTCGAGTTTCTCCTCACAGAACTCTCCAAACGCTTCCCCCTCACAAATCTCGAGGAATTCACCATGGAGGCCAACCCCGCCACCATCCGTCCCGAAAAGGCCGCCCTTCTCGCCGGCGCCGGCGTCACTCGCATCAGCCTTGGAGTCCAGTCCTGGAATGAAACTACCCTCAAGACCCTCGGACGCGCCCATTCCGCATCCCAGGCGCATCGGACCGTCGAGATTCTCAAGGCCGCAGGCTTTCCCGGCCTCAACATCGACCTCATGTTCTCGGTTCCCGGCCAATCCCTGGAGGAATGGGAGTCCGATCTCCAGACCACCCTCTCCATCGCCCCCTCGCACATCTCCGCCTATTGTCTGACTTACGAGGAAGACACCGACTTTTTCCGCAAACTCACCGGAGGCCAGTTCGTCCAAAACGAGGAACACGACGCCCGCCTTTTTGAGGTGACGATGGACCGGCTCGGGGCCGCCGGGTTCTCCCACTACGAGATCTCCAATCACGCGCGTCCGGGTCATGAATCCCGCCACAATCGGGCCTACTGGGAGGGCAAATCCTTTCTGGGCTTTGGTCCCAGCGCCTTTTCCACCGTGCCCGAATGGAGGCTCCAAAATGTGTGCGACACCGCCCAGTACACGCGCCGGCTTCTCGCCGGGGAAGATCCGGTGATTTCCCGCGAACCGCTCCAAGCCGACACGCGGCTCCGCGAAAAAATCGCCTTCGGACTCCGCATGCAAGAGGGACTGGAAGCCTCGCTCCTTGCCGCTTGGGAAAAAGAGACGGCTCACTTTGAGGAGATCGGTCTCATGGAACGCGCGGGTTCGCGGCTGCGCCTGACGCGTCGTGGCCGCATGCTCGCCGACGCTGTGGCGGAGGCCTTCGTGTAAAACCTCAGGGCCGCCACCGTCCCCTCACGACAAGTGGTTGGGAACGGGCGCTAGGGCGTCTTGGAGGCGGGCAAAGCCTCGCGGGCCGCCGCGAGATAAGCGACAATCAAGGCCTCCTGCGAGTCCTTCAAACGCGCCTTGCCGGCCATGCTGCGCACCATGCTCTTCCATCCCGAGGCGGAGCGCGAATCGAGCATCTCCAAATCGTGACACTCCGTGCACCGGTTCATGTAGAGCGTCCGTCCCTGCTCCAGCGTGTCGCGTGTGCCCGCGCCTTTGGCCGCCACGACCATTTGCTCGTTGACGGCCGGAGAGGCCCCCTCCTCCAGCGCCCCCGAAAGCGTTTTGCGCAACTCCAACAACTTGGGATGGTCCGCACAAATTTTCAGTCCTCGCTCCAGGGCGAGGAGCCCCTGCCCCAGGTGGCGGCCCTGCCGATTCGCATAGGCCGCATCAAAACGGTCATCCGCATCCTTGAGCGCCTCCTCGACCTTCGCCCGTAGCACTTTTAATCCGGGATGCCCCGGCTCGTGCTGAAGCCCCTCGGTCACGTAGGAAGACGCCTCCAGCATTCGGCGCACCCCGATCGCCTGACGACAGCGCACGAGCGCAAAGGCAGCCCGGTTCACCCGCGTCACCCAAGCGGCTCGGTCTGCCTTGGATGCACCGAGACCGTTTTCCGAACCGGCCCCCTGATCGGAGGGGTAACGATTTCCGAAAAGCGACAGGTGAAGCCGGTCCAGACCCTCGTCGAAAGGAAGCGCGAGACTGGTGTACCCGAGCCGATCGAGTTCCAGAGCCGTGTCACGGGCTTTGGCAAGGTGTTCACAAAAAAGTTGTTGTGAAGCCGAAAGACGCCTCTCCTGAAGCTCCCTCAAAGCCTGTTTTTGAGTGTCGCCTCCGCTGCTTCCCAACGAGGCCAGAGCCGAACGCACTTCCTGAACCACCGGAAGCGCCACTTTCGCCGCCCCCAAAACCGTCTCCATCCGGGCGGATACGCCGACAGCCAGCGCCTTAAAATCCGCGTCTTGCGCGGCTTGAGCGATCAGACGACGGGACACCTCAAAACGCTGGTCACGGAACGCCTCAGTGGCCTTCTGGAGAAGGGTCCAAGCGTCGGGAGGCACCGTTTCCAGGGACGCCTCGGGGAGAGTGACCGCGATGACCGCCCCCTCTTTTTGAATAAAGGCCACATAGACGGTGTCTTTGCCGGGCTCGTGTTTGAAGACCGTGAATTCCTGTCCCTTGGGGGCAAAAAGAAAGGTCTCGCCCATGAACAAAAGCGTCTCATTGCGCTTGAGGCGGACCAGATCACCGGGCGCAAAAACGGCCCAAAGGGGTGCCGGAAGCAGAAAAACAAAAAGCCAAACCCGCAAGGAAGCGCGGGCCAGAGACGCCAGAAATGGGGGGAAGGCCATACCCGCCCCTTGAGCCACTTTCCCGGGGGAGTGCAAAGCAGATTTTTGCCACCCTCCTCGAAGAAGCCTCCAGCACAGCCGCGAACTTCGCAAAATTGCCGGGCCTCAGCCTTCAACGCAGGGGACCCCGGCCTGCCTCAGGAGCGTGTCCCCTTGAAAACAAGCCGCCCTCCGTCCAGAGGATACCCCCGCCGCGTTCCACCCACAGCGCATCCAAGCCCTCCGCTCGAATCAGCTCCAAAAACCCGTCCGTTCCAGTGGCCATGAGCGCAGCGGCCCACCCCTTGGCTTCCAGACAGGAGGGCCCCGCCACCGAACACAGTTCCCGGTCCGACTCCACCGGTTGCCCCGTTTTGGGCGAAAGAAAATGCGACACCTCCCGTCCATTCGCCACGCGCCGGGCACGATACAACCCCGAAGTCGCCAACGCAGAATCGGCCAATTCCAGGACACGCACACTGGTCCCGGGCTTCGCCGGATTTTCGACCGCGACCGTCCACCTGCCCCGCGCAAACAATTCGCCCCCCAGCTCCACGAGGTACTCCGTACAACCCCGCTCGCTTAAAAGCCGCGCCACCTGGTCCACCGCATGCCCCTGCAGCAGCGACAGCACAACCTGCATCCGGGGGTCGCTTTTCCGCAAAGTACCCGCACCCACGTGCAGTTTCTCCCAGCCCACCGACGGCAGCACTCTCTGAATCTCCTCCGCACTCGGAAGCCCTTCGCGCGGCCCCTCCGGCCCATACCCCCAGAGCGAAACCAGCGGCCCCACGGTGATATCGTAATTCCCCGCAGAAGCACGGCTCACGCGCTGCGCAAAATTCACAATCCGGCACAATTCCTCGGGCACCTGCACCGGCAGCGTCGTCTCCGCCGCGTTAAACTGGCTCGTCGCCGATTCCTTCCGCCACGGCGAAAGCGTCCTCTCCAAGCGCTCCACCTCGCCCGCCACCGCTTCCCGCAACGCGTCCAGTCCCATGGTCTGTCCCCTGAGCTTCACAGACCAAGTGGTCCCAAAACCGTTGCCTCGAAGCTCCGCGACCGGTGCCGACTGGACTTCAGACGACTCTCCTCCGGGCGAGCGCCGCGCGGGAGAGCCGGGAGATTTCACCCAAAAAATGGCCGCAGCAAGGAGCACCACGCCAAAAGCCGCCGCGTCGCGTCCGCCAAAACGCTCCTGCGTGGAGGTCGAACGCACAAACTTCAAGAGCGCGCCCGTCGGGCAGCCGTACCGGCAATAGGCCTGAGGAACCGCCAGGGAAGCGAGCAGGCCGATCCCCGCCAGAAAGGTGGATCCACCGAGGACTCCGGCCAGCAGCCAGGCGTCAAAGGGCTCCCACTGCGCGAAATCGAGCGTGGGAAAGGCCACCCCCAAAAGCGCCATCGCCGAGAGGGTGCCTCCGGGAATCCAGGACAACACCCGATGCCACGCAGGAGGCACCGGCACCGAAAAGCGCGAGAGTTTGCCCAGCCACTCCTGAGCCGCTCCATGGGGACACACGTGATGGCAATACACCTGACGCCTCGTGCCCCACGGCACCAGCAGGGCCACCGCCACCAGCAAAATCCCGCTCGCCGCTTGCCGCCAATCCACCCCGTGCCGAGCCCATCCCACGAGCAGACCCAGGGACAAAAACTGCCCCGCCCACACCCCCATGCCAGCCATCAGCAGTCCTTGCCAAACAAAACGCAACCAGGGTTTTCCGCGTAAATTGGTGAAACTCAAACCCATCGCCCCCAGGAGCACTCCCACCACCCAGCACTCCCGCCAACTCCAACCCCTCCTCCCCGCGGACGCCCCCCCTTTTTCCACCACCGAAAGCTCCGCGCTCAGACGCCGCTTGATGCCCTCCGCCACCGCAAAACTGGTCAGCGTCGCTCCCGCGACACCCTCGACCTTTTCCTTTTCAAAATCCACGCCCGGCCACTCCGAAACCTTCCAGCGCGTCAGCTCCTTCAAATACCCACGGTCCTCTACCACGCGCTCCACGTACTCCTCCGTGTCATACGACTTCCGCAGCCGCACCCCCAGCAGACTCTGTCCGTCCAACGCCACCCCCAACAGACTCTCGCTCGGCCCCGCATACCCGCTCACTGCGTCCGACACCGGCGAAGTGCGCAGCACAAAGCCGAGCAAACGCCCCCCCTCCCCCTCCCCCTCCACACGCATCCGTCCCGGACTCGCCGGGTCACCCCGCAGGAAGGTCGCCTCGGGAAACCAGGGACGCACCTCCTCCAAACTCACCGGGTCCGGAAAACGCAGCGAGAGCTGTTTTCCCGAAAGCCGAAGGGCGACGGCCTCAGCCATTGCCAGACTGGTCAGCGTGGATCCCCCCAGCGCCTCGACCTTCGGCAGAGGCTCCACCGCAGGGCGCCATCCCAAAAAGCCGTTCCAGAAAGGAGCGTATCCCTGCAAAGCACCCACGTGTGCCTCGGTGTCTCCGCTCGAAATCACCCGCACCCCGACCACCTCCCCCTGCACCCCCAACGCCACCCGCAAATGACTCGGCCCCGCATACCCTCGAATCCGTTCCCCCTCCGGCGAAGTGCTCACCATCCGGCCAAGCACCGCGGAATCCTGCCCCACCACGGTCCACCCGCGCTCGGGACCGGGCTGGACCTCCAGAGCCGACGGGAAAAACGTCCGGGCCTCCTCCAGGGTCGGCGACTCCACGGGGGAGCCACCGGGAGGAACGGCCCAGTGCCAAAAACACCCCACCGCCGCCACCGCTGCCAGACGCCAGAGGCGAACCCAAAGCGTCTGGCCACGGAGAGCGCGCATCTTCAAAAAGACATTGTTCCTCCAAAAAGCCGCGCCTCTCAGGGGACGGGAATCACCTGCACCGCATCCGCGTGAACCGGACCGTCCGCCCCGAGAGTCCGCAGAACGACGGCATGAGTTGCCCCCGCCGCGAATTCAAACGAGCCGACCGCGTTGGCTCCCTCTGGACCGCTCTCCCGCTGGTTGAGTTGGAGTGTCATCGGCGACTGCCCCTCCCGCTCGACCGTGCATGGCGCATTCGATGCCCGCTTCGGATCAGCCGCCCAATAGAGGACCACCTGGTATCTGCCAGTTTTGGGCACGCGGAATTCAAAACGCGCCTCCGTCTCCGGAGCCGGCCCGGCCACCCAGTAGCCGCCCCCCACCCGGGGATACAGCGCTGTAGACCTCGTCCACTTGCCACTCCACTTGGCCTCGCTGTCGTCCACCACCACCCCGGGGAGATCCTTCGGATTGCCCAAAGCCTCCGAGAACAGCTTCTTTGAAAATGCAGGCAGATCATGGTTCGCCCAGATCACCGGCAATTTGCGAAAATCTGCCACAGACTCATCCTTGCGGAGTTCGCCCCGCAGCGAATCCCGCCGCATCGGCCCCGGCTGCTCGACGAGGTGGGTGAGTTCGGGGAGGTGTTTTTCATACACACCGCGAGGCGAGGTCCCGTGGAGGACCGCGAGATAAGCCGCTTTCCCAACCACTTCGCCCATCATCCCGCAGGTGCGCATCACCCGCACCGTGCCGAGCGCCTGATGGGTCACGCTGATGTTGCGCCCGGCCATGAAGAGGTTCGGCACATTTTTGGAGTAAAAACAGCGGTAAGGCACCGGGTAACCGTTTTTGCGATCCACGTGCCTGCCGAATTCAGCCCGGGAGATAAACGGATTGTCCGGGGTCTTTTTGGCGTACTGTTCCCTCGGGTAATGGAGATCAATATCCCAGGTGGTGGGAACAAAGCCGTCGGCAAACTCCCGCTGCGACACGATATCGTCCTGCGTGAGTAGCACATCCCCCTCCAAACGCCGCGACTCCCGCGGTCCCCCCACATGAGAGAGCCACTTGAGGGCCACCCGAGCATTGTCAGGCTGACGTTTGAGGGCGCTAAACGCCCCGTACACCGCCCGAAAATTCCAGTCCCGAATCAGCTCCAAATCGTCAATCGGGTGCCGGTTAAACCCCGACTCCCAAAACCATTCCCCCTTCATGAAGGGCTTCCCCTCGATCAAGGATTTGCTCTTTTTCAAAGCCGGAAAGTCCTCCAGCTCCAAAGGCAACGCCCAGGGAGTCTCCGGCCACTGCTGCGCCGTCTCTTCCTCCTGGTAATACCACATGTTGGAGGTCCCCATGTGCCCCTTCTCCTCCATCTGAAAAGCCGCCCCAGCCAGCGCCCCAACCGTCCCGTGCCCGGTGCAATCCACAAAGAGCTTCCCTCGAAACTCTCGCACCCGCCCCGTTCGCACATCCAACGCCGTCACCGACTCGATGCGCCCATCGCGTTTGTCCACGCGCGCCCCCTGCGCAAAATGCCCCAGAAACAAGCTCAACGTCTTCTCCGCTCGGCACACTTTTTCCTTGCGGTCATCCACAAAATGCTCCGCCGCCCCGGGACTGTCCGGTGAGCGATCCGCAAACTCTTCCACAATCTCCCCCACATGCGGGTATTTCCCACGCATCGTCCCCCCCATCGCCCACACCCCAATCTCGCTGCTCCCATTCCCCCCCAACACAAACCGATCCTGAATCAACGCCACTTTCAGCGATTGCCGCGCCGCCGCAATAGCCGCGCCCAAACCCGCATACCCTCCGCCACACACCACCAAATCAAACTCCCCAACCTCCTCCGCCTTTCCACCCGGGTTCAACCACTCCGTGCGCGCCTTCACCAGAGCCGCCCCCTCTGGCGGCGTAAAACCCGGATCCCGGCTCAGTAAAATCGCATCACATCTTCCCTCAAACCCCGTCAGGTCATGCAGCGCCAGGGACACATCCCCCGCTGGCAAATCGATCGTCCCCCCCTCCTGCCAATGCCACTCCGCCCCCCGGGCTCCGAACTCCACGGGCAGCGCCTTCCCATTGACCCACAATTGGAAACGCCCCGGAGCGCCTGCAGCCTTCCAGGGCGCCACCCAATCCTTTGTCCTCACCCAGATCCGGTAAGACCCAGCCTCCGAAATACGGACCCGGTGCGTGGCATCAGCCACCGGTTTGCCCAAACCATGCGCCAGCAAATAGGGCGAACCGACAATTTGCGTAAAGGACGTGTCGAGGGACCAACCTCCGTGGGAGGTGAAGGATTCCGCCTCCACAAACACAGGCTCAGAGGCCCGCGCCACGGAAGCCAATGCGGCACTCAACAAACACAGGGACAGTCTTTTCATAGGGGTATTGGGGAACATGGTCAGCGGGGATTGTTCCGGGGGACGCCGGACAGCACAAAAATCTCCACTTTTTTCACAGGCCCCTAAGAGCATCCCCCGCGCCCATCGCATGCCCCTTCCGTTTTTGTCATTCGGCATTCGGCGTTTGATCATTGGGCGGCGGAAAAAGGCCGCCATCCCTTCAGGATGGGCTCTCTGGCGGACCCGATCCGGGGGTCGCGCCAAAGCGCAACCGCCCGGCTAATCGCCGCCAACCCGCCGGGTTGGGTGGATAGGCGTCAGGAACAAAGAAAGGCACATCCTAGCCGGTTCGAAGCGCAGAGGTGACGAAGGAGAGCACTGGCGTGGAAATCCGACGCGATGGGTTGAGGCGGACGGGCGCGGATGAGCACGAAGAACCAGCGTAAAAAATCCGGCCCGAAGGGTTGCTTGAAAGGACGCAGCCTCCAAGGGAGAGCCTGTGCGGAAAATCCACCCCGAAAAGTTACGCTGAATGAGCGCGAATGATGCACCAGGGCCTATTCGCAAAACTAACCCGAAGGTTTAGAGGCTATTAGCCGGTACGTCGCGCCTTGCGCGACCACCGGTACCT
>JBANFR010000150.1:0-8173 GCA_037975925.1 Verrucomicrobiota bacterium
CTGCCATTCCCGCAACACTCAAAATCGCACCGCAACGGGGTCGACTCCGCTCGGTTTCGGCCCGGTTGTCGTCCCTGCACCTCAGCCGCGCCGGATTCGCGACCCCTTGAAACGCACGTGAAACCGATAAACCTTTTTAAGACGGCACGTGATTTCTCCCGTTTGGAGGTCAAAACGGTCTGGAACCTCGACGCGATGAAGATCCACAGTCGCCTGGTACCCGCGCTCGGAAAAAATATCGATGAGAATCGCAAGCGCCAGAGGATCCTCAAAAAGGCCCTCTTCCGTGTTGATATCCGCCATCCCCGAGATCGCGTGCCGGCTGATGATCGGCATCATCTTGATCTCGATGAATTCAATCACCCGCCGAAGCAACTGCGGCGAGGTCACTTCGTACTGATCCAGGCGACGCACAAGGTCCTGCCTCGCATGCCGGACAATTTCGCTGGCGATCGGCAGCTTCCGAAGCAGGTCAAATGTTCGTGGGTCCAGTTCCAGAGAGCTCTGGTACGCAAGCTCATGAATGATGTTCTGCCGCACCGACTCGAGCGACGCCTGGGCGTTGATGAAGTGGTAATGAAAAATCTGTTTCAGCGACAAAAGCGCCTCGTAGGTCTGCTCTTTGAAAACCCGATACCGATTGCGCGCCAGTCCTTCGTTGAAGTCGGTCGCCCGCTCCTCCCACAATTCCCCTACTCCGGAGCGCTTCACCTCTTCGTTGTGAGCGATCACCTGACGACCGCGCTTCAACTGCCGCGCCACGCTTTCCGATTCATCCACAAACAAGACCATGATGTGAAAAATCGGCTGCTTGAAATTGGCCGCATCCGGGGTTTCGGCAAACTCGCGTCGGAGCGACATCATCTCATCAAAGAGCATCTTGAGGCACTCCACCTGAACCTTCGTTCGCGGGAATCCATCCAGCACCGCACCATTCTGCTGCTCGGGCTCCAGCAATTTCCGGAACAAAATACTCACCACCTCCGCATCCCCCACCATCCCCCCTTGCGCCTTGATTTTCTCCGCCTCCGGGGTGTTCAACAGCTGGCTCACCACGATCGGCTCAGCCGTGATATCGCGCAGCTCCCGAATGAAGTCCGAATTGGTCCCCTTCCCTGCCCCGGGTGCCCCCCCGAGCAAAATCAATTCTTTTGGAAATCGAAGACCTCCCCGCCCGTAGTCCTCCTCGAGCTTTCTCCATACCCGGTTAAAGATCAGCTGAGCATCTTTGATTTCCAGGTCCGGACGTGCGGGAACTTTCGGCGCAATTTCAGGGGAATTTCCGTTCACTGCGTCAGCCTACGTCAGTCGAAAACCAAGCGTCCAGCCTCGCCCCTTCCGCTCGCCGGATTGTTCTCCTTTCCCCGGAACCTGAGGCCCATCAACCCAACCCCAAAAGGTTCGTGCGCACCCAAGCGACCACCGGGGGAAGTCCCTCCGCCAAAGACCTCGGTTGGAAAGCCGGCTCCAGCTTCCTGAGTTTTCCAATTTCCAAACACTTGGAACGAGCCCCCGTGTACTTGCTCGTGTCGTACTGAATCCGTGCCGGATCGAAGTCACAGATCCTGCAAATCTCCTCGGCGAAAAATCGGATCGTGTGCTCCTCGCCGGCACCGATGTTGACCAACTGATTGTCCACGGAATCACACAATCGGAGCATCGCCCCGACGAAGTCGTCCACATGAATCAACTCCCGCTTCTGGTACCCATCCCCCCACAAGACCACGTCCTCCCCATAGACTTTTCCCCGGAGAATTTTCCGGATCAGATCAAAGATGAAATGCAGCTGCCTGCCGTCGGTATGGTACCCAGACCCATACAAGGTGGAGGGAACCACCGTGAGGTGCCGAAGTCCAAATTGTTTCGCGAGCGCCAGCTGGCCGACCCAAGTCATACGCTTAGTCATCGCGTAGGTGAACAAACTCTCGATCGGCTGCCCCTCCAGATAAAACTCCTCGCGCAGGGCGAGGTCTGGGGAGTAAGCGCAACTGGTTCCGATCGTCACTAACTTTGCTCCGGCCTGTTCGGTGGCCCACCACTCCAGCACCCGGGTATTGAGACTCTGATTGTACATCCATTGTTCCCCCGGATGACGCAGGCAAAAGTCACCCGCCTGAGTCCAGGCCGCCAGATGGTAGATCAAATCAAACTGCCGCCCCCTCCACGGCTCAAAACAACCGGCCTCGAGCAAATTGCAATCCCGCGAGTGCGGCGCCACAACGGCATGCCCCTCTCTTTCTAAACGCCGCCGGAGATGGCTGCCCAAAAACCCATTTCCACCCGTGATAAAAATTCGCTGAGCACCGATCATGTCCATCTACGCATCTTTTGGATTCACCGGAAAATAGAACGCCACGCCCTTCTCGATCAGCTGGGCATAGCGCTGGAGAATCTCCTGCTTAAAGTTCCACGCCAAAACGTAATACACGTCCGGACGCATCCCCTCGACTTCCTCCTCGATCTTCACCGGAATGTGACTCCCCGGAGCAAACAACCCGCGACGATGGGGGTTGCGTTCAATCAGGTACTCGATCCTTTCCGGACCGATCCCGTAGTAGTTGAGGAGCGTGTTTCCTTTCACCGGCGCCCCCATTCCCCAGACCCTTTTCCCCAATCGTTTGGCCTCGTCCAAAAACTCCCGATTCTCCCGCTTCCGCAATTCAATGCGTTCCGCAAACGCTCGGTACCATTCCATCCCATTGGCTCCGGACCGATCCTCCTCAAGACACAGCGCGTCCAGGGCCGACGTACGCTTGGCTCCACGCGCATGGGTCGCGTAGGCAATCATCGACCCTCCGTGGATCGGTTCCAATTGCGCATCGAAGAGCGCAAGTCCGTGTCTTTGCAGCAACCGCTCCACGGTCCTCAGATTATAATAAAGCAAATGCTCGTGATAAATCTGATCAAAGGCGTCGTTTTCCACGATCCGCTTCATGTATAAAAACTGGATCACGAAAACTCCGTCCTCCGCAAGGCACTCCCGAATGCCTGCAGTCACCGAGTGCAATTCTTCGAGGTGGAAAAACACCCCACTCGCATTGATCACCTCAAACTTCCGCCCGATTGCTAGAGCCACTCGCTCGTTGAAGAACTCGCGCAAGGTCGTCAGTCCCGCCGCATTCGCGATCTCACTCGGAAGCCGCCCTGGCTCCACCCCGAGGATGTCATAGCCCAATCCGCGATAGTGTCGAAGCTGCGTGCCGTCGTTTGAGCCAATATCCAGCATCGCCTTCCGAGCACGATCCGCAAAGAAACGTGCATCAACCTTCCTCGCTGTCGCCTCAAAGTGATCGCTCAACGTCCTCGTGGTTCCCGAGAGGTAGGTGTGCTCCGAAAACATCGTCTCCTTCGGAACCGTAAAATCGAGCTGTGCGGTCTGGCAGGAATCGCACAGGAGCACCCTCAGTGGATACTTGGGCTCCCTTCCCACCTCCGCCTCCTTCAAAAAATGGTTCGCCCACGGCTGCACCCCAAGGTCCACAGCGAGACTCAGGTCTGGCGAATCGCATACTCGACATTTCATAATTCAAAAAAGCTCTGGTGTGCCGCAATAAAGGACTCCGCCTGAACAAGGCTCGCCGGAGTGCCAATATCCAGAAAAGAGGCTTCCACGGTTACCACTTGAACGCGGATTTTTTCCACAAGGACGGGAAAAACCTCCGTCTCAAAACTCAAAGGCCGCTTCTGCGGGAACCCTTGGAGCGCCTGGCTGCCAAAAAGATAAACCCCCGCGTTCACAATCCCCCCCCCGGGTTGCTTCTCTGCAAATCGCAAAAGCGATCCGTCCTCCCCCACCGTCAAGGTTCCGTAGCGGCTCGCATCCTCGACCCTCAAGCCCAAGATCACCGCCTCGACCCCCGGTCTTTCCAAACACGCCTCCATGGCCTGCAAGGGCGTTACCGCAAGAGAATCTCCATTCACCACCAGCCACGGAAGGTTTTGCCCGTCCGTTCCAAACCGCTGCACCGCATTCAGAAAACCGCCGGCAGTACCCATGGGCTCAGCCTCGCTTGCGCAGCGAACCTGGACCCCCTGCACGGGTTGCTCTAAAAAATAGGTTTCGATCTTGTTCCCAAGGTACCCCGTGGAAAGCACCACGTCGTGCACCCCTTGCTTTGCCAGAAACCGCACCACCCAGTCCACAAAAGGACGCCCGCAAACGGGAGCCATCGGCTTTGGAATATCCGGAAGCAGATGCCGGATCCGCGTTCCAAAGCCTCCGGCCAGAACAACACTGCGCACCTTCACGTGGAATTAAACGTTGGAGTACCGAGCGTTGCGAATGATCGTGTAGCCTTTGATCAACTCGCGAATTCCTCGGTCCAAATCCCATTCGGTCTGGAACCCCAGACTCAAAAGCCGCTGATTGGAAACAATGTAATCTCTTTTGTCAGGATCCTCGCCAATGGGAGCCTCCAAGTAGGTAAAGCTTGGAACGTGCTTTTTGATCACTTCACACAACTCCAGCTTGGAGAGGTTAGCCTCCTCCAGACCGACATTGAACGGCCGCCCCTTCATCTTCTCAAAATGATTCAGGGCGAAGCCAAAGACCCGAGCAACATCCCGAATGTGGATATAGTTCCGCTTGAAATGCCCCTCGAAAATCACCAGAGCGCGATCCGTCACGGCGCGATGGACGAAGTCGTTCACTAAAAGATCGATTCGCATCCGCGGGGACATTCCAAAAACGGTCGCCAGCCGGAAGGTAACGCTATTTTCTAAACTGAGGACCGCCTCCTCCGCCTTCACCTTCGTGACGCCGTATAGGGAGATGGGACGCAATGGGGACTCCTCCGTGCAAAACTTTCCCTTCTCCCCAATCCCATAGCCGCTGTTGGTGACAGGCATCAGCACCCGCTGATCCCGACTCACCAACCGACAAAGCATCTCCACCGCATCTTGGTTGATCGTCTGAGCCCCCACGGGGTCCGCCTTGCACATGGGCGCACCCACCAATGCAGCCAGCGGGATCACCACATCATGCTTGGCCAGAAGCGTGCGCACCAGTCCCTCGTCCCGACTATCCCCGCGCACAATTTGAAATTCCTCATGGGCGCAGCACTCCGAGAGGGAGGACTGTCCGAAAAGAAAATTGTCCAGCACCGTCACCTGATGCCCCTCCCCAAGCAGGTAAGGAGTCAGCACCGATCCGATGTATCCCGCTCCCCCAGTAATCAGAATTCTCATAATCTATTTCCTTCTCAATTCATCACAAACCACGGGCGCACTTACTCACGCACCCGAAGTCCACTAAGAGTGCACAATGCTGCTCCCCGGCGCATTGATCGAGAAGGGAATCTCATGATAGCCCCGCATTCCCGAACGCACTTTTGCCTGAAGCTCGGGGGGCACAAAGAAGACCATGAAGCCCCCGCCGCCAGCCCCCAACAACTTGCCTCCCAGAGCGCCGGATCCCATTGCCCGCTCATACATTCCATCAATCTCCGGATTACTCACTCCAGGGTCCAGCTGGCGTTTTTCCCGCCAGGTCGCATCCAGCAACCTTCCGAACTCCGAAAGACTCCCGCCTCCCGTCAGAACACGGTGCGCGTTGTCGACCATCCGATACATTCTCAGCAAATTACCTTCGATCGAGGAAAGGTTCCGGATCTTGTTTGCCTCCACCTCGCACGCCCTTCGGGTGATTCCCGTAAAATACAAAAGCAAAGAGGCCCCCAGCTCCTCGCGACGACTCTTGGGGAGAGCCAGACGGTGCACGGTAAAATCGCCATCCTTTCGAAACTCCACCAGATTCAGCCCGCCACTCGCTGCAAAAATTTGATCCTGCCAGCCCACCGTCTCGCCAAGAACATCCCGCTCAATCTCAATCGCCCGCCGCGCCAGTTCTGTCCCTGAGACGAATCTGCCCATGTAGGCGGAGAGCGCATTGATAAGCCCCACCGTGAAACTCGAGGAGGAGCCCAGGCCGGAAAAGGACGGCAGGTCGGCCGTGAGTGAAATCTCCACATCCCGTTCGATCCCAAACTGGCCCAACACCTCTCGAAACGGACGATGCTGCACCTCCGCCAACGTCTGCACACACTCCACCTGTCGGTACGCCAGCCGAATCGAATAATGGAAAAGTTCCGAAGGGAATCGCGTGACGCAGTGATAGATGTTCTTGTCGATCGCCGTGCCCAAAACGGCCCCGCCATGCTTTTCAAAAAACTCTGGAAAGTCGGTCCCTCCCCCAAAAAAACTGATTCGAAGCGGGGTCCTGGAAATGATCATTTTTCAGTAATTCCGTTTTGGAAAGAGTAAGCGCAGGCGACTTGGAACACCGTCCAGCTCGTGCCGAGAGCTCCTCAGCGCGTACTCCCAAGCGTTCCCGCACGCTGCATTCGCTTCCTGCAGCAGTCAAGTTCGCCCCCCCTTTTGAAGAGGCTGTGTCGCTTAGCATCGGGTGAATTTGCGGTGCAGCGCCGCGTAACGGCCGCCCAAACTCATCAGGGTTTCATGTGTTCCCCTCTCCACGATCTCCCCCTCGTGCAGCACTAAAATCAGGTCCGCGTTCCGGATTGTGCTCAAGCGATGAGCCACCACGAAGCTCGTCCTGTCTCGAAGCAATTCCCTCAACGCGGATTGGATACGCATTTCCGTCCGAGAATCCACCGCACTGGTCGCTTCATCCAGAATCAGCAATCGAGGCTTCACCAGCAGGGCGCGGGCAAAGTTCACCAACTGCCTCTCCCCGGAGGAGAGCCTCGCCCCCGACTCCCCGACGAGAGTCTGAAATCCCTCGGGAAGGGACTCGACCAAATCGCGAAAGCCCAGCCTGTCCACGACCTGCTCCACCTCAAAGTCACTTGCCTCTGGCCGCCCAAAGCGGATGTTTTCCAACACGGAGCCCTCGAAAAGAAAGCTTTGCTGGTGGACCACACCCATCTGACGACGGAGCGAGTCGCTCCGCAGCTCCCGTACCTCTCGCCCATCGAGGAGCACCTCTCCGGATGAGGCGAGATAGAACTTTGAAATGAGATTCGTGATCGATGTCTTTCCGCTGCCCGTGTGCCCGACCAACGCGATCATCATTCCGGGACTCGCAGAGAACGACACTCCCCGAAGCACCGGATTTCCCACCTCGTACGCGAACCAGACATTTTTGAATTCGACCCGGATCCCCGCTTCTTCCCGCGGCAAATCCACGGCTTTGGGCGGGTCTCTCCATTCCGGTACCGTATCAAGCAACCGGAACACACGTTCCGCCCCAACCATCGCACTCAACGCCGCCGCATACTGGGTTCCCACGTTGCGAACTGGCTCAAAAAACAACGTCGCCAAAAACGCGAACTGCACCACGTCCCCCAACGCCGTTCCTCCACCGGTTCGGAGCACCTGCCACCCACCCACCGCGAGCAGAAGGGCCGTAAATACATGGGTCTTAAACTCCAGCAGAGGGAGAAACACCGCCGAGGTTCGCGCCGAGACCAGGTTGTAACGAGCCTGATCCGAAACCAGTTCACGGAACTGCAAAGCATTCACCTCCTCCCGCACGAACCCCTGGGTGACACGCACACCGCTCACCGACTCGGAGAGCGTGGCGGATATGCGACTGAAACTCTCCGTCGCCCTGCGTTGGGCCTCCGCAATCCGGACCGTAAAAATACGGTTGAGAAGCCAGATCCCGGGAGCAATCCCGAGCACCACCACGAACAGCCCCCAGTCATGGTAAAGCATGAGCGCCCCGGCAACGAGCATCTGCCCGAGCTGGACGGCACTCACAAACACGACGTCTTGGACCCCCGTGCGCACGCTGTCGATGTCCGACGTCACGCGGCCCAAAATCGCGCCGACCTTGCTGCGCGTAAAGTAGCTCATCGGCATCGAAAGGATGTGCCGGAAAACCTCCGAGCGCAGATCGTGGATGACGGCCTCGCCCAGTGCCAAAGCGAGCCGATAGCGATACCTAAACATCCAGTTCGTGAAAACGATCAGAAGCGTGAATCCCGCCGTTGCCCAGACCATCCCCACGGAATCCCCGCTTGCGATGGGGCCGTTCACAACAGCCCCCATGCTCCACGCCCCAAAGGGCAGGAGAATGGCCCTGAGAACGACATGAAAAATCAACCAGAACAGAATGCGACGATGGGGGCGCGCGTAGCTAAAAACCCTCCGCATCAATGGAAACACGCCCCCCTCAGGACGATACCGATAAGCGTCCCCATCCACCGAC
>JBANFR010000151.1:0-8126 GCA_037975925.1 Verrucomicrobiota bacterium
CTGGGAGCTGACTCCTTGGACACCGTGGAACTCGTGATGGCTTTTGAAGATGAGTTCGGAGTGGAGGTGCCGGATGAAGATGCTGAAAAGCTTCAGACGGTGAATGATGTGGTGAAGTACATCGAAGAGAAAACGGCCTAGTCCTGGCTCTATTCCGGAATTTCAGAGAAGGCGTGGGCTTGGTCCCACGCCTTTTTTGTTTCTCTGAGGACTTCCGGAGGTGGCAGACCTGCCCGTTTGATGGCAGACTGTCCCAGGCTCGTCTTCCCATTGTGTTTGCTCATGCAGGCTACTGAATCTGTTCCACCTCGAATGTCTTCCTCTCGAATCGCTTCCATCTCTCTGCCATTCGGTCTGATCGGGCTGCGACACCTGACGCGGTTTGATTTGGATCCAATCGAAGAAAGTTGGCCTTTTCTCAGGCTGCGCGCCACCGAGGGGGCCACAGTCGAGTTGATCGTCGTGGAACCACTGTCGATTTTGGAGAGTTACCCCCTGGAAATCAGCGATGAAGACGCCGAGTCTCTCGGTTTATCCGAGGGAAACGATGCGCTGGTTTTGAACGTGGTGGCCATCCATTCGTTGGATCCCCAATTTGTGACCGTGAATTTGGCGGGGCCGATTGTGGTGAACCGCCAAACTTGGATTGGCAAGCAGGTGATCGTGCTCAATCCCGAGCGTTACTCCGTGAACCATGTTCTGGTGGATCTCCGAAACCCCGGTGCCATCCCGGCGAATGAGGCGTAGAAACCGCTCCCGACTATGCTGATCTTGAGCCGCCGCGAGGGGGAAAGCATCATGATTGGTGACGATATCGAAGTGGTGGTCACTCGAATCGAACATGACTCCGTGCGCCTGGGGGTGACTGCGCCTCGTCAAATGGCGGTGTTTCGCCACGAAATTTACCGCAAGATCCGGGAGTCGAACATCGTGTCCGTCCGCGACGCGGCTTCTGCGCTGCCGGCGATCCGTCTTTCCGCTCCCAAAAAGGACGCAAGGGAGGGCTGACTTTCAGAGGAGAGTTGGCTCCGCAGGGCGCCCCAGCCAGGGGTAGCTTTCAGAATTTCCAGGGGAGCGTGTCCTTCCTGCGATCAGGGGCGCCGAGAGCGGTGTTTTTTCCACCGGGTGAATCCGAACCATGCTCCTCCGCTTGCGGCGAGGGTAAGCAGCAAAAACTTCGAAATGCGACGCGGTGGGGAGGTGGTGAACTCACACTGGTGGAGCACCGGACGTCGGCCGTTTTTGAATTCTTCCCCCAAGAGGCGGAGGGTGTAGGTGGTGTCGGGAGCGAGATTTTGAAGACGAAAATGAACGCGGCCCGATGGCTCAGAGTGCACCCGAAAGTGGGGGAAGTTTTCCCAGCGAACCTGAAGGTTGTGATCCGGATCCGGCTCTAGTTTGAGGATTTGAAGGAGCAGGCCCTGGGTGGAAGCTCCCGGTTCCATGGGGATTTCAAGAAGGGCGGAGCGGTCGGTGATTTCGGAGAGCCTGCTGCCGCGGATGGCCGCCTGGGAGGAGTGGTAGGCTCTTTGCAACAGGCGCAGCATCTGAGGGTCAGCCGGTGCGGAGCCTCGAGAGGCCTCGGTGGGATCCGGCGGAAGCGTGGGGAGGCCGGAGGTATCGAGGGCGCTGGGTGGCGAGTCGGCCGGTGGACTGGAAGTCTGGCGGGAGCGAGCGGCTGAGGCGCGGGAAGAGGACCGGTTGGGTGCGGGCTTCTGGGCGGCGATGGGATTGGGTTCGCGGGGGGTACTGCGTGGGTCAGGGGTGGAGACGAGCGGGATCCGCAGCGTTTGGTTCGCTCCGCGAATTTCCAGAAAATCCTCCGTGCGTTCCGTGGGGGTTGTCTGCGTGGCGACCTTCACGGTGGCCCATTTGCCTGGAAGGAGTGAGAGCGAAGAGGGCTCACACACGAATGCGGGGGGGGCGTGAATACTCCATGACCCTTCCCGACCACCGTCGTTTTGAAGACTCAGAGGGGTGAACAGTTTCGGGTCTGCCGGAATGATGAGCGGCTGCGAGAGGTCGTTCATGACGCGCAGGGACGAGCCAATCGCTTCCGCTCTCCACACGAGAATCCGGTGTGGCATGGGCGATGGGTCTGTGGCGACGCGCACCAGACGAAGAGTCCCCTCAAAAGGCTCGCTCTGAGAACTTTGAGAGCGAATGGGGAGCTCGAGAGTTTCCCCGGGTTCCACGGTGATTTCCTCTGGATGAAGCAGCGCCGGGCTGGACTCGAGTTTGACTCGCTCGGAGGCGGGTCTGGAATTGGTCAGGTGAAGGGTGCCACTGCGCGTTTTACTCCCGGGGACAGCGGCCAGCACGAGGGGGTCGGGTGCGGCGTCGATCCATTCTTCAACGGAGGCCTGCAGTTGGATGGGGCTTTGTGGAGCGTGCGAGAAGGTGGCGCTTCCATGCAAGGAGCCGGGTGCCGTGGGCTGGACCGAGATTTGGAGGGACAGTTCGGTCTGCGCTTCCAGAGCGTAATGATCGACACTGGCCGACCAACCGGGGGAGAGAGCGATGGTTCCCGAGACGGGAGCGTCGCCGGTGTTCCGCAACAGAAGCGTTTGTTGGGAGATAAAACCCACCCGGGCTTTGGGAAATTCGAGCCGGGCGGGGAGTTCCACCTTTCCGGAGCGGTCGGTGATCTGGATTTGGACGAAGGCCTCGGAGGAGAAGCCATTGGAGTTGGCGGCCGCAAAGGAGAAGCGGTCGCGGCTGATGCTGCGGTCCGAAGGAGGGCGATATTCGACGAGCGCCTCGCTCCCTGGCTGGGTTTTGAGGAGGGTGGCAGTACCGTGCTCTGGCTTGGCTCGGAGCAGAAATCGCACGGGTTCGGTTTGGGGGCCGATGACCCGGAGGGGAACGAGGAGGGTTTGGTTGCGCTCCACGCTGAGGGTCAGGGGGGCGGGGAGGGGAGGGGCCGCAGGGAGCGGGTCTTTGCGTTTCGAGTCAAAAAACGGGATGCTTTTGCCATGGCCCGAGAGCGCGATGGACAGGCCCGCGAGAGTCGAAAGGAAGAGTCTGGGCAAAGCGGTGAAGCGCACGGGAGGGGGGACTGTAAGATAGGCCCTTGGGATGGCGAATCTCAAAGGGGAACTCGCGAAGGCATCGTTTTGGATTTTGCGTCCGCACGGGAGCGGGGTTGAATGCAGGTCTATGGACGCATCCCGACCCCTTGTGGGCATTATCATGGGCAGCGTGTCGGATTGGGAAACCATGCGGCACGCCGTGGAGACGCTCGAAGCCTTCGCCATTCCGCATGAGGCCGAGGTGGTCTCCGCGCATCGGACGCCGGAGCGGATGGCGCAATACGCACGGGAGGCGGCGGGCCGGGGGCTCCGGGTCATTATTGCCGGCGCGGGCGGGGCTGCGCATTTGCCCGGGATGGTGGCGGCTCAGACGTGGCTTCCGGTTTTGGGGGTGCCCGTGGAGAGCCGGGTTTTACGCGGAGTGGATTCGCTGCTTTCGATCGTGCAGATGCCGGGCGGCATTCCAGTGGGGACTCTGGCGATTGGCAGTGCCGGGGCGCGAAATGCAGCGCTGCTGGCGGCCTCCATTCTGGCGTTGAATGACCCCGAGTTACAGGCACGTCTGGAGGCATTTCGCGCCCAACAAACCGCGGACGTCCTGGATGCCAAGCTGCCCGTCTCATGTGTGCTCTGAACCGATTTCTTCCCGGAAGCACCCTTGGGGTCATGGGCAGCGGGCAGCTGGGCCGGATGCTGGCGATCGCCGCCCGCCGCATGGGCTACCGGATTCACACGTTTAGCCCCGAAAAAAACACGCCCACCGGTCAGATCGCGGATTTGGAGGTGTGCGCTTCCTACGAAGATCCGGAGGCGGTCCGGGCTTTTGCCGGGGGAGTGGACGTCTTGACCTTTGAGTTCGAGAACATCCCCGTGCAGTCGATCGCCTGGGCGTCGGAGTTGTGCACGGTGCGGCCGGGTGGACGGGTGCTGCACATTTGCCAGCATCGCCTGCGGGAGAAGGAGTTTTTGCGTTCGGCCGGCGTGCCCATCGCCGACTTTGAGGCGGTTCGTTCCGAGGCGGACCTTCGTTCGGCCGTTGTCCGCCTGGGTTGCCCGAGCGTTCTCAAAACCGCAGCCTTCGGTTACGACGGCAAAGGGCAGCGCAAAGTGCTTCCCGACTCGGACCTCGCCGAGTGCTGGGCCGGATTTCAGGGCCAGCCCGCCGTTTTGGAGGCGTGGGTTCCTTTCGAACGCGAAATTTCGGTGATTGTGGCCCGCGGAATCGACGGAGAAACCGCCACCTATCCGGTGTGCGAAAACGTTCACGCCAACCACATCCTGGATCTGACCCTTGTGCCGGCCCGCATCCCTGAGTCCGTGGCCCGCGAAGCGGCGGAACTCGCTGTCACCGTGGCGAAGGCTCTGGACCTCGTGGGAGTGCTGGCCGTGGAGATGTTTTTACTGGGGAACGGCCGCATTCTGGTGAACGAACTGGCGCCGCGCCCCCACAATTCGGGTCATTTTTCGTTCGATGCCTCGGTGACCAGCCAGTTTGAGCAGCAACTGAGAGCGGTGTGCGGTCTGCCGCTTGGTTCGACCGCATCGCTTTGCCCTGCGGCGATGGCGAATTTGTTGGGAGATTTGTGGGAGGCCGGGGAACCGGACTGGCTGGGTGCGGCGGCGATGCCCGAGGTGAAGCTTCATCTTTACGGCAAAGAGGCGGCCCGGCCCGGTCGAAAAATGGGCCATTTGGTTGCATTCGGGGCCACGGTAGAGGAGGCGGCTCAGCGTGCCAGGGCTGCCCGCAGCGCACTGGCTCGGAAACGAATTTAGACAAGTGGAGACGCTCCTTCTGCCCAATTCCATCCGGCCCTCTCTGAGGGAGGCGGCCGACTGCGCCGCCGAATGGCTCGATCGCGGTGAGGTCGTTGCTCTGCCCACGGAGACGGTCTACGGACTCGCCGGAGATGCCCTGAATGCGGCGGCTGCGGCCCGCATTTTTGAGGTCAAGGAGCGGCCGCACTTTGATCCGCTCATCTGCCATTTGCCGGATCGGGAATGGCTGGATCGGATCACTCGGGTCCCCGCTTCGATGCGGGGGATGGTGGATGGGCTAGCGGCTCGTTTTTGGCCGGGTCCGCTCACTCTTGTTTTACCAAAACGGGACTTGGTGCCGGATTTGGTGAGTTCGGGATTGTCCACGGTGGCGGTTCGGATGAGTGCCCATCCTGTGTTTGGTGCAGTGTTGGAGCGTTTTGGGCGTCCTGTGGCGGCGCCCAGCGCGAACCGTTTTGGGCGGATCAGTCCGACCCAGGCGGAACACGTCGTGAGCGAGCTGGGCGGACGGATTCCCCTCGTGCTGGACGGGGGACCAACGCACCACGGGGTGGAATCGACCATTGTGGCGCTGGATGCCTCGGGGGACGGCTTGCGGATTCTGAGGGCAGGGCCGGTCACCGCGGAGGAGTTGGAGGAATTGGCGCCGGTGCGTTGGGGTGCGGATGCAGTCGGCGGGGTCCCGGAGGCGCCCGGGCAGCTAAAGAGCCACTACGCGCCCCGGACGCCGCTATGGCTGCGGGAGCCCGGAAGCGGAATGGAGGGAGTCACGCGGGAGGGGCGGTGGGGGCTTCTGGCCTGGAGGGAGCAGATGGAGGGGTTTTCCGCCGTGGAAGTGTTGAGTGCCCGGGGGGATTTGCGGGAAGCGGCTGCGACTTTATTTGCCAAGATGCGGCGGCTTGATGAGGCGGGACTCGATGGGTTAGTGGCGGAGCGGGTGCCTGAGGAGGGTTTGGGGTGTGCCATCAATGATCGGTTGAAGCGGGCGAGCGCCCGTTGAGGCCTGGATGCCGGGAGTGGCGAGGGCGGAAGGTTCGCAGTTGAAGAGGAGGGGGGGGCAGGGCATCCTCGCCGGCCTTCTTGCCGCATGGAAAACGAGACTCATTTGAAAGCGATTGATGTGCACCGTGGGTTTCAGATTGGGCGGCGTATGGTGGAGGTGCTCAAGGGGATCGATTTGGAGATTCGTCGAGGGGAAGCGGTGTTTTTGTGTGGAGCGTCGGGATCAGGCAAAACGACCCTGCTGTACACGTTGGCTGGTTTGGAAAAGCCGGAGCGTGGCCGGGTGATTTTAGACGGGGAGGTCCTCTATTCGCGGGGAGATGCGGCGGAAGCGCGCCGGCGCAACCGCAGCATTGGATTCGTTTTTCAGGGATACTTTTTGCTCCCCGAGTTGACCGCGCTGGAGAACGTGCTGGTGCCGTGCATGATCGGGGGGCGCGGGCGGGCGGCGGAGCGGGAGCGCGCGGAAGCAGCGCTGGAGCGGGTGGGATTGGCGGAGCGCCTTCACCACTTGCCCGCGGAGCTTTCTGGTGGCGAACAGCAGCGCGTGGCGATTGCGCGGGCGATGATCAACAGCCCCACCGTTCTTTTTGCGGATGAGCCGACCGGGAATTTGGACTCACGCACGGGGGCCTCGATTGTGGAGCTGCTTCTGGGGCTTGTGCGGGAAGAGTCTCGAACCCTGGTGGTGGTCACGCACGACCCGCTTTTGGCCCAGAGAGGAGACCGGCGTCTTGAAATCCGGGACGGGAAAATCGTGGGCTAGAGAGCTGGAAGCCGCTTAGATTCTGATCTGACTCATTCAAACTGACACCCCGCCACCCCATGAAGATTTACATCGACGGCACTTTCTACCCTGAACCTGAGGCAAAAATATCGGTGTTTGACCACGGGTTGCTCTACGGGGACGGAATTTTTGAGGGGATCCGTTTTTACGATGGTCGGGTGTTTCGTCTCACCGAGCACCTGGAGCGTCTCTACGATTCTGCGAAGGCGATTGCGCTCAAGATTCCCCTCAGTTTTTCCGAGATGGAGGAGGCCACCCTGGAAACCATCCGCCAGAATGGGCTCCGGGACGGCTACATCCGGCTGCTGGTGACCCGGGGCAAGGGCAACTTGGGATTGAGTCCCGACCGGTGCCCGAAGGCCTCGGTGATCATCATTGCGGGCAAGATCCAGCTCTATCCTGAGGAGAAATATGAGAAGGGCATGGTGATGGTGACCTGCTCCACCCGGCGTGCAACGCCCGCCGCGCTGCTGCCCGCGGTCAAATCGCTCAATTATCTCAACAACATCATGGCCAAGGTGGAGGCCTCTCATGCGGGTGCCGATGAGGGAGTCATGCTCAACGAGCAGGGGTATGTGGCCGAATGCACGGGGGATAACATTTTTGTGGTGCGTCGTGGCGAGGTGACCACACCCCCGGTGTACGCCGGAGCGCTGTGTGGGATCAACCGGGGGGTCGTATTGGAGATTTGCCGTGAACTGGGGATTCCCGCGAAGGAGGCGGAGATGACCCGGTACGACATTTACACGGCCGACGAATGTTTTCTGACGGGCACGGCAGCGGAGGTGATTGCGGCGATTGAGTTGGATACGCGGGCGATTGGCGACGGGAAACCGGGACCAGTGACGCAGCGGATTATCGCGCGTTTTCGGGAAATGACTCGCTCGAGCGGGACGGAGATTTACCGGTAGAAATTGGGGGCAATTTTGTCCGCAGGCCGGCAGGTTTTGATGTAGTTTTGTAGAAGGCGGATTTTTAAAGGAGGGCTTCCATGTTGTGTGACGTGTGTAAGGCAGAAAGTGCCAGCGTGTTTCTGACCCAGATTGTGGATGGGAAGATGCAGAAGGTGAATTTGTGCCAGGCGTGCTCGCAGGAAAAGGGGGTGACGGATCCCACGGCGTTTGCGCTGGCGGATTTGTTGCAGGGGTTGGGGGCGGCTCAGGAGGTGGACCAGGCCGCTGGAGCTGGGAAAAAGTGCGGTGAGTGTGGGTTCACGCAGGCGGAGTTCAAGAAGACGGGCCGCCTCGGTTGCTCTGCTTGTTACCCGACGTTTTCGGACGGGATCGAGGGGCTCTTGCGAAGCATGCACAAGGGATTGCGTCATGTGGGGAAGGTTCCCGAGCGCCAGGTGCGCCAATTGGAGCGGCGGAAGGTCCTCGAGGGCCTGCACGAGGAGTTGCGGAAGGTGGTTGCGGAGGAAAATTACGAGGAAGCCGCCGCGTTGCGTGATCGGATTCGGAGCTTGGAGGGGGGGATCTAAAGATGGCGATTCGCAACATTTTGAGCAAACCCAGCGACTGGCTCGGAGG
>JBANFR010000152.1:0-8123 GCA_037975925.1 Verrucomicrobiota bacterium
CGCAAAACTCCAAACCCCATGGTGTCTGGGGAAATCCCACTGCAAAACCGTCCCCTCCGAGGAGCCCAACAAGTCCCAGTAATGCGGGACATTGGACCCGATCAAAACAAGGTCCTCGCCATCCACCGCGTGGACCGAGTCGGCCACAAAGCGCGTTCCTCGCGCACGCGCCACAAAGGCCAGTTCCAGTTCCCGGTGGTAATGCCAACGGTGACCGTACCCTTTCCAAGGAACCATGGAACCGCCGGCTTGGAGGAGTTCGACGGCACCGGGACCATCTTTCCAGCGCAAGAGCCGGAAGGATTGTCCGGCTGAAAGCCGCACATTTTCACGAGTGAACTGAGACATCGACCCTGATCTGAGCGAATAGTGCCAGCATTTGGGAGAAAAAAGGAGGAATCCGGACCCCGCTCTGGATTAACCCCATGCGGTCTCGCTCCCCCCTTTCCTCCCTGTGCAGTCAAAAACCCCGGTGCTCGGGAACAATTTACGCTGATTGTCCCCAAACCTCTCCCCACATCCAATCCACCCATGAAAGCCCAGTTCCTATCCCCCCTCGCCCTCTTTGCCTCCGCCACCCTTCCGCTGGCTACCGCAATCGCAGCCCCCTCCCCCAGCTTTCTCGAACCCGCAGACGCCGGCCCTGATTTCGCCGTCCAGGGCGAGTATACCGGCGACCACTGTGCCGCCCAGGTCATCGCCCTCGGCAACGGCAATTTCCGCATTGTTGGCTGGAGCAAGGGCCTCCCCGGCGCCGTCGAGGGCGCCGAAAAGAATGTGACCGTCGACGCAAAAACCGAAGGGGATCGCGTGGTTTTTGACGGAGCCGGATGGAAGGGACACATCCAGAACGGGACCCTCTCGGGTACGGGCGACAACGGCAAATCGTGGGAGTTGAAGCGGATAGTGCGGGAGTCGCCGACTTTGGGAGCGAAACCGCCGGAAGGAGCGGTGGTGTTGTTTGATGGCTCGAACGCCGAGGCCTGGGCGGGTGGCAAGATGGACGAGCGCAAGTTCCTGTCGGTTGGCACCAAATCGGTCCGGACCTTCGGCGACATCCATCTCCACCTCGAATTTCGGACCCCCTACATGCCTGAGGCGCGAGGACAGGCCCGGGGCAATAGCGGGGTATACGTCCAAAATCGCTACGAATGCCAAATCCTCGACTCCTTCGGACTGGAGGGTGCCGACAATGAAGCCGGCGGGCTCTACAAGATTTCCAAGCCGAAACTCAACATGTGCCTCCCGCCGCTTTCGTGGCAAACCTACGATATTGATTTCGAGAGCGCCCGGTACGATGCGGAGGGCAAAAAGGTCAAAAACGCGGTCCTCACTTCCCGCCTCAACGGCGTCCTGATTCAGGACCGCGTGGAACTCCCTACCAGCACGGCGGCTGCCGGTCAGAAAGAGGGCCCTGAGCCCGGCCCCATTTACCTCCAAAACCACGGCAACCCGGTCTTTTTCAAAAACATCTGGGTCGTGGAAAAGAAGTAGCCCGTTCCCCTTGAACCTCCCTGTTCGCGATGCACCCCTCACGGTGAGATGCACTTCAAAGCACCCTCAAATGAGCCAATAGTGCCAGCATTTGGGAGAAAAAAGTAGGAATCCGCCCCCGCCCGGGGGTTATCTTTGATGAATCACCCCTCCCCCCTTCCGATCATGAAGCCACTCCGACATCTCCTCCTCCCCAGCTTTCTCGCCTGTCTGGCCTCCCCCCTCCTCGCCGCAGAACCCGTCTCCCTGACGCTCAAAACCCTCACAGCGCAGATGAAGTTCGATATGGCGGAACTTACCGTCAGCCCGGGCTCCAAGGTCAAACTGACCTTCGAAAACCCCGATGACATGCCCCACAACGTGGTCTTCTGCACCCCGGGCACCGATGTCGAACAGCTGGTGCTCAAAATGCTCGAAAAACCCGAGGAGGCCATGAAGCGGGGCTTTCTCCCAGACGACCCCCGTGTGTGGCTGAAGTCCAAGCTCTTGAACCCTCAGGAAAAGGAAGTCATCGAGTTCACGGCTCCTGAAAAACCAGGCCTCTACCCCTACGTCTGCAGTTTCCCGGGACACGCCCTCAGCATGAAAGGCGTCCTCCGCGTCCTCGGGGAAGGCCCCAAACTCCAGGACCTCCAATTCGCTCTCTATCACGGTTCTTGGACCAAGTTGCCCGACTTCTCCAAACTCACTCCCCACCGCACAGGCGACGTCCCGGACAACCTCATCCAGCTCAATTTCGACGACTACAAAAACCAGTACGGCCTCGTTTTCACCGGCAAACTGAAGGTTCCCACCACCGGCGAATACGTCTTCTCCATCGCCAGTGACGACGGTTCCCGCCTCTTCATCGATGACGTCGCCGTAGTTACCGACGACGGCATTCACCCGGCACGCATCAGGGAATCCTCCTCGAAAAAACTGGAGAAAGGCGTCCACACCGTCCGCTTGGAATATTTCCAGGCCGACGCAGCCTCCCAACTCTTCCTCGCGTGGCGCGGCTCCAACAAATCGGTGCCTCTCTTTGACACCACGGCGCTCTCCAAGTGGACGCCAGACAACTGGAAGTCCCCCATCGCCCAGAAAAAAGATGAATTCACCGGCCTGCCCTTGGAGCCCAAGGACGCGCCTATCATTTACCGGAACTTCATCGCCGGCGCCGGAAATCGGGCCATCGGCGTGGGCTTCCCGGGCGGGCTGAGTTTTGCCTGGAGCGCGGAAAGCATGAACTTCGCACTCGCCTGGCGCGGCGCTTTCATGGACGCCGCTCGGCACTGGAAAAACCGGGGGGGTGGCCACCAACCACCCGCCGGATTTGACGTCGCGAGCCCGACTACCCTCACCGGAAACAGAGCCGTTCCGCCCTTGGCCGTCTTGGAAACCCCTCAGAGCGCGTGGCCCGAACCGGCACCCGGCGAGATCGCCGAAGGGTACCTCTGGAAAGGCTACAAACTGGATGCCAAGGGCGTCCCCACCTTCTCCTACCGCTGGAAAGACGTCGAGGTAGAGGACCGCGTCGATGCCCACGGTTCCTTCAAGGAGGCCAGCGCCAAGCTGGTCCGCACCCTCAAGCTCAACGGGGCTATTCCTGCGAAGACTTTCCTCATTTTAGGGAGGGGCGCTTCCTACACCGCGACCCCGGGAGGGTTTGCTGTCCACACGGCTCAATCACCAACCCCCCTATATTTCATCCATGCCGAAGGAGCCACGCTCTCTGAAGGACGCCTCATCGTACCCGCACGGAAAGAAATCCAGGTCTCCTATTCCTGGCCCGCCGCCGCCCTCCATCCTCAACACGCCGCCAAGTAACCCCCTCCCTCCCCTCCCATGAAAGCGTATCGCCTTCTCCTCCCCTTCCTCCTCGGGAGCGCTGCATCCCTCCACGCCGTGCAGGAAATCGACCCTGCCGAGGCCGAGTATTATAAAATCACCACCTTCCCAACCCCTCCCGGAACCGCGTTGGAAGTGGGCTCCGTCGAATTGTTACCGGACGGCAAAGTGGCGCTTGGGACGCGCCGGGGCGAGGTCTGGATCGCTTCCAACGCCCAAACCAGCACGGCTGCGGGGGTGTGGAACAAGGAAAAGCAGGTCTTCGAAGCCCCTGAAACCGCCTCCGCAGACTCCCTGGTTCGCTACCAGCGTTTTGCCGAAGGACAGCACGAGCTGCTCGGGCTCGCGTGGAAGGACGGCTGGCTCTACGCCACCAACCGCTACGAAGTCCTCCGCATGAAGGACGGCGCAGGGCGCGGAAAGGCAGACCTCTTCGAGACCGTGTCCACCCCGTGGGGCGTGAGCGGCGACTATCATGAATACTCCTTCGGCTCCCGTTTTGACAAAAATGGGGACCTCTGGACCGTGTGCTGTCTGACGGGATCCTTCGGAAGCGCCACCCCATTCCGCGGCTGGTGCTTGCGCATCCAGCCCGATGGCAAAGTCGTGCCCACCTGCAGCGGGATCCGCTCCCCCGGGGGCATCGGCTTCGACGCCGACGGTGAAGTTTACTACACCGACAACCAGGGACCCTGGCACGGAGCCTGCACCCTCCAACACCTGGTCCCAGGCTCTTTTCAAGGGCATCCCGGCGGAAACAAATGGTATTCCCTCGCGCCCAACATGGGTCCCGCTCCGGTCGAACCAGAGGACAAGAGCCGGATGGTCACCGAGCGGACGAAGATCAAGGAACTCGTCCCCCCAGCCGTGTACATGGTCTATGGCCCCGGAAAAATCGGCAACTCCTCCACCGCAGTCATCTGTGATCTGAGTGAAGGCAAGTTCGGCCCCTTCCAGAAACAACTGTTCATCCCCGACCAGAGCCATTCCAACATCTCGCGCGTCTACCTGGAGACCGTCAACGGCGTCAAACAAGGCGTCGTGTTCCCCTTCCTCAAGGGCCTCAAATCGGGCCCCATCGGTGCGCGCATGGGCAAGGACGGCAAATTCTTCGTGGGCGGCTCCGACCGCGGCTGGGGCGCACGAGGCGGGCACCCCTTCGCCTTCGAACGCGTGGACTGGACCGGCAAGGTGCCCTTCGAAGTCCACGAGGTGCATGCCAAGCCCGACGGCTTCGAACTCACCTTCACCGAGCCTGTCGATCCAGCCACGGCAGCCAACCCCGCAAGCTACTCCGCACGGGAATTCACTTACATCTATCAGAGCAAATACGGCAGCCCGGAGGTGGATGACGTCATTCCAAAAATCGAAAAGATCGACGTCGCTCCCGGTGGCAAATCCGTCCGCCTGAAGCTGGACGTCCTGACCAAGGGGCACGTCCACGAACTCCACTTCGACGGCGTGCGCTCCAAGGAGGGGAAACCTCTCCTCCACCCCGTCGCCTATTATACGCTGAACGAAATACCGGCGAAGTAAGCGAACAAGCCTGCCGATACCGGCTCATTCCGGGCGCCTCAGACCTCTCTTGTGGAGGGTTCGAGGCGCCCTTTTTTTTGGGGGGGGAGCTTCCCCCCCAACGCCCCGGTTCGCGAGCAGTCAGCCTCGCGAGACTTGGAATCAAAGCGCCGGGGTCTGAGAGGGAACCGCGTTCTCAAACTCCTTGCACCAACCCTTGATCTCCGTGTCGTTGAAGATTTTCCCTAGGACACGCCTGAGTAACCCCTTGAGACTCGCATTCTCCAATTCGCCAAGCGAACGAATCGCCTCCTCTTTGTAGCGCTCCAAGAGATCGCGACTCCGCTCCAAGGCACCCGACTCCAAGCAGGCCGACCGAATGCTACCCGAAGACAACCCGGCTTCCCGTTTCCAGCAGGCCTCCAGCACCCGCTTGCACTCTCCTTGCGCGCGCTCCCATCCTGCCGAAAGCACCACGCTGGGACGCATCCCCGACACATCGTCGGGTGCGCCCGAATCGCCTCCCACATAATCCTCCAAATCATCGCGGATTTGATAGGCAATCCCCATCGAGCGACTGTACGCCCTCAAAACCTCCGCCACCGCTTCGTGCTCCTCCACCCCCGCCGCGATCGCACCCACCTGAAGCGCCACGGAGAAAGCAGGCGCCGTCTTTTGCTCAAAAATCTCCATCACCTCCACCGACGTGAGCGGCCTCGGGGCCCGCGTCCACGCCAGTTCTGCCCCCTGGCCCCGACACAGCTCCCGTTGACCTTGGGACGCCACCTGCAACATCCGGGCCCTCTCCTCCGCTCCAAAATCGCTCTCCGCGAGCAACCGGTATCCCTCGCCAATCAGCAAATCCCCCACGTTCAAGGCCACCGGAATCCCATATTGGGCATGGAGCGTCGGCTCGCCGTAACGGGATAAATCCCCATCCTCAATGTCGTCGTGAATGAGGGAGGCCTTGTGGAAGCACTCGACGGCCACAGCGATCTTTTTCAAGGACGACGGCACGGCCCCGCCGGGTTCATTCTGCAAGGCCTGGTAGGCTGCCACCGTCAGAAAAGGCCGCCACCGCTTCCCCGCCCGCTGCAACCATTCATGCGCAATCCGCTCTGTTTCCCCCGAAGCCGCTCCCAACACGGAGTCCAAGGCAAGCGGCGTGAACCAAAAATCGACCTCCTCCCGGAGCGCACCCAAGTCCATTCGCCGCGTCCGATCCTCGCTCGTGAGATGAATGTAGTCCCACACCCAGTCGATATCGACCGTCGTATCAATGCAATCATCCTGGAGCAGGGGAATGGCCACGCCGGGAACAGCCGCGGCCTCCATGTAAGGAAAAGCGCGCTCAAGGACGCTCAGGCAGCTCACCCCGACAATCGCCTCAATTTTGCCGGTCTGGATCAGCGACATCACAATCGCAGACCCCTCCGCCACCAACACCGCATACCCCAAACGCTCCGCCTCCAGTTGGAGATCCTGGATCGAACAAAGACCGCACTGCTTGCAGAGGAGACCGAACTCGTCAAAGGGAGCCGGACACTTGCTTTCAATTCGCAAGCACTTGGGCAACAGCAGCAAACGCCGCTCATACGGCACCGCTGCGAGCGTCTCCCGCCACAGCTCGTTGTTGATCAAAACCCCCACGTAGTCGCGGTACACGGGATCCATCTGCAAATGAGCCACCAGACGATCCGCGTGTTTGGCTAGCTCCTCCTGCGGCAAGGGCGGCACCGGCCGCTCCCGCTCCACATACGCACGAGCCGCCAAAAGGACCCGGTTGCGCTCTTGGGGCGTCTGCGGGATGTTTTTTTTCGGAGTCCGAAACCGCTGCTGAGGCACCGGCCGGGGCAACGTGAGCTGAACCGGAGGAGGAGAGAGGGGGGCTGGGGCGGACATAAAACAAAGGGATCAAGAGTGATGACGCGCTAACAAGAGGGACATTAGGAGGGAAAGTTGGAAGGGCTAGGTGTCGGACTAGGTGTCGGAAACGGGCACACCCGCGCGCATCAAAGCTTCCGCACGGGGACGGCTCCCAGGCGCCATCTTGTCGTATGCACCAAAATCACTGAACCAGAAGCGCTTCGCCCAGCGATACAACCAGTGTTTCTCCGGAATTTCCTCGCCGGGCAGCCACTGACTGTACCGCGGCACCATCGCCTCCAGCTCCGCCATCGCCGTCTGGCGCACCGTCGTGTCTTTGGCACCATGCTTTTGCACCAGCGCCTTCACCAAATCCGGCCGCTCCAGCACCACACAACCCCGCGTCGCCTCAGCGGTCAGTTCTCGGAAATCTTTTAAGAATCCCGAGTCCCGAATCGTCGCGACAATCCCCCGCTCATCGCCAATCTCTTCCTTCGCAAATTGAAGAATCGGACACGGCTCCACGTCCCCATACGGGCTGACATGATGCGAGATACCCGTAGACATCGGACACAAAGCCTTCCCGTCGTGACCATAATACGCATCCACAATCCCAATCGGTACCTTGGCGCGCATTTCTACCACAAATCTGCGAACCTGAACGAGCTGCTCAGGAGTCAGTGCAAGCTGGGGGTTCATCTTGGGCCCCACCGGCCGATACGTGTGAAACCACGTGTAATGCACCCCCTTTTTCACCAACTCTCTCAGCCACTCCTCCGTCAACAAATCCCCAATGTTGGACTGGCAAAGCGACGTCGCCACACCCGTCAACAATTCCGCCTCCAGACAGGCCTCCAAACCACGCATCGTGCGGTTCAAGACGTCCACGTGCCCCCGCCTCTCGTTGCTCACCCACTCCGTCCCTTCAATCGAAATCAAGGGCGTTGCATTCCCCAACTCACGCAATCGAGCCGCCACTTTCGGGGTAATACATTGCCCATTGGTAAAAATCTGAAAGTAACACTCTGGAAAACGCTCCAAAATCGTCATCAGACCCGGGTGCAAAAAGGGCTCCCCACCGAGCAGCCCAAAAAAACGGTTCCCCTGCGTCTTTGCCTCCGAAATCAGTCGAGAAACCGCCTCCACATCCAGCTGCGAACGCTCCGCCTCCACGTCAACCCAGCATCCCTGACACCGCAAATTGCACGAGTTCAGGATCGAGATGTACAAAAACGCTGGAAAGTACTCCCCGCGCCTCACCCGTGCCTTGAAACGCTCCACACTCCAGAGCGTCTTCGCCCCGAAATTCCAGAGAAACTTCCACAAACACCGGGGATCCGTGGTGGAGACGATGCGCGCGGCCAGCTCGGGGAACATGCCTCTCTCTTCGCACACCCACCGGCAAAAGCCAATCCACCTTC
>JBANFR010000153.1:0-8119 GCA_037975925.1 Verrucomicrobiota bacterium
CCGCCGCCCCGCAGGTTGGCCATCGCAAACACCCCGCCCATCTCCAGCCACACCGCACGGCTGATCGAAAACCCCGGGGTCAGGCTGACATCAAAGCCGCCGTATCCGTACAACAGCGTGGGATGGTTCCCATCGAGGGACAGGCCTTTGCGGTGAACTAAAAATAGCGGCACCCGCGTCCCGTCCTTGCTCGCCACAAACACCTGCCGCGTCTCGTAGGCTGTCCCGTCAAAGTCGACGCGCGGTTGTTTCCAGAGCGTGCTTGCGCCGCTGGCCACCTCGTACCGGTAGATGGAGCCCGGGGTCGTAAAATTCGTGAACGAGTAATGCGTCACTGCATCCCGCGGGCGTCCGCGAAAGCCGCCCACGGTGCCGATGCCGGGCAGCTCGATGCACCGAAGGAGCGTTCCGTTGAGGTCGTGGGCCGTCATGGCCGAATGCGCGTGCTCGAGACGCTCGCACAGAAGCTGGTTGCCGACGCAACTCACCTGCTCGAGCTTGTGCGGTCCTTCGGGGATCACCTCCCGCCAGTGCTCACGCTCCGGCCTCGTGACGTCTATCGCAATCACCCGGTAACGCGGCGCATGCAGATTGGTGTGGAAGTAAAAAGTCGTCCCGACGTGATGGATAAACGTGTAGTCCGCGTCGAAGTCGCTCAGCAGCTCCACCACCGGCGCGTCCGCCTGCCGGAGGTCCTGGTAAAACACCCGGTTTCTCGGATCGGTGCCCTCCGTGATCGTGAGTACGAGGTAGCTCCCATCATCGCTCACTTTCGCGTGGAACCCCCAGTCGGGGTGGTCCGGCCTCGCGTAAACCAGCCGGTCTGCCTCCTGGGGTGTGCCCAGTCGGTGAAAATACACCGCGTGGTTCTTGTTCGAGCCGGTCAGCGCCGCGCCTTTTTCCGGCTTGGGATAGCGGCTGTAGTAAAAACCGCTCCCATCCTTCGCCCAAGACGCGCCGCTGAACTTGATCCACTCCACCACGTCCCCCCTGTCTTTCCCCGTGAGGATGTCCCGCACCCGAAACTCCTGCCAGTCGCTCCCAGCTTTCGAAATTCCATACACCAGCAGTCGGCCGTCCTCGCTCGGCGCGGTCACCGTTAGCGAGGTGGTGCCGTCTGCGGAAAAGGTGTTTGGATCCAGAAGCAAACGGGCCTCCGCCTCGAGCGAGTCGGCCTCGTAAAGCACACCCTGGTTTTGCAGTCCGGAGTTGCGGCTGAAAAACCAGCGGCCGCCGGATTCGAAAGGAACGCTTGTGCGCTCGTAGTTCCACGCTTTTTGAAGGCGCTCCCGGATGGCGTCCCGCCGGGGAATCTGGTTCAGAAACTCTGAAGTGAGCGCATTTTGCGTTTGGACCCAGGCCTTCGTCTCCTCGCTGCGGTCGTCCTCCAGCCAGCGATAGGGGTCCGCGACCGCGATGCCATGGTAGTCGTCAATCACGCTCGGATCGGTGCGGGTGACGGGATAGGAGAGTGGCTGGGCGAGGGCGATTGCGGGCATAAGAGCGAACAGTGTTCTGAAACGCATGCTTCATCGTGACAGGCGCTCTGGGTAAAGGCACTTTCCAGAAAATCATTCGGAATCCGATGAAGGCTAATTCACTCTCCCCAAGCCAGAAGGCCGCGCTGGAACTCCTCTGCATGGTCATTCACCGCGAGGCTGTCTTTCAGAAATGGTTCCGGGGCCTCCTCGCCTGCCCCCTCAACCTCCGAACCAGCCTCCTGCTCCAGATGACCACGGAAATGCGCCGCAACCGCGAAGATGAGGACCTGATCGGCGCTGTCTCCGCGTTGTGTGACCCGGCCTTCTGCGAGGCTGCAGCGGAAGCCGTCCGCTCGCTGAGCTAGACGGCCGGTTCTTCCGGATCCGCCTCCTGCACCGCCTCGCACATGCGTTGCAGTTGATCGAGCACCTCGCGTCCGAGGGTCTCGAAGGGCGCGCCGCTTCCGGACGCCGATACCAGCGTGTTTAAGCGCTGGTCGAGTAGCAGCGTGGCCAGGCCGTGCACTGTGGACCAGAGCAGGACCGTTTGCTGCAAAACTTGGGCCGGCTTGCGGATCCTTGCCACTTCGCTTTCCAATAGGCCGAAGGCTCGCTCCGCCGCCGCTCGCAGCTTTTCGTTTGCACTTTCCGAGGGCCGGATTTTTTCCCCGAAGGTAACGCGGAAGCGTCCGGGCGAACGGAGGGCGAAACGCACATAGGCCTCGCCCATGGCGCGCAAGCGTGCCGCGGGAGGTAGCGAGGTTTGAGTGGATTCCATGTCGCTGGCCAGGTCTTCAAAACCCAGCGTGGCAATGTGTTCGAGGAGGCCGAGAAGGTTCCCGAAATGATGCGCCGGAGCCGCAGGGGAGACGCCTGCGCGGCGGGCGCATTCGCGCAGGGTGAGCTGGGCGGAACCCGATTCGGCGATGAGTTCTTCGGCGGCTGCGAGGAGGGCGGCCTTGAGGTTGCCGTGATGATAGGAGGCGCGGGGTTTGGGGCGGGCGGGAGAAGACATGCGACCAAAAGCGGGGAAAATCTTGACGGCGTTCAGATTTCGGAACACCTCCTATCTAAACGCTGTTTAAACTTCGCGCAAATCCCATGCTTCCCGATCTCGTTTTCTCCGTCGCAAACGCCGCCGCTCTCCTCGCATGGGTTTTCCTTCTCTTCGTTCCCCGCTGGCGCGGCCTCGCCCAACTCTCCGCCCAAACCCTCGTCCCCCTCTTCCTTGCCATGACCTACGTGGGCCTGCTCATGGCGGGATGGTCCAGATCCGAAGGCGGCTTCGGATCGCTCGCCGAGGTGGCGGCCCTCTTTGGCCAAAAAAATCTCCTCCTTGCAGGCTGGCTCCATTACCTCGCCTTCGACCTCTTTGTCGGCGCGTGGATTGCGCGCAAGGCGGAGGACGAAAAAATCCGACCCGTGGCTCCGGCTCTGGTGCTCACCTTTCTGTTTGGTCCGGCGGGTTATCTCCTTTTTCAAGCCCAGCGGGCGGCCCGGAAACTCCGGGCTTGGGGTGGTTCCGCACAGGGCTCTCCCTCCCGCACTTGGTGGTCCCGGATCCGGGAGTGGGAGCCCTCCCTTCTCGCCGGAGGCCTCGGGATGGCCGCGCTTCTGCTGCCCACCCTCGTTGCCCATGGGATGGATGACAGGTTTTTGGAAGGTGTCCCCGTCTGGCTCAAACCGCTGAAGTTTGAGGCATCCCTGGCGGCTTTTTATCTCACCCTGAGTGCCTTTTATCCCATGGCTGGATCCGCTTTCCGCCGGACTCGCAAGGGCCGCTTTGTGGTCTGGGGGGCACTGGTGGCCGGAGCCCTCGAATTACTCTACATCGCCCTCCAGGCAGGAAGAGGAGTCGCGTCTCACTACAACATGTCCACGCCGCTCTACGGCGCCCTGTACGGCGCGATGGGCGTGGGCGCGCTGCTCTTGGTCTTCTGTCCGCAACTGCTTGCCTTCGGGATTTTAGAAAATCATCGGGCTCATTCACGCACTCCGCTGGAGCCGTGGGGGCTCTCGGTGGTGATCGGGCTCAGCCTGTCGTGTGTGTTGGGCGGATTGGCGGGCGTGGTGCTGAGTGCGCAATCGGGGCATTTTGGCGACGCGACGTCCGGAGGCGTCACCGTCCCGGGTCTGGGGTGGTCGCGCGTGGTGGGGGATTTTCGGGTGGCCCATTTTTTTGGCCTGCACGCATTGCAAATCATTCCAGCTATCGGTTTTGCGGTGTCGCAATGGATGGGAGTCCAATGGGCGCGTCGGGGGATCTGGATTGGGAGTGGGTTGTACGCGGTGTGGGTCTTGGTGGCGTTTGTGCAGGCGGTTTGGGGGCGCCCCTTTTGGGCGCTGTGAATGCGGTGCCTCGGAAGCGGGGGCGTATCCGTTTACGCCTTGGTTGGGGAAGGAACTCCCGGCACAGGAGACGTTCCATTGTAACAATGTGCACGGAATTGTGACAAATGGCCCCATTTGGTTGGCAGCTTTGCGGAGGGCTCTAAGTCGTAGAATGCGGCACATGCTGCTGAAAGGAGGTGAAGATCCGATGACTCTCTTACGTTTCCTCTTGGTGCTGGCGGTGGGGAGTTTGTGTGTGGGTTGCGCAACAACGGCACCCCAGCGCACGGCCCATGCGCATGCCAAACCGCACACGCATGGAGTTTTGTTTGAAGGAAGTTTCTAGCCCGCCTTGTCCACAAGGGCTTCTGATTCCGACGGCTCCGATCGACGGCGCCCTCTCGGCAGCGGGGCTGTCTCCGCATGCTGTGAAGGGTTTTCCGGCCCAGAGCCTGTGATGCGGGCGCGGGGGGGTGCTGCTCAGGGTGCACCCCCCCCGGGGCGGTGAAGCTCGGCTTTCGAATCGGCTTCTGGACCCCGAAGTGGAGTGACAGAGAGCACCTTTCTGGGAGACGGCGCGTGGTTGAATCATTGCCTGGAGCGCCTCGCAGCGGGTGTGCAACCCGGGGCGCGGCCGATTCATGAATGGCGCGAATTGGGCGCAAATTGGGCGCAGCCGCAACGTCCCCGCATTTTTTCCCGACCGCTGGCGGGCCCATTTCCGAAGTGGCTTTGGGGGGGGGAGAAAACGTGGAACAAAAAACGAGCCATTCATGCACGCTGTCGACTTACAAAAGATATTGGTTGCCGAGGATCACGCCGCTTCACGGCACATGCTGGAGCGTTACTTGATTCGCTGGGGTTTTGAGGTGGTGAGCGCCGGGGATGGGGTGGAAGCCCTGCACCTTTTGGATGCGCCGGGGGCTCCCTGCATTGCGCTGCTCGATGCCAGTTTGCCTCGCATGGATGGACTGGAGGTGTGCCGCAGGATTCGCTCCCGGGCCGGGAGAGCCTTCCAGTATTTGCTGCTGTTTTCGGCCCCAAGAGGGGCGGCGCCTCACGCGGAGGATTTTCACCAAAATGCGGATGACTGGATACAGAAGCCGTTTGAGGTGGCCGAATTACATGCGCGGCTTCGATTGGCGAGGCGTGTGGTGGGGTTGGAACGCGGGGTGTCCCGGAGCCGTCTGGCGCCAGAGTGGCCCTGGGGCGGGACGGACAACGCATGGACGGGGGGCGAGAACGCTCCGCCCGGTGTATCGTCCGTGCGGCACGCTGCCGCGGCGCACCCGGCCGCCTGAGAGCTCGCGCTTTTGTTCTCTGGCTACTCCACTACCTCGACGGCAAGTCCGTCGGTGAGCGAGTCGGGCGGATTGGGAATCACGCGATCCTGGGCGGTGATGCCCTCCAAAATCTGCACGCTGCTCCCAAAGTCCCTGCCCAGGACAACCGCTCGGAGGCGGACGCGCTGGGTGGCGTCGACGAGTGCCAGTTGGGCGCCTTCCGATCGAAAAATGAGCGCGTTGGCGGGGACGGTGAGCGGCTGATTTTCCCGGGCTCCGTGAATCCGCACCTGGGCATAGCTTCCGGCAAGAAGATGTCCCTCTTGGTTTTTAATTTCGAGTTCGGTCAGCAAAGTCCGCGAAGCCGGTTCGATGGCTCCGGCGGTCCGAATGACGCTGGCCGGAAAGGTTTTTCCCGGCATCTCCGGCAGGGTCAGTTCGGCGCTCTGTCCCACCTGAATGCTGCGCGCAACCGACTGTGGGACACGCACAAAGACACGCAATTTGTCGACTTGAGCCAGCCGGAACAACTCCCGGCCGCCGCCGATTTCGACCAGTTGCCCCACCTCAATCTTTCGGGCCGTGAGGATTCCCGCGAAAGGGGCCGTGATTTTGGCGAACCCTGAGATCTCCTCCAACCGGTGGACCTCAGCCTGCGCCGCCGCGAGCGCTGCATTTTTGAAACGCAAATCAGCGTCTTTTTCATCGGCCTCCTGCTGGGCCGCCGATTTGGAGGCGAGAAGCTCTTTCCAGCGGCCCGCCGTGATTTCGGCCAGATGCCGCGTTGCCTCGGCGAGGGCGAGCTGGGCTTTGGCGCGCGAAATTTCACTCTGGATCTCAGGGGTGTCCAACTCTGCCAGCAGTTGGCCAGCTTCCACACTTTGCCCGAGATCGGCGTGCCACCGGTGCACATAGCCGGTGACCCGAGCGACAATAGAGGCTTCTTTCCAGGGCTTTAACTCCCCAGACAGCGTCAGAGGTTTTCCCTCCGGCGCCGGGGCTGGCCGGACCGCATGGACTCGCGTGAGGGAGAGTTCGCGTGACTGCTCGACAGCCTCTTTCTGGCGCTGAATTTTGGGAAGAAGTCCGACAACGAAGAGGGCTCCCGCCGTCAGCAGCCCGGCGCAGAGGAGGAGGTAAAAGACGCTCGATGAACCGGCTTTTGGTTCGTCTTCCATTTTTGCGGGAGTGGGGTTGGACGTGGGAGCGTTCAAGGCAGGAGACGTTCGGAAAACATGGGAGACAACCCGGCAATGGGCCAAAAGTTGGAACCCATCCATCGGTGGGAAGGGGAGGTCGGTAAAGGGCGATTTCGAGGCTTGGGGGGTCAGGGTGGGTTGACGTGCTCAGCGGCGGCTGCTTGTGTCGAAAGCGATGCTCAGGCTGGCTCTGAAGATGCTTTTTGGCGACCGGGCAAAATACATGATGCTGGTCTGCGGGCTCAGTTTTTGCGCGCTTTTGATGACCCAGCAATCCTCGGTGTTTTGCGGGTTGCTTTTGTGGACTTCGGCCACGGTGCGAAATATTCAGGTGCCGGTTTGGGTGGCGGACGAAAAAGTCGAGCAGGTGAATGAAGTGGTGCCGCTTCGGGAGGTGGAGCTGCAGCGGGTGCGTTCGGTGCCCGGGGTGAAGTGGGCGGTGCCGCTGTATTGGTCGATTTTGCAGGCTCGGCTTCAGGATGGGACTTTTCAGGCGATGCAGATCACCGGGTTGGACAGCGCGACTTTGGTCGGGCGGCCCGCCCGGATGCGGCAGGGGCGGGTCGAGGATTTGCGTCTGCCCAATGCGGTGATTGTGGACCAGGTCGCGGTGGCCAAGTTTGCCAAGCGCGGGATCCGTCTCCAAATCGGGTCCACCTTTGAGATCAACGACAAGGAGGCTCGGGTGGTGGGGATTTGTGAGACGGCGCGCTCCTTTCTCGGGCAGCCCTATGTGTTCACGACCTATTCCCGGGCGCTGGAGTATTCGCCGCCCCAGCGCAAGCAGCTCTCCTTTGTCCTCGTGCAACCCCAGCCCGAGGTGCCTGTGTCCACAGTGCTCGAGCGCATCAACCGCGTGCACGGTCTGCGCGCCTTTCACTCCCAGGATTTTGCGCGCCGAACCATTCTTTGGTACTTCAAGAACACGGGAATCCCGATCTCCTTCGGGGTCGTGGTGATTCTGGGTGTGGTGGTGGGGGTGGCCATTGCCGGGCAGACCTTCTACCTTTTTGTGCACGAGAACTTGCGTTACATGGCGGCTCTCAAAGCCATGGGAGCCACCATGAGTGTTTTGGCAAAAATGGTCCTGATTCAGGCCTTTGCCGTCGGATTTTCAGGGTACGGCCTGGGCGTCGGGCTGACCGCCCTCTTCGGAAACGCGGTCCTCCGCAAGGGCGAACCCCCCTTCTACATGCCCTGGCAAATCCTCGCCTTCGCCGGGGCGGTGATCGTCCTGATCTGCTGCGCGTCCGCTGTGGTGGGCCTCATCAAAATTGCGCGGGCGGAGGCCGCCATGGTTTTCAAATGAGCGAGATGGCGCAGCCCTTGCAGCGCGTGGTGGCGGTTCAGACGCGCGGTTTGGTCAAGACCTATGGAAATGGGGACGGCTTGGTGCACGCCCTGAAAGGGGTCGATTTTGAGGCGCGTTGTGGCGAGATTTTGATGGTGGTGGGCCCTTCGGGATGCGGCAAAACAACGCTGTTGAGCGCCATCTGCGGGACGCTCCAGTACGATGCGGGAAGTGTGGAGGTCTTTGGGCGCGATCTCGGACAGATGCGTTCCCGGGAGCTGACCGCCTTTCGAGGCCGGAACGTGGGCTTTGTATTTCAGCAATTCAACCTGATCCCGACCTGGACAGCCCTGGAAAACGTGAGCGTGCCCTTGTTGATCAATGGCGGTAGCCGGGGGCAAGCGGAGGCAGAGGCTGCCCGTTTGTTGGAACAGGTTGGACTGGGGGGGAAAATGCGGGCGCGCCCGGCCCAGTTGTCCGGGGGACAACAACAGCGGGTGGCCATTGCCCGCGCTCTGGTGCACGGCCCGCGTT
>JBANFR010000154.1:0-8074 GCA_037975925.1 Verrucomicrobiota bacterium
GCTCCAAAACCTCCCACGGGCTCCCAGCCTCCCACCGCTCAGCCTCCAAAGGACGCTCCAAAACCTCCCACGGGCTCCCAGCCTCCCACCGCTCAGCCTCCAAAGGACGCTCCGAAACCTCCCACGGGCTCCCAGCCTCCCACCGCTCAGCCTCCAAAGGACGCTCCAAAACCTCCCACCACCCTTCCGCCTCGGTAAACAGCACCGTTCAGTGAGAGCGTAACGGGAAGATCACGTCCGCTTATCGAGTCATCCAAGCCTCTCCTATTTCGGGAGAGGCTTGGGCGTCCCTCGGATCGGTTCACTTCCCCCTCACAGGATTTTCTCCAACGGCCAACCCTCTTGATCCATGCGACTTTCACGAGTCATCCCAGCCCTTGTCTTGATCCTCGGCGCTACGCGATTGGCTGTGGGCGCGAGCATCGTCGAACTGCGGGAAGCTGCGGAAAGAGGAATGAGTGATGCGGCCAACCAACTTGGGATGGCTTACTATTTGGGACACGGGACTGCGAGGGATCTGCGGGAAGCCGCGAGGTGGATTCGTGCGGCGGCAGAGAAAAATGATCCTGCGGCACAGGCGAATTTAGCTGCCCTTTACGACCGAGGCGATGGCGTGCCGAGAGACCCGGAACAAGCAATGCAGTGGTACCTGAAAGCCGCCAAACGAGGAAATGACCTGGCTCAGGTGCTCCTGGGTTCAAAATACGAATACGCAGAAGGAACTACTGAAAACCCCGGGGAAGCCTTTCGCTGGTACGAGCGAGCAGCAAAAGCGGACAACGTCGACGGCCAATATCGGGTCGGGCTGTGTTACCTCAACGGCAAAGGCGTGAAGCAGGATTTCGCCAAAGCTTATTTCTGGCTCTTTCTTGCATGCTCCGGATCGGAGCAGCCTCCTGCGAACTACGAGAAGGCAAAGGCGGTGGCGGGTGGGCTTCTGGAAGAGAAGGAGGTTCAGGCTATCGACAAAAGGGGCGAGCAGTGGCTGGCTCAAAAGCGGAAACCGGCTCGTTCGCTAGGGATGCGCTAGCTGCGCTACGTTGTCCAAGCGATGGCCGGGAAGTCGCGTTTGGGAACTACTGCGCGCTCCATTCTGGGCGAGTTCCCTGAATGAGGCCCAAGGCTTCTCCTACGAGGTAAAGGGATCCGGTAACCAACACTCGGCAATGCCGAGGAGTGTCGAGGGCTTGGGAAAGTGAGGGCGCGAGAGAGACCGCAATGTGCGGGCATTCTTTTTCCCATTGGCGCTGAAGGAGTAACGGACTGATCGCCCGCGGGCTGTGCACGGGGGTAAGAAGAACGTCCGAGACGATGGGGGCGAGCTCCCGGAGGATGGAAGGAATATCTTTGTCCTCAAGGGCTCCAAAGATGAGGGACGCCTTTTCTCCCGGGAAAACTTCGCGCCACGAGGCGGCGAGCACGGCCGCTGCAGGGGCATTGTGAGATCCGTCGAGGATGAGTCGGTCGTGGATTTTTTGGAAACGGCCCGGCCACTGCACGGCGGCCAGACCCGCGGCTGCGATGCCTGCCGGGAGAGCGAATCCGGCGACCTCCAGGGCTTTGAGTGCGAGCGCGGCGTTCCAGCGCTGGACACTACCCGGCAAGCCGAGAGGCCCCTCATTCCAAGGAGATCGAACCCACTGGAGAGGACACCCCTTTTGATCGGCGACGGCCTCGATGACCTCGGCCACCTCCGGGAGCTGAGGTGCGCTGACCACAGGAACGCCCGGTTTCAGGATACCGGCCTTTTCTGCGGCGATGTGCTTCAAAGTAGGCCCGAGGATGGCCTGATGATCGGCTCCAATCGGTGTCAGAATCGACACGGAGGGGGTGACGGCGTTGGTGGCGTCCAAGCGGCCTCCGAGGCCGGTTTCGAGAATAGTGACTTCTGTTTGAGATTGCTGAAACCAGGAGAGCGCAAGGGCTGTGGTGATTTCAAAAAAGGTCGGATGCGGATTCCAATCTGACACCAGGGAACGGATTCGATCCAAGCCGAGGGTCACGGCGGATTCGGGGATGAGTTCACCGCAGACCTGGATTCTTTCGCGGAAAGAGAGGAGATGGGGGGAGGTATAAAGGCCTGAGCGGAGCCCGGCCGCGCGGCAGATGGAATCCAGCATCGCGCAGGTGGATCCCTTGCCATTGGTGCCTGCGACATGGAAAGAGCGGGGGATGGAGGGAGAGATCCCCAGCTCCGCCAACATTTTGTTTACGGAATCCAGTCCCAGTTTGACCCCAAAGGTCTGAGTCCCGTAAAGCCACTCGAGGGCTTTTTGGAAAGCGGTCACCGAGAAGGGGCCAGATGGGACAGGATTTGGTGGAGGGTTTCGCGCAATTTTTTGCGATGGACGATCATGTCCACAAGGCCGTGCTCTTGGAGGAATTCGGAGGTTTGGAAACCCGGGGGAAGGTCCTGGTGGGTGGTTTCGCGAATGACACGGGGGCCCGCGAAGCCGACCATGGCCTTGGGTTCTGCGATATTGATGTCTCCCACGGTGGCGAAGCTGGCGCTCACGCCGCCGGTGGTAGGGTGAGTCATGACCGAGATGTAGGGGAGCTTCGCGGCCGCGTGACGAGCGAGAGCGCCACAGGTTTTTGCCATCTGCATGAGGGAAAGAGCGCCCTCGTACATGCGGGCCCCCCCCGAAGCCGAGAAGATGACCACCGGGATTTTTTCGTCCGTAGAGCGTTCGATGATACGGGCGAGCTTTTCGCCGACGACGGCCCCCATGGTGGCAGCGAGGAAATGAAAGTCCATGACGGCGATTCCGAGTCGGAGACCTTCAATGGCACCGAAGCCTGTGATGACAGCTTCTTTGAGGCCGGTTTTTTTCTGATAGGTTTTGAGACGGTCGACGTAGATGGTGAAGTTGAGGGTGTCGACCGAGACCAGGGAGGCGTCGTGCTCTTGGAAGCTACCGGGGTCGAGCAGCATCTCGATGCGCTGGTAGGCGGTTTGGGTGAGATGATGTTCGCAGCGGGGGCAGACGCGGTAGTTCTGCTGGAGCTCGAGGTTGTGGATGAGCTCGGAGCAGGAGGGGCATTTTTGCCAGAGCCCTGTCGGCAGATCACGTTTCTTGTCGGAGTAAAAAGAGGGACGGCTGAATATGCCCATGGGGCGCGGACGATACACCGCTTCTCAACCTCGCGCCACAGCAAGTGCACGGACGGAAGCGGCCCCGGACTGGAGGAGAACTCGGGCGCAGGCATCCAGGGTGGCTCCGGTGGTGAGGACATCGTCCACCAGGACGAGGTGTGCGCCTCGGACCACTTCGGAGCGGCATTGGAACGCGCCTCGGAGGTTGGACATCCGCTGGGCTCTTCCGAGGCGGGTTTGGGTTCCGGTGTCGCGCACCCGCTTGAGGGCATCGAGCACTGGGAGAGCGCGGATCCGGCCCAGTTCGATGGCGAGCAAGCGGGCCTGGTTGAAGCCCCTTTGGCGTTGGCGGGCGGAAAACAAGGGCACCGGAACCAGGGCGTCCACTGGGGGAGAACGCAAGCGTGAATCCTCCAGGCCGGGCACCATCCACTCAGAGAGCGTGGGGGCGAGATACACCTTTTGCTCGTACTTAAACTGGTGAATCACCTCGCGCACCGGCCCGGATGCGGCGAGCGGGGCCACGGCGCACTCGAAGGCCCATCCGGCCTCGGTGCAATCGGCGCATCGCCCCGGCAGGGTTGTTTCGCCGGAAAAAACGCGGGAGCACTGTTGGCATCGCGCCCCCTGGGGAGAACGTATTGCTGCAGAACATGGGGCGCACAGATGGCTCCCGGAGGGAGTGGCAGCAGCGCAGAGGGTGCAAAACGGGGGATAGAGCGCCTCCACCCCCCTCGCCGTGCACCACTGGATCCCCTTCCAGAGCGCTGTGGAAAAAACGCGCAGGGCGGTGGGACAAGCGCGCAGCGCTTTGGGGAGAGAAATCAAAGCGATCCAGGGCGGCTGGGGAGATCCCTCCCGCCCTACCCCCCCCCGCAGCGCACCCAGCAGGTGCTCTGCGGGGTCGCCTCGCGGCTCCCCGCGCTTGATGAGATTCATTGGTTCGACCGCACCCGCCGGCCCACCCGCATCTTCCCGAGGTCGCTGCACGCTGCGGTCCGGGTTTCCGCTGGGTTGATGTGCCGACTCCACACCCCTCGTTACGCACGGGAGCAGTCGCGTGGACGGATCTTTTTTTGGGGCGTCATCGCGCCGGGCTCCTAAGACACCAACTCCAGCCCCACGGGACAATGATCGCTGCCCGTCACTTCGGGCTGAATCCAGGCCCGCTTCAGGCGGGGACGCAGGACGCCACTTGCCAGAAAGTAGTCGATGCGCCACCCCACATTCCGCTCGCGGGCGCGGTTCATTGGGCTCCACCACGTGTAATGGCCGCCTTCGGCCACGAACTCGCGGAAGGTATCGACGAAGCCTGCCTGGACAAACGCCTCAAAGCCGGATCGCTCTTCCACGGTAAAACCATGGTTGCGCACGTTGTCTTTGGGTCTGGCCAGGTCGCGCTCCTGATGAGCCACGTTGAAGTCACCGCAAAAAACGACGGGCTTGGAAGCCTCCAAGCCCTTGAGGAAGGCCAGAAAATCGCGGTCCCATTGCTGGCGATAGGGAAGGCGCTCGAGTTCTCGTTTCGAGTTGGGCACGTAGACGTTGACGAGAAAGAAGTCCGCAAATTCAGCGGTGAGCACACGGCCTTCGCGATCATGTTCGGGAATCCCGATTCCCAGGCGCACCGAAAGCGGCGGTGTTTTGGTGAGGAGAGCGGTGCCCGAGTACCCCTTTTTTTCTGCGCTATTCCAGAAGACCTCGTACCCCGGCCAGCGTTCGGGAACATCGCCGGGTGAACACTTGGTTTCCTGCAGCGCCAAAATGTCGGGTTGTTCCTCCTCCAGGAAAGGGAGGAAATTTTTACGCAGGACGGCGCGAAGGCCATTCACATTCCAAGACAGGAGCTTCATGACGTCCACCCATGCCAGAGGGCCGCAAAAAACCGGACACAAAAGCGGTCACCTTCTCCGGAGGGAGGGCGGAGTGCGCCCTGCGGCGCCTCATCAAGGCGCCGATGCCTCCGATGGGGGGAGGGCCTATTGACCCGGGGAAGTTGCGGGGCGGTTGAAACGGGGGGCTCTGGGAGAGGCAGGAAACTGCTGGGCGGCCTGCTTGAGTCGTGCCCTATCGGCATCGGAGAATCCTGGGGCCGTCTCGATCCATTCCTTGGCGGCCCGGGGATTCACTCGCTGCCAGATCCAAAGAGTGCGCTGGAGAGTGACGTTTCTCTGCTCCCCGGGGGCCAAGGTTGCCGCCCAGGCCGTGGCGCCTTCCGGATCGCGGGGTGCGACGCGACTGGCGAACCCAGCCACTGCGGAGTCTCGGGAACTGCCCTTGGGAAGCTGGTCGAGCCACTGTGCCGCGCCCTCCACATCCTTGGAGGCCCAAGCGGAGGCGAGGGATCCAAAGGCGCCGTCGCGGGTTTGTCCCTCCGGCAACGCAGAAGCCCAGTTGACCGCCTGAGCGGGATCCTTTTTTGCGAGTGCGGAGGCAATTTCTCCTCCGGCCTCCGTCAGTGTGTTTGCGGGGAGCTCCGCGAGTAATTTCTGAGCCTGGCCGGGATTGCGTCCCGCAATTTTGCTGATGACGGAGTCCAGGGCCGCACGCTGGGAGTCGCCGCCAGGCAGATTTCTGGCCATCGCGAAGGCGGCGGCCGGGTCCTTGAGAACGAGGGTGTCCAGGGCGCGGGTGATGAGCTGGGTGCGGTCGGGACCTTCCGCCATTTGGGAGGCGTAATCCATCGCGCGCTGGGGATCGGACTTGGCGAGGCCGCTCAGGATTTGAGCGCGCACTTTGTTTTTGGCCTCGTCTTGCGGGAGGGTGGAAAGCCACTGCAAGGCGCCGCGCGGGTCGATTTTGCTCCAGTTGGAAAAAAAGGCTTCGCTCAACTCTGTGGCGCCTTTGCCCTCGGCCCAGAGTTTGGCAGCGCCGAGGGGGTCGACCTCCGCCCAACGCCGCTCGAGTGCACGCAGGGCCACATTGTCGTGGTCGGCTCGGGCGCGCCGGTAAGCCTCCTCGATATCCTCTTTTCCCAAGAGGCTGACGGCCTCGTAAGTCGCGAGAAAGCGCCGCATTTCGCTGGGGTCTTTGGAGGCGGCGGCGATGGCGTCAAAGAGTTCGGCGGGGGTGCGTACGCCCGCAAGGGGCGAGGGAGCGCCCAAAAGGCGTGCGACCTCGTCTTCGACGGCGGCATCGGAAATGTCGCTTTGGGCGGGAGAAGCCGTCGTGTTTGGGGAAAGGGAGGGAGAGGAGGGCGCGCGGAGCGGAGGCGTGGCGTTGGGCAGGCCCTGGCTGAGGTAGGCGCGGAGGGAGCGGCCCACGGGCAAGCCGAGGCCGAGAGCGGCGAGGGAAAGGGCTAGCCAGCGGTGGCGTTGCAGAGCGCTCAGAAAAGCAGGGGGGATTTGCACGGGGAGCTGGGGCATCGCGGGGGTTCTCCTGAGGGCCAGCGCCGACTCGGTCGTCGCTTCGCTCGCTTTCCCCGGTAGTTTACGCTGAGGATACCCCATTATGAAGCCGATATCTGACGCGTTGCTCTACGGGATTTTGGACCTCGGGTATGTGCAACCCGGCCAAGTGGAATCCGTCACGGAAGCGATGCTTGCGGGTGGCGTGGACGCGCTTCAACTGCGAGCGAAGGGGTTTGCGGAGGAGGAAGTGGAGGCGCTTGCGCAAAGGATGGTGGGGCTGACCGAAGCAGCCGGGGTGCCTTTAATCTTAAACGATCATCCGGCCCTGGTGCCCTCGGTGGGAGCGCAGGGTGCCCACGTGGGGCAGGACGATTTTTCAGTGGAAGACGCCCGTTGGCGTGCAGGTCGGGCTCTGGCGGGGGAAGTGGCGCTGCCGCTCATTGGAAAATCCACGCACTCGGTGGAACAGGCGGTGGCCGCAGCGGCCGAGGGAGCGGACTACCTCGGATTCGGGCCGCTTTTTGCGACCCCAACCAAGCCGGGCCGGCCAGCGATTGGTCTGGAGTCCATCGCGCAGGTGCATGCACTCGTCTCCCGGCCGATCTTTTGTATTGGCGGGATCAAACGGGAGAATCTGGAGACCATTCTCAACGCTGGAGCAAAAAGAGTGGTGATCGTCTCCGGGATTCTTCAGGCACCCGACATTGCGGGCTATTGCCGGGAGGTGAAAGCAGAGCTGATAAGGCGCCAGTAGGGGCCGGCTCGGTACGCGCCTCAGGCGGCTCCGGAGTGGACCGGCTGCATGGCCTCCAAGGTTCCGCCGTAAGGGAGAATGTCCGGCAAACGGGCAAACTCTCCAATCCACTCCCAAAGCTGGGAGTAATCCCGGTTCAGATCACCCGACAGGCAATCGGTAATCAGCCCCCCGGCTTCGGGGTAGCGCATGACGACGTCCCTGAAGGAAAAGGCCGGATCGTAAAAGGCGTAGACCAGTTTGCGCATGTTTTCGACGCCCTCGCGCATTTGCCGACCGTACTCTGCGAAGCGTTCGACGGAGAGGTCGCCGGACTCGAGCCCGGCATGGATCATTTCCCCGGCGAGAACGCCGCTTTTGAGGGCCAGCATGACCCCGCTGCTAAAGACGGGATCGAGGAAGGCGAAGGCATCGCCGAGCAACAGGAGGCCCGGCGAGGCGCAGTACCGGGAATGGCGGCTATATTCGCTTGTGACCCAGAACTCCCCGGTGCACTCGCCGCTCGAAAGGTGTTCCTGGATCCAGCGGTTTTGCGAAACCTCCCGCTCAAACATGCCCTGAGGGTCCTTGACCCCGTCCCGGGACAGGTATTTGCCCTCGGCAACCACTCCGACACTCACCCGGTCATCGTGGAGAGGGATGTGCCAGAACCAGCCTTTGTCCGGCAAAAACGCGATGGTGGTGGCCCCCTCATCGATGCCCTCCGCCCGCTTGGAGCCGCGATAGTAGGTCCAAACCGCGACCTTATTCAGATAGGGGTCCCGGACGCGCCACCCGAGTTTTTGGGAGGCAAAAGCCTCCTTTCCAGAGGCGTCGAGCGTGATGGAGGCAAACACCTCGTAGACGGCTCCCTCGGAGTCCTCCGCCTCGACG
>JBANFR010000155.1:0-8055 GCA_037975925.1 Verrucomicrobiota bacterium
CCGTCTCGGGCGAGGAGGGCGGTGGTGGTCGAGCCCTCAGCAGTTGAACGGAAAGGGGCGCGCTCGTTTTCAAGTGGGCTGCTTTCCAGGAGGGCGTAGGGGGAGCCATCCCATCCGTCGCCGGGGAGGCCTCCGTCAAAAACGAGCGCGTGGAAGCATTGATCGCCCCGGGCGACGACTTGGGCGGCGACGGGTTTGCCTGCCAGGATGCCCGTGTATTCTCCCTGGAGTTTCGCCTCCAGACCCATCGTGCTCGGGTCAAATTGTTTGTGTAGCGGATTTGCTGAGTCCTTCGGCGGCTGTGTTGCGGGGGCTTGTCCGAACAGAGGCGCGCAGAGAGTCCAGAGGAGGGCTGCAGGAAGGAGAACGCGTGTGGGACTAGTGCGCATGGGATGAGCGGAAATGGGAGCCGTGTTTATTTGGTCTGGAAGGGTTTGCTTTGAACAAGGGCGAGGATGAATTCGCGCATCGCAAAATTCTTTTTGGCTGCGGCTTGCACGAGTTGCTCGAGGAGATCCTCGTCTGAGAATCCGACGGGACGCCCCAGCCCGTAGTGCACGAGGGCCTCGGCAAAGCCGCGTGCGAAGCGCTCGGGTTTTTCGGCGATACGATCGCGCAGTTCGAAGTAACTCGCGAAGGCCGGGCCGTTGTGGAGGGTTCCGGCGGGGTCGATCTCCCATTCCTTTTTGCCGACACCCCTCTTTTCGTAGAGGTCGTGGGTGCGCCAGAGGCCGACGGTGTTGAAGTTTTCGAGACCGAAGCCGATGGGATCGATTTTGCGATGGCACTGGGCGCACTGGGGTTCTTCCTGGTGTGCCATCAAGCGTTCGCGGGTGGTGAGGATTTTGCCCTCCAGGCGCGTGAGTTGGGGGACGCCTTTGGGGGCCGGAGGTGGCGGATCATGGAGGAGTTTGCGAAGGACCCAGGCGCCGCGTTCGACGGGGCTGGTTTGTTCGCCGTTACTGCCCATGGCGAGGATGGCGGCCATGCCCAGCAAGCCGCCCCTCGGGGAATCCGGGGGGAGCTGCACTTTGCGAAAGGCGTCCCCGGAGACTCCTTCGATTCCGTAAAAGGAGGCGAGCAGCCCGTTGACGACGACGAAGTCGGATTTGAGGAGGGAGGCGAGACTAAGGTTGTTTTTGAGAAGCCACTGGAAGGTGCGGGTCACTTCTTCCTTGGCGGCTGCTTTGGTGCTTTCGTCGAAGGAGCGGAACTTTTTGGCGTTGAACTGAAAAAAATCGAGGCGGTCCATGTCGAGCCACTGGCGGGTGAGCCCGGTGACAAACTCGTAGGAACGGGGGTCGGCGAGGAGCCGCTCGACTTCGCCGGAGAGCACCTCGGGTCGGGTGAGTTCACCGCGGTTTGCGAGTTCGAGGAGCCGGGCATCCGGGGGGGCGCTCCACAGGAAATAGGCGAGGCGAACAGCGATTTCGCGAGGCGATAGCGCCCTCGGAGTCGTGTCGTCCGTGGGCTCTTGCAGGTACAGGAAGCCGGGCGAAGCCAGGATGACGCTCAGGGGCTCTTGCAAGGCATCGAGGAAGGGGGCGCCAGAGCGTTTTTTCTCCTCAAAGAGGCCGAGTAACTTGTCGACGTAGTCCGGGGCTGGCTTTTGGTCCCGAAAGGCGAGTTGGGCGAAGTTCTCCAGCAGTTCGCGAACCTGCGGTGCGGTCAACTCACCCTGCGTGGCCTTGGTCAGCAGGGCGGCACCGGCCCCTTTGCCGTCGGATTCCAGCGGGCCTTCCCATTCCACCCAGTCAATCCAGAGAGCTGGGTCCGGCCCGACTCCGGTCCGGCGCTGGCTTTCCATGTAGATGTCGTGCTCTGCACCGACGGCGACTTTTTCGCGGAAGGAAAAGGTGCGGGGTCCGTCGGCGGTGATTTTGACCGGGATCTCGAGGATCTGGGGTTTGGCGGTGGTGCCGGTGATGTGGAAGGCGGCACGGGGTGAGAACCCGTTTTCTTTGTGATAGATGCCCATTTCCAGGAAGGCTCTGTCCTTGGGGGCCTTCGGGGTCTGTCCGACCCTGACCCGCAGGAGATAGTCACCTGGGGGGACGGGTTCGCGGGGTTTTTCGCCCGGGGTCATGGGCTCTGGGGGGAGCGCGACAAATTCGCGCGGATGGACATTGTAAATGGTGAGGAGGGAGCCCGTTTCGGTGAGCGGGTTGGTGAGGTAGGCGACGAAGCTGGGGCCGTGGGTTTCGAAGACGTGGATCCGGAATTTGGCTTCCGCCTCGTCGGGGAGGCCGAATTCTTTGGGGGGCTTGGATTTGTCGGAATTGGTCCACTGCTTGGCCGACTTGAATCCGCCGAGGTAATAGCCTCCCAGCAGCCCGCGCACATCGCGATTGGCCCACGTCTCCACCTCGCGTCGCTCGATGCGTTTTTGGGGGGCCTCATTCGGCCTGTTTTCGGCGCTGCTGCCCGCGGGGGCTGGCTGTGAGGTGCGTTTGGCTTGGGCGAAGTAGTTCTCGAGGGCGGAGCGGCCGAGGGTCAGGTATTGCTCGATCTGGTCCGAGGACATGAAGAGCGAAGCGCCTACGGTGTCGAAGCTCTGGGCGCTCCCGTCGGCGGGTAGATCGCGCGTGTTGACGGTGACGCCGAGCAGATCGCGCAGGGTGTTCTGGTATTCGCGGCGGTTCAGGCGACGCATGGTGACCCTGCCGTGTTGATCAGCGAGGGCTTTGCGTGCGGTGACCAGTGTGCGGGAGAGGGCGTCGAGGAACTCCGTTTTCGCCCCCTTCTCGGGCTGTTTGGCGTCCTCGGGCGGCATTTCACCGGCATTGATCTGGTTCAAAATTTTCTGCCAACGCTCTGCATTCTCGACGGTGTCGAGGCGGAAGGAGATGTCGTCGAGGCGGAGTTTCCCCTTCTGTTTTTCGGCGTTGTGACACTCGGTGCAGTAGGTTTCAAAAAACGCGCGCTGTTTTTCGTCCATGCGCGCCTCGATGGGGGCTGCGGCGGAGCTGATGGGGGAAATCAGACACAGGAGGGCAGGCGCAAAGCACAGGGATCGCTTCATGGAAAAGGGGGGGATGCGGGGCCGGACTGGAGACCGAACTAGCGGGTATCCGCAGTGAAGCGACGGAATTGGACAAAGATTTGCGAAAAAGACGCCGGGAGCGCGCAGCCCCCGCTGCGCTTGAGCGCTGATTCAACGATTTGCAGCTTGATCGCGCTCAAGCGCAGCTGGGGCTGCGCGCTCCCGGTCAAATCACCCCCGTACTGTCGCCGTGGCGTTCCACTTCAATCCCGGAGCCTTTGAGAAGCGTGAGCCACAGGTTGCAGAGGGGCGTGCCCTTGGGCATGACCACATTGTGGCCCAGCTTGATCCCCGAGCCGCCGCCCGCGACCAGCGTGGGACAGTTCTCCAACGTGTGCGCCACGCGCAGATTGCTCCCGAACACCACGGTGGTGTGGTCAAAGAGCCGGCTTCCGTTGGTCTCCCGCGTGGCTTTGAGGCGGTCCAGCAGTCCAGCGAGCAAAGTGGTATGCGCCGAATCCCTTTTCTGCGAAGCCTCCATTTTGGGGCCGGGCGAGTAATGGCTCATCTCGTGCGGGATGACGGAAATATCGAGGCTCTTGAGGAAGGAGGCCGTGGGCATCCGGTAGGAGAGCACACGGGTGCTGTCGGTTTGGAGGGCCGCGAGCATCAGGTCGTACATGAGCTGAATCTCCTCCTTGCCCTGTGAGCCAGGCTTGGGCTCGGCGAGCGGTGTTTTCACCATGGGGACGTCGAGCCACTGTTCCTCTTTAGAGAGGCGTTTTTCGATTTCGCGGATCCCTTGGAAGTATTCCTCCAGCTTGGCCTTGTCAGTGGAGCACAGGCCGCGCTGCAGGTCTGTGGAACTTTCCATCACCGTGTCGAGCAGGCTGCGTTTTTGGGCGAGGAGCGCCTTTTGTTTTTCGGGCGAGGTGGCGTCTTTGGAGAAGAGGCGATGGAAGGCTTCCAGGGGCGAGTTTTGGCCGCCGATGGGTTTGCCGCGGACGTCCCAGGCAAGCGACAGGCCCGGGCCGTGGCCGTCGGCTTCGATGCCCTGTCCCCCGCTGAGCTGGATGGAGGCGAAGCGGGTTTGTTGGCCCAGCTGCTCTGCGGCAACCTGGTCGGCGGAAATGCTGTTGTGAAAGTTCTGGCCAGGTTCCGCGTAGCGGTTGGCTCCGGTGAGCCAGAAGGTGCTGCCGGAATGGCCGTCCATCGAATATTTGTTCGTCAGTCCCTGGATGACGCTGAAATCGGCCTTGTGGCGTTCGAGGGGAAGAAGGGCGGGAGGGAGCGTGTAGTTCGCGCCGGGTTGTTGGAGGTCGGGAAACCAGGTCTCCTGGGTCACGCCCCAGCCGAAGTTGAGAAAAATGAAGCGCTTCGGCGGGAGCTGCGGTTGCGCCGCCGCGGCGAAGCGGCGGAAGCCGAGGGATTCCAGGGCAGGCAGTGCGATCAGTGCCGCGCTGGAACGGAGGAAATGCCTGCGACTGAGGGGTTGCTGGGCGTTCATGGTTGGGATTGAGGTGAAGGTTGAGGGCGAAGGGATTACTTGCTGTGGAACTCTTTGCTGCGGACCAAGGCGTGGACGAATTCGCGGATGGCGAATTGTTTTTCGCCGGCCTGCTGCACGATCGAGTCGAGGAGAGGCTCGTCCGTGAAGCCGCAGGGACGGCCGAGGGCGTACTGGGTGAGAGCCGACGCGAATCCGCGGGCGAAGGGCTCAGTGCGGCTGGCGATAATCTTGCGCAGTTCAAAGAAGTCGCGGAAGGCAGGGCCTTTGTGGAGGGCTCCCGAGGGGTCTACCGTCCACGTTTTGAACGCCTTGGGAATGGGTTTTCCCTGGGCATTCAGGGCTTGATAGTGATCCTCGGTGCGCCATTGGCCGACGGCATCGAAGTTTTCCAGACCGAACCCCACGGGATCGATTTTGCGATGGCAACTGGCGCATTGCGGGTCTTCCTGATGGGCCATGACGCGCTCGCGCGGAGTCAGGACCTTTTCCGCGAGCCGGTTGAGTTGCGGGACATTCGGGGGCGCGGGCGGCGGGGGTTCATTCATCAGTTTGCGCAGAACCCAGGCACCGCGTTCGACGGGGCTGGTGTGTTCGCCGTTGCCGCCCATGGCGAGAATGGCAGCCATGCCGAGGAGTCCGCCGCGAGGGGAGTTGGCGGGGAGACTGACCTTCCGGAAGTGATCGCCCTCCACTCCGGGAATCCCGTAAAACTGGGCGAGCACGTTGTTCACGATCACGTAGTCGGATTGGAGGAGGTCCGACACACTGGAGTTGGTGCGGAGGAGGTGTGAGAGCGTCTCAAAAATTTCGTTTCGAGCGGCGAGCTCGGTGCCGTCATCAAAATTCGGGAAAAGTTTGCGGCTGAATTTGAAAAATTCGAGTCGGTCGAGGACGAGCCACTGCTGGAAAAATGGCCGCAAAAAGCCCTGGGAACGAGGGTCATCCAGCAGACGGTTGGTTTGCGCCCGAAGCACTTCGGGTTTTGCCAGTTCACCCTTTTCCGCCAAGGCGAGGAGGGTGGCGTCCGGGGAGGTGCCCCACAGGAAGTAAGAGAGGCGGGTGGCAAGTTCCGGGTGGGTCAGTGCCCGGCGGGTGCCGTCCGGAACGGGTTCGGCGAGATAAAGGAAGGGGGGCGAGGAGAGGACAATGGCGAGGGTTTCCTTGAGGGCAGCGCTGTGCGGTTTTCCTTCTGCGAGGTAGCCCCGGTACATTCCGAGGAGACGGTCCACAAAAGCCGGGCGGACGGGGGTGTCGCGAAAGGCCACTTTGGCGAAGCGCTCGAGGGCCGCACGCAGGGCCTCGGGGGAGGGTGTGGCGGATTTGTCGTCGAAGGGGATGCCTTCGAGGGCGCGAAGGCCAGGAGAGACGTCTTCGTCAGCGGTCGGTTTGCGTTCGATTTCCATCCAGTCCATCCAGAGGGGGAACTCGGGGCCGTAGCCGTTTCTTTCCAGAGCGGCGTTGAATTTCTGGAGGTTGCGTTCCCGGGCGGTGTTGATGTCGTGCCGGTAGTAGGCCCCCTTTTGACGGATGAAGAAGGAGCGATCGGTCGCGTCGGAGAGCTTTCGGATACTGACGGGGACTTCGAAGGTTTGAGGGTCATCCATGGTCCCTTCGACAAAATGGGTGCTCGTGGTAGCCCAGCTCGCGTCTTGGAAAGAGCGACCGAAGCCGAATTCCAAGAATCGGTCTTCCGGGGTGGCGTGTTCAGTGGCTGCGACGCGGAAGCGCACGACGTAGTCCCCGGCAGGCCAGTTGCCGGGAATGGAGATGTAGAAGCGGCTTCGGAGCGAAAAAATGATCGCGTTCGGTGCGCCGAGGAAGACGGGGACTGTGAAATACGCCCCGGTATCGAGTTTCGGCATCGCGAGGTAGGCGCGATAGTAGGGGTGGAAGCGGCTGATTTTGTCGAAGTTTTCTGCTTCCCCGGCGACCACCTTGTCGCTGCTGACGAGCTCCCACTTTCTCTTGAAGCCGAACTCTTCAGGAGAAGGCGCCCCAGAGAGCCTCTCCCAGTTCTGTCGGAGAAAAGATGCACTCGGATTCTTTTTGGCCAATTCCGCGACAATGGGCTGGTTGACTGGCAGCGCAGCGGCCTCGTCGATGGCCTTGGCCCAGCGGTGGAACCGGTCGTACCCATCGAAATCTGCGGCAATGGCCTTCTGAATCCCCGCCAGGGAGTCCTCGGCTTCGATGCGGACTTTTTTCTCCAGACCGCGGGCGGCATGCCGTTCCCAGGCGTCCTCGACCGCATCGCGTCCCAGCGAAAGATACTGTTCGAACTGGTTGCTGGACATGAAGAGGTTGCTGCCGACGGTGTCGAACACCACCTCAGGTCCGGGGGGGACCGTGTCTCCCGGCAGCTCGGACACGTTGATGTCGGCGCCCAGGAGGGTCCGGAGCGTATTGCGGTACTCGCGTCGGTTGAGCCGCCGCATGGTGATCACCCCGCGCTGGTCGCTGAGCGTGCGTCTTGCGGCGACCATGGTGTTGGAGAGGTCGTCCAGAAACTCGGTCTTCAGCGTGTGCGGAAGGGGTTTTTCCTCTTCCGGCGGCATTTCGCCTGCATTCAGGGCGTTGAGGATTTTTTGCCAGCGATCGGCCGTGGCGAGGTCGGACAGGGAAAAGGACAAGTCATCCACGCGGAATTTCCCCTTCTGTTTTTCCGCGCCGTGGCAGCTTTCACAGTGCTCCTTGAGAAGGGCCCGGTGGCGTTCGGGGAGAGCGACTGCGGGTGGCTCTGGAGTCGCCGCCAAAAGGGGAAGCGCCGGAGAAAAGAGGGCCAGTCCCGTGAGAAAGGCACCGCAAAAGTGCAGGGGAACCTCTCCCAGAAGCAGCGGAGCGTTGTCCATCTTCGCGAAATCTGCGGGACAATTGGACGCCGGGGATTTTGGGAAGTGACCACGGATGGCGCGCAACCAGCTCGGAATAAGCGGTAGGCAGCGGGAGGCTTTGGGGGTTCTCATGCGACCTTGGAGGGACAAAGTTCTCTAGAGCAGGTTCGGTGCGAATTGGGGGGAGTGTGTCTTCCCGCAAAACCCAAGGGGAAGGATCACGGGTGAACTCCGCGGCGCGCCCCAAAGGTTACATTTTTTTAAACGGGCACCTTTCTGGATTCCGACAGGAGGCCCTGTTTAGAAGCGGGCGCGGAGATCGACCTTGATCCCGGAGCCCGACCACGTGCTCTGCGCGCCTGGGATTTCGTAACGCATCCATTCCACGCCGCAGTCCAGGGCCTGTCCCCGATTCCAGCGGAGGCCGGCATGGACCCCGGAGCCCCACTTTCGGGACTCACACACCAAAGAAACCTCCCCCAACAGCGTCAGCCGCAGGGAATCGGAGAGCCGGGGTTCCCAGGTCACCCCCGGCCGGACTCGGCCATAATGCGCCGGCGAGGAGTAGTCGGGTGAGGATTCCGCGTAATCGAGCCAGTCAGTTTCCAGGCGGAGTCCCGGCTTGCCTGGAAGCGCTGGCTGCCATGTCAGGCTCGCAAGGGCGTAACGGCGGTTGTTGCGGTCGGAATAGCGCCCCTCCGAAGCGGTTGCACGAAAAGCGAGGCCACGAG
>JBANFR010000156.1:0-7977 GCA_037975925.1 Verrucomicrobiota bacterium
GGAGGGTTCGAGGCAATTAGCCGGTGGTTGAGCGAAGCGACACCACCGGACCTACGTGAACAAACGAATGCATCCCGAAGGGATGCCGGCGCCGCAAAACCAACATGCCCTCGCCCCTTTCTAGCCCGCCATTTCGCCCCGGAATGGATCCAACGGGTTGATGATTACTTGGGTGGAACGGTGAAATCGTTGGGGGGGTCTCAGGGCATAGGTGGCACCTCGGATCATGTGCATCTTTTGGTGGGTTTGCCTGCCAGCCAGAGCCTTTTGAGGTGTAAAAGGCTTCCGGTGTCTGGATTGAGCGAAGGGCCTGTTTGCCAGCATCCCTTCGGGATGCGTTGTGTTGTGGACGTGGGACCCGGGGGTCGCGCGTTGCGCGACCGCCCGGCTAATGGCCGTGAACCCTTCGGGTTCGTCGATCCGCGCGTGCCGGGTGAGCCGTGCGAGCCGGGTGTGCTTGTTTTGTGCGTGATCACTTTTTGGCGCTGAGCGGAGCCAGCAGCTCGCCTTCGGTCCATGGCGCTGTGCGCTCGCCGATGCTGGCGCGAATCGAGGCGACTTGGGCGGGGGAAACCGCCGAGGCGGTGTGTCCCCATTCGCGCCGGATGTAGGTCAGCGTGGCTGCCACGGCTTGATCGTCCAGCGCCGCACCCAGGGGAGGCATCTCCATGGCGAAGCTCCGGTTGTTGACCCGGATGGGACCGCTTAATCCATGCAACAGGATCCGAACGATGCGGTCCGGGGACCCCTGAACCCATTCGCTGTCCGCGAGGGGGGGAGCGATTCCTTCGGCTCCGAAGCCGGAGGGTTGGTGGCACCCGGCGCAAATGGTGGTGTAGAGTTCTTTCCCCTTGGCGAAGAGCTCCCGTTCCTTTGCGGACAGAGGGGCTACCGGCGGGGGCGGTGTGAAGCCGGGTTTGCCGGGCCAGGCCAGCATCAACTCGAGGCCCTCGGCGATTTCTTTCCCCTTTTTGTCCCCCCGCGCTTGGAGCATCGCCAGCAACGCGGGCTCCTCTTCGAGGATGATCCGCCGCGGGTTGTTCTCACGACGCAGCCGGTTCAAATCAGGCGCGATGCCCGCGAGAAGCGCTTGGGATACAGCGGATCCAGTGGGTTGCTTCGCCGCCAATCCGAGCAGAAGACCGACCTGACGCGGGCGCCTCTGCGACATGACGCACCGGGCGAGGTTTTTGAGCAGGGGCTGGAGTTTTGCCTCATTGCCCGCCAAGTCGGGGTGGGCGAGCAAGGCGGCCACGAGGTCGCCTTCCCGGCCAGCGTAACCGCAAATGAGGGCGTCGGACACCAAGGGATGCGGCTGGGTGATGGCCAGGCGCATCAGGGGGCTCTGAATGTCCTCGCCGGGCAACGAGGCGAGTCGGAAGGCGACTTCGCCGCGAACCTTTGCGTCGGAGTCGGCCGCAAGCGGAAGCAATTCGCGGATCACGCTCACATCGCTCAGTCTCACGGCGGCGGCCCGCAGGCGCGGGTCGGCATCTGTCAGGAAAGCGCGCAGCGACTGCAGTGCGTCGGGATTCTTTTTGGCGTTAAATTCGCCCAGCCCTTCGAGAGTCCAGAAGGCGTGGAGGCGGGCGAGCGGCTGGTCTTTCTGAGCGAGGAGTTCACGTAATGCCGGTTTGACGCTCGGGTCGCCTGCGCACACGAGGAGACGCTGCGCATTATCCCGAACCCAGCCATTCGCGTGGGAGAGATAGGCGACCAGCTCGGCCGGTTTTTGGGGCAGGACCACTTGCTGCGGCTTTGCGTCGTTGGGCACAACGCGCCAGATCCGGCCCGTATGGATGGGCTGCTCCAATTGCCGGATCCGGATGTAGTCTGCGAGATACGGCGTCATGAAATACGCGTGCTGGATGATGCCGCGGTACATGTCGGTGACGTAAAGAGCGCCTTCGGGGCCGACGTTCACATTGACGGGCCGGAAACGTTCGTCGGTGGACGTGAAGAAGTCGCGTTGATCGTAAGCGTTGGCGGCGGAGAGCAGGCCGTTTTCTTCACTCAGAATCATCCGTTTCACGAGGTTGCCTGCGGGCTCGCAGGTGAATGCGTTCCCCTGGAAGTCGGGGGGAAAGAGGTTGCCGCGATAGATTCCGGGACCGCAGGCCGCCGTGACGTTCACGAGCGTGCTGTTTTCCGGGCGGACGAGCGATTCCCGGAACCCGCTCTGGAAACCACGCGAGGAGGCGGTGGGCCAGACGGTTCCAGTCTTCATGATCTGGGCAAACAGACCCTCGGGGGACTCGAAGCGTGGGTTCCGCGCATAGTGCGAAGGGGGCAAGTAGTGCACATTCAGGAGGCTCCCATTCGAGTTGCTGAAAAGGCGCCCCTCATTGTCCATCGACTGTCCCCATTGTCCTCGAGCCGAAACGCTGTCCTTGGTCCATTGACCGTCCGAAAACCGGTAACGCGTTCCGTGTTGGGAGAGGTAGATCCAGTTGTCCAAGGCCCAGATTGGGGTGTTGGGCATGTGCTCGGGTTGCCCCCCCAACTGGCCCACTTTGTCATCGATCACGGTGTGTTCGTCGGCGACGCCATCGCCATTGGTGTCCCGGTAATAGAGGAGATTGGGAGGAACCACGGCGAGGACGCCGTCCCCAAAAGCCATGACCGCGCGGGGCATCACGAGGTTATCCACAAAGACGGTGGCTTTGTCGTAAACACCGTCCTGTTTCGAGCTTTTCAGCCGTTTGATTCGGCCGACGGGCAAATCCTCTCCGTTGCCTCCCAGGTCCTGCATGTAGCCGCGCATTTCGACCACAAACAGGTGTCCGTTTGCATCGAAGTTGATGGCGACGGGGGATTCGACCATGGGCTCGGCGGCCACCAGTTCGACATGAAAGCCTTCGGGCACGGTGAAGGTTTTGAGCGCCAGATCCGGGAAGTAGACCAGTGCAGGTTTTCGGAATTGTTCCGGAACGGGAATCACCTCCTTGGGGTTGCCGGCGTTCGGTTGGATGCGCAGGGGTTTGTCGGAGGCCTTGGGGGGCAGGGTGCCGCCCTCGGGCAAAGGCGGCAGTAGTTGGGCCTTGAGGGTGGGCAGCGTCAGGCTCAGGAGCAACAGGAAGCGGATCGCGGAGGGGATCGTGTTCATGAGGCGGATGGGGTTGTTTGACAAAATGGGGCTGCGAGTGCGGCGGGGGGCTGCGGCGGGAGGGCTGCTTCCGGGCTAAGAGAGGATGCCCTTCACCACATTGGCCTTCTCGACTCCGGACAGCCGGAAATCGAGACCCTGGGCGCGGAAGGTGAAGCGTTCATGATCGATGCCGAGGAGGTGCAGCATGGTGGCGTGGAAGTCGCGCACGTGGACGGGGTCTTTCACGATGTTGTAGCTGAAGTCATCGGTCTCTCCGTAAATGGTTCCACCTCGGACGCCGCCTCCGGCCATCCACATGCTGAAGCAGCGCGGGTGATGGTCGCGTCCGTAATTTTCATGCGAGAGTCCGCCCTGGGAGTAGATGGTGCGCCCGAACTCGCCCCCCCAAATGACCAGTGTGTCTTCGAAGAGGCCGCGTTGTTTGAGGTCCTCCAGGAGAGCGTGGGTGGGTTGGTCGATATCTTTGCACTGACTGGGCATGCGGCCGCCGACATCGGAGTGGTGGTCCCAGTTGTTGTGGTAGATTTGAACGAAGCGGACTCCGCGTTCGGTGAGCCTGCGGGCCATGAGGACGCTATGGGCGAAGGTGCCCGCCTTTTTGGCCTCCGGACCGTAGAGGTCGAAGACGTGATCGGGTTCTTTGCTCAGGTCGGTGAGTTCGGGAACGCTGGCCTGCATCCGAAAAGCCATCTCGTACTGCTGAATGCGAGTGTGTGTGTCGGGGTCGCCGACTTCGCGGAAGGCCAATTCGTTGAGTTGGACCAGACCGTCGAGTTGCTGGCGGCGCATCTCGGGGGTGATGCCTTCGGGGTTGTTGATATAGAGGATGGGATCACCGGAGCTGCGAAGGCTGACGCCGGCGTGTTCGCCTGGCAGGAAGCCGCTGGACCAAAGTTTGCCGGAGATGGGCTGTTCCTGGGCTCGGTTGGTGGGTTTGGCGACGAGGACGACGAAGGTGGGAAGGTTTCGGTTGGAGGAACCGAGTCCGTAGCTCACCCAGGCACCGGCGCAGGGGCGCCCGGCGATCTGTGAGCCGGTTTGCATCTCGGTGATCGCGGGCTCGTGGTTGATCGCCTCGGTGTGGAGCGAGCGAATCAGTGCGATGTCATCCACCGACCGCGCGGTGTAGGGCAGGAGCTGCGTATTCATCCAGAGACCGCACTGGCCGGCCTGACTGAAGGTGTATTTGGACGGGGCGATGGGGAAGCGTGCCTGATTGCTGGTCATCCCGGTGAGGCGCTGCCCCTTGCGGATGCTGTCCGGCAGATCCTTGTCGTACATTTTGGCCATCTCCGGTTTGTAGTCGAAGAGGTCCATCTGGGACGGACCGCCGACCATGTGCAGGTAGATGATATTTTTGGCTTTTGCGGGAAAATGGGGCAGGGCGGGGTGGGCGGCGCTGGCGAAGCCGTTGCTTTCGCCGAGGAGCGTTCCGAGGGAGGCGGCTCCGAGAATGTTTTTCCCACGGGCGAAGAACTGCCTTCGGGTGAGTGCCAGGCGTGTTTCTGCGTCGAGGCCGCTCAATAGGTGCGAATTGCAGTTCATGACGTGGATTTATTTGTTGAGCGCTTCGTCGAGGTTGAGGAGTTGGCTGGCCACCATGGCGAGCGCAGCCAGTCGAGTCGGGGGCAGTGTGGGGTCGGCTTTGCTCTCACCGATGGCGAGGAACGCCTTGGTGCGTTCGGGGTCCGCGACAAACTGTTTTTCGAGGGTGTTGGCGCATTGATTCACAACTGCCGCTTCCGCAGCACTGGGCGGGCGCAGCAAAACCCGCGAGAACATCCGGGAGAGGATGGCGTTTGGGTCGCCCCCATCCTGCAGAGCCCTCTCGGCAAGCTGGCGCGCGGCTTCCACAAACTGCGGGTCATTGAGCGTCACCAGGGCCTGGAGCGGCGTGTTGGTGCGCTCCCGGCGGACGGTGCAGGATTCCCGCGCTGGAGCGTTAAAAATCTCCATGTTCGGCGACGGTGCCTGGCGTTTCCAGAAGTTGTAAATCGTGCGTCGATAAAGATTTTCACCCGTGTCCTGGACGTACCGCGCATTCCCCAGTCCGACGACTTCCCAGATGTTGGCGGGCTGGTAGGGCTTGGTCCCCGGGCCGCCCATTTTGGGAGAAAGGGAACCGGAGGCGGCGAGGGCGTAGTCACGAATCATCTCGGCATCCATGCGGAAACGTGGTCCGCGCGAGAGCAGGCGGTTGTGGGGATCCTTCTCGAGTTTGTCGGGGGTGATCTTGCTCGATTGGCGATACGTGGCCGAAGTGAGCAGCAGAGTGAAGAGGCGCTTCACGTCCCAGCCGGACTCCCGGAATTCCACGGCGAGCCAGTCGAGTAATTCCTGGTTTATGGGGCGTTCGCCCTGTGAGCCGAAGTCCTCCGCTGTCTTGACGAGCCCGTTTCCGAACACCTCCTGACAGAAGCGGTTGACGGTCACGCGCGCGGTCAGCGGATTCTCGGGAGCCATCAACCAGCGAGCCAGGCCGAGGCGGTTTGGGGGCGCATCGGCTGGCATCGGGTGCAACGCGCTAAACCCGGCGGGACCGACGGCCTCGCCCACCTTGTCGTAGGCACCCCGCATGAGAATGTTCGCCATCGGCGTGCCCGGTTTCTCCTGTTGGATGTGCGAGACGGTGGTCCGCGCCCGGATGCCTGCCAGTTCGGACTCCAGCGAGTCCACCTCCCTGGCGAGGGTCACGTGTGCGGTGTCGAGCACGTCGAGAAAGTAGTTTTGGAGGGCGGCTTTTTGCGGCTGCGAGCGCTTGTCCGGAGCGAGTGCGAGGGATTCCTGCAAACTGGTGAGCTCCGGGAGCCACCGCGCTTCGCCGGGGCTGAGCCGACGCGAAAAAACGCGCACATCCTGGACGAGTCCTCCCGACAGGGGGGACTTTGTTTCGCGACGCCCCACGCGCAAAGGGACGGAGGCGCGGATGTTCCCCTGGAGCGGTTCTCCCTGGGTGATGAGCGATTGAGGGCGACCGTTGAGAAAAATCTGCACGCCGCCTGCGGTGCCCGATCCGTCGTACATGGCGAGGACATGCACCCATTTGCCGGCTTCCACGGCCGTGCCCCGGGTGTAGGTCCGAATGAACCCGTCGGGTTTGAGGCCGAAGATCTGCAGTCCAACGGACCTGCCTTGCACGAATAGTTCCCAGCCCTGACGCCCTTTGCGGTCATCGAGTCGACCGGCGATGGTGCCCGGGGTAGCGAGCAGGGTGGGCGTGTTCACCCAAGCGGCGACAGCGAAGGGTTTGTTCTTGTCGAAGTCCGCCACGTCGCCGAGTTCGATGCTGGCGTTGGCGTTCAAAACGGGCGCTTGTCCTGTGCGCCCGCCGTCGCGCCATTCGAGGGGTTCTTTGGCTGTGGCCTCTGGTTCGAGCACACCATCGCGGAGGGCGACCCTGGCCACCAACGCGTCCTTTCCAATGTCGGCCTGCTCCGGCTTTGCCGTCTTCAGCCATTCCTGCATGGCAGGCTGCGCTTCGGTGCGGCGTTTCTGGAGGGAGGCACGCGTTTTTTCGATGAGAGCGGGTAATTCATCGAGCCGGGCTTCGTCTTTGGCTTCGGGAAGATAGACCACGGGCTTGGTGTCTTTGGCATTTCCGTCCATCGCGGCCTGGGTGGTGTTTCGGAAAAAGGCCGCCATCGAGTAAAAGTCCCTCTGCGTGATGGGGTCGAATTTGTGATCGTGACAGGCTGCGCAGTTTGCCGTGAGGCCGAGCCACACCCAGGAGGTCGTGGTGACGCGGTCGTTGGCGTACATGGCGAGGGTTTCCGCGTCGATGGTTCCGCCCTCGCTGGTGGTGATGTTGCAGCGATGAAAGCCCGTGGCGACCAGTTGGGCGCGGGTTGGTTTTGGGAGGAGATCGCCGGCGAGCTGTTCCAGCGTGAATTCATCAAAGCGCTGGTTCCGGTTGAAGGCGGCGATGACCCAATCACGATACGGCCAGATTTCGCGGTAAGCATCGACGTGGATGCCGTGGGTGTCCGAATACCGTGCCGCGTCGAGCCAGTAGCGAGCGCGGTGTTCTCCCCATTGGGGCGAATCCATCAGCTTCTGGACAAGGTTCTCGTAGGCATCCGGGGCTGGGTCGTTGACGAAGGATTCCACGGTCTCCGGACTCGGGGGGAGACCCGTGACATCCAGGGATAGCCGACGTGCCAGGGTGCGGCGGTCGGCTTCGGGGGCAGGCTGAAGGCCGGCTTTTTCGAGCGCCGCGAGGACAAAGGCGTCCAGCGGGTTCCGCACCCACGCTTTGTGATGCACGCTGGGGACTGGGGCGCGCTGGGGGGTCTCCAAAGACCAGTGTCTCTGGTATTTGGCTCCTTCGATGATCCAACGCCGGATCGTGTCTTTTTCTGCTGCGGAGAGTGATTTGTGCGATTTTGGAGGCGGCATCACCTCGTCTTTGTTTTCGCTCACGATGCGGAGCCACGCCTCGCTTTTCTGAAGGTCCCCCGGGACGATGGCGCGTACGCCGTCGATTTCGGCGTTTGCACCCTCGGGGGTATCCAGGCGCAAGTCGGCCTTGCGCGCTTCGGGATCAAAGCCGTGGCATGCAAAACATTTGTCTGAAAGGATTGGGCGCACGTCGCGATTGAAGCTGAGCGTTGTGCTGGGCTCATCCGCAGCGATGGCGGAGGCAGTGACGCCAAAAATCAACAGAGCGAGCGATGAAGGAATGTGGGGTTGGCGCATGGGGTTTCAGCGTGCGACCCGACGGCGCGGTCCTGTGGAAAGGCGTAATTTCGCCTGAGTGGTGGCGAATAGGGTGGGGGCGACGGGCATGAGAGAGAGGATGTCACGAGCCGGCGTTTCCCGCATGTCGGACGAACGACCGACATGCGGGGTGAGCAAGGTCCTTCGCATTC
>JBANFR010000157.1:0-7962 GCA_037975925.1 Verrucomicrobiota bacterium
TTTATGATATCTTCTAAACCGAAGGTTTAGAGGCCATTAGCCGGTGCGTCGCGCCTTGCGCGACCACCGGAATAGCGTCCTCCAGGAAACAGCATCCTGAAGGGATGCCGGCCCGTACTCCACTCGCATCGCGCTCGGCAAACCCCACCCGCCTACCCTGGCGCTCGGATCAGGGCGCAAGCGGCTTCAGGCGAATCCGCCGGTACTCCATCTGGCCGCGGTCACCCTCCAAACCGATGGGCCCACTGGCCGGAACCTTCATGGAATCCGTGAGCAGCTCGCCATTGCACTCGGCGCGCGCGACCCCGCCCTGCACGGTGACGACCAATTCATTCCAATCCTGCGGTTTGTAATTCTTGAGATCCTTGTAAGGCCCCGCCAGGAGGTAATCCCGGCACTGCAATTGAGGCCCCCGGATGAAAACCCCACTATCGGCGAAGGGAGTGGCTCGAAACTCCAGCTTGAGAATGAAGTCCTCCCCAAACTCGCGGGTCGTCGACAGTTGCTGGATGCGCCGTCCCTCGGTGGGCGTCGCGACGACCAACCGCCCGTTGACTGCACGGTAACGGCCATCATTGCTCTCCGTTTTCCCGTCAAAGGTGATCGCTTCCTTCACCTCCGGAAACACGGGACTCCCCGGTTTTGGGGCCGCCGCAGGCTGCTTGCGGGGCGGGGTGGGCCGAAATCCCCAGCCCGTCAGGTCGCGTCCGTTAAATAGACTGATAAACCCGTCCTCCACTTGGAAGGAATCGGCACCCTTCTCGATCAGGCCCAGGGTTGCCAGCACGGGCCGGAGCGCCGCCCCCCACTTCTGGTATCCCGCCTCATTCAGGTGCAACAGGTCGGGAAAACACTCCGGCGTCGCGTCGCCCTCGGCATTTGCGAACAGGGTCCACGTATCCACCACGGTGATCTGCGGGTCACCATAGGCCGCGGCCTCGTAGAGGGCATTCAGAGCCTTGATCGTTTCCGCGGGCCTTTTCTTGTCGGCGGAACTCGGGAGAACCCGGCACAAAAGAATGGGGACCTTCGGGTCGTGCGCCTTGATGGCCGCCAGAATCTTTCCGAAGTTACGCCCGATCGCGTCAGTCGGAATGCCGACCTCGATGTCATTGGTGCCCAGAAGCATCACAATGGCAGACGGTTTTAAGAAAAGAACATCTTCCTGAAGCCGGATGAGCATCCCCCGGGTCGTGTCGCCGCTGATGCCGCGATTGGCGATTTTGAGTCCCGGGAAAGTGGTCGCCAAACGGCCGCCCCAACCCTGGGTGATGGAGTCGCCCAGGAAAACAACGGCTCCCTGGTCCTCTTGGACACGCTGCGCCCACCCAGTGCGCGCCTTTTCCCAGCCTTGAACGTAACCCGGGTAACGGCGCAGGGCTCCCTCGCCGGGAAGGCCTGATTCGTCGGCGGGCAGCTGCCAGCCGGCGGCATTTGCTTCGGAGTACAATCCGGAGAGCGCCGTGAGAGCGCAGAGGGTCAGGGGGAGCAAGCGAATGGATCGTGGTTTCATCGGGAAGGGGAGGGGTTGGGGGTGGAACAATCGGAGGAGAAGACAGGGAATCAGGCGGCGAAAGAGGGGTTGGAAGCGGTGGTCAACACCCGGTACTCCGGACGGATTACCAGGGGAGACGCCGGACGTTTTAGGGAAGATGCTCAGGGTGACCCAAGGCGGGGGAAGTTCTTAGTTCGGCTCGCACTCCAAGGGACGGAGCGCTGGGAGAAGCGCGGCGGGAACCGGGATTGAAGGTGCTTTCAGGGGGAAGTTTGAAGATCGTGCAGGTAAACCCGGTAACCGCGGGGGCGGAGGAGGTGCAAATAGAGGCCGAACAGTGCCCTCAGAGCCCACACGGGGAGCTGCGCAATCACCAGAAGAAGGGATTTCTTAAAATCGGAAATCTGAGTGGAGGGGGCTACGCGGGACAAATACACCTCCAAATTCAGCATGCCGAATGCGCGCGCTGCCAACATTTCCCGGAGAGAGCCAATTCGCAACGGATTAACAACGGCTCGTTTGCAATCATCGGAATAGCAGGAGGGCAGGTTCCAAATGAAGCGTGGCCAGTCGAGCATAAGAACATCAAAGCGGTTTGCACTCCAAACGGAGTTGTTGAGTCGGATCTTAATACAGGGTTTAGCGATGACCTGTATGTGTTCGTTCGGACAGTAACGAAGCATGGAGGACAGATGCCGAAAATAGGTCTCTCCTTCCCCCAGCCCTTGGAAGTGTAAGAATTTGTCACGATGAATCACAGCGCACCCAAGGAAGCTCGTGTAAAAAGCCGTTTCTTTGAGGAAAGACTCATGCTCGCCCGGGCGATAAAGGATATCCTCAACCGACTGGATGCGCCTCTCTTCCACGACCTGCAAGAGCTGCTTGTCCATCGTTAAGGCGTTTAAGATAATCATCCCCATCCCTGCTGAGAGAGCCTCCAAAATCAATTCGATTGGCTTCCCAAAAACACAGTCATCATCCGAGAATAACCAACAGTATTCGGTGGACGCCATTTCCACGGAGTTGGTAATTCCCTGGTAAAGTGGACAGCGCGAGGACTGGTAGCGCAGCAAGGGATAACGCTCTTGAAACTCCCTGAGAAACTCCAGGGTGCCATCATTCGATTCATTGTCTGCAACCAAGATGGGAATTCCATAGCGAGTTGCCTCTGGAAGGAAGGATTCGAGGCATTCCATCAGGAAGGCTTTTCGGTTGTAGGTTGGAATGCAGATTGAGAGTTTATGGCTTGCCTGCATAAAAGCAAAGGAGAGGCTTTGGAATCGGTGGTCGGAAAGTTAAAGGGGCTCCACGGGAGGCTCGTGGAAAGATTTGGAGGGCCGGCGAAAAATAAAAAAGAAGTTGGTGGCAGTGGAGTAAATAACACCTATGCCCAAGAAAAAGAGTTGTACTAGCCAAAAAGGCAGTGCGGTTTGATGAATTACCAAAGTTCCCGCCGCGCTCAAAAGCAGAATGGCCAGGGCTGAACATCCAAGGGATTTTATCCAACCCTGTAAGAATGAAATCACTGAGGGAAAAGTGAATAAGTAGTGGGAGGAATATGTGATGGTGTTGTGAATTAATCCTCCCAGCACGGAGGCGATAAAGACACCCGTGAAAGCTTGTATGAAAGAATATGCTCCGACCCCCAAGATGTATCCTAGCAAATTGCCAAAAATCGATACCAGGAGAAAGCGAGGCCCCTTCGACAGAAGCAGTTGAAGGCTTTGCTGAAACTTGGAGGAATGAGGCGTTGTCATCTTCAAAGAGGCTTTCTCCGGTAAATTGTCCAACTAAACTCATCCAAGGTTTGGATGTTGCTCATTAATGGAGAATCGAAATGTTCAACAAAGTGTATAGCCGAGATCGCAGCCATCCGAGTGCATGCGAAATTAGCCTGATTCTCCATCGTTGGAGACGATTCAATGGAAGGCCAAACCGAGGGGACAACGCTTGGATGGTTTGCAGAAACTCCCTCGAAACGAGGTGCTGTAGCGATTTTCCCGCAGACTCACCGTGGATGCGGTATTGAACCGCAGGTTCCGGATCAAAATACAGATCGCCCAAGGTCAACATCCGAAGCCACATTTCGAGGTCCGGACAATAATGAAGCTGAGCATCAAAAGGCCCGGCCTCGCACAGCATTTTTCTCCGACAGAGAATCGCCACCGGATCGCCAATCCGATTGGTCCCCGAGAGCATGGTGCGGATCGCGGCGGATTTGCCAGAAATCACGCCTTTTGGAAAGGCGGTGGGCACGCAGAAAAGCGAACGTCCCCGGGCGTTGATCAGCATCCGCCCCGTGGCGGCAATACTCACCTCGGGGTGGTTTGCGAGCACGGATGCCTGCATCTGAAGACATCCTGGGAGTAAGAGGTCATCCTGTCCTATGAGCTTGAAGTATTCGTGGGTCGCAGCCTCCACGCAGGCATTCCAGTTTCCCACCATGCCCAGTCGCGAGGGGTGGGTTCGAATAATCCATTCCGCCTCCGGATATTCCCGGGCTACCGCTTGGGCGATGGAAATACAGGCATCGCTGGATCCATCATCCAGCACGAGAATCTGCAAACGGACCCCTTTTTGGGAGGCGACTGAAACGAGGCACTCTCTGAGAAAAGACGCCCCATTATACGTGGGAACTCCCACCGAAACGGACGGGGGATCTTCTGGGGGATGAGGAGCGGGGGTCTGCATCAGCGGGCTAGCGGGGGCTAGGGACGGGTTGGCAGCGAGTGGCGGGAGGTGGTTTCAAGAATGCCGGCGATAATAAATCGGGGCCGCTGTTTGGATTGAAAGTAATTCCGGCAGACATATTCACCAACAATGGAGACGGCTATCAGGTTTGCAGCACCGAGCATAAAGGCGAGGGTGATAATCGATCTCCAACCCGGCGCACTTTCACCTCCCCCAATCAACCATGATAAATAGGTCATCGCCAAATAGCCCAACGAAATGAGAAAGACAGTGAATCCCGTGAAAAGCATCACCCGGATAGGCAGCCGAGAATAACCGAAAAGGCCGTCGAGAGCGCCTTCAATACGGCGTCCAATCCGATAACGTGTTTCTCCGGAAAATCGCTCAGGCCGGTTGTAGGGAATCCCTGTTTGCCTGAAACCAACCCAACTCCGAAGTCCCCGGATCATGCGGTCGTATTCGGTCATGCCCGAAATTGCTTTCGCTACGCGTTGACTCACTAATCCAAAGTCTCCTGCGTCGAGAGGCATTGGCCTCTCCGCAATGGCATTAAAGAGACGATAGAAGGCCAGAAAACAAAGGCGCATCCACCACACTTCTTTGCGATTCTGGCGGATCCCGTAAACCACGTCGTAACCCTCCCGGTACTTCTGCAAGAACAAGGGAATCAGTTCCGGTGGATCCTGGAGGTCGGCATCCAGACAGATGACGACATCGCCGAGAGCATGTTCGTATCCTGCCGTGAGCGCATTTTGATGGCCGAAATTCCGCGAAAGGGACAAGACGCGGCAACGGGTGTTGCTTGGCCAGGTGGCTTCTTGAATGGCAGCCACCGTGCCATCGGTGCTTCCATCGTCGACAAACAGCACCTCAAAAGACTCATCAGGGATCGAATGGATGACCTCCCCCAATCGCTTGGCGAGGAGTGGGATGGTGTCTTCCTCGTTGAGGACGGGGATGAGTAGGGAGACTAGCAGCATAAAAGAGGAGTACGCCGGTGTGAGGGTGATGAATAGAAAGGGAGCCTCTAGGGTTCCGAGCGAAACGGAAGTTTGGCTTGGTAGTTTGAGAGTCGCGCTGATAAGGCCCCGTGTAGCGGGTTTGCCTTATTCGAAAGCGTGGCTAAAGCTTTCTGCTGTGATTCGACTGCTTCCGGGAAACGCTCTTGTTCAGCGTAAGCAGCTGCCAAGGCGTCGAATAAAAGAGGCTCGCTTCCTTTGGCTATACTGATTGCCTGTTGGGCAAAATGTTCGGCCTCTTTTCCATTGCGGACCGATGCTTCGGGGTGGGTGGATAAGATCCATGCCAGTTTGTACAGAACCCGAATTTCGTTGGGTTTCCGCTGGAGGGATTGTTTCCAAACCGAGATAGCCGCGGCTGGCATCTTCTGTCTGACGTAAATATCAGCCAGAGAGTCGTAAGCTTCAACGGAGTCGGGATTGGCGGCAATCGCTTTCTGGTAAGCGGCGGAGGCTTCCGGGAAACGGTTTGCACGAGCGAGCAGGGTTCCGAGATTGTGGGCCGCTGGAGCGAGGCGCGGGTTTTTCTGCAATGCGGTGTCATAGGCTTTCATCGCCTCATCCGGGGAGTTGGAAAGCAGGAGAACATTGCCGGAAATAAAGTGCGCTTCGGGCCATTCGGGTCGGAGTGTCAGGGCTTGTTGGACACGCTGGAGGGCGAGTGCGAGGTTCTCAGGCGATGGAAGGTTTTCGCTTAGGATAACGGCGCTTTGGAGCAGGGCGTCGGTATTGTGGGGTTCACGCTGGAGGATGGGAGTGAGTAAATCGATGGCCTCCTGGTATTTTTTTTGGACGGTTAGCACCGAGACCAGGTCCAGTTGAGCACTCGTAAACCATGGGCTGATCTGTGTGGCTCTGCGGAGTAGACTTTCGGCTTCAGCCGGATTGCCTTTCTGGCGCTCCACCAGGGCGAGATTGTGCAAGACGCCGGCCAGGGAAGGGTTCAATCGGAGCGCCTCTCGGTAAAAGGGTTCGGCCTCCGAGAAGCGGTTTTGGACGGCAAGGGAGTCTCCGAGTTGGCCGTTGGCGAAGTCGTTCTCACGGGTGACTTGGACCGTGTGACGCCAGAGGGCTTCGTCATTTTTCCAGTGAGTAGTCTGGAAAAAGGAAAGCGTGAGGAGAGCGGCGAGGACGAGGGTTGCCACGGCGTAGGCGGGCCATCGGGAGGCGAGGCGGGAAAAAAAAGTGTGGCCGACCCACGCAGCGGCGATCGCGAGGCCGATTTGGGAGATGTAGGTGTAGCGATCGGCAATGATTTGGATACCGGGGGGGATGAATCCGATGACGGGAAGCAGCGCGACGAGAAACCAGGCCCAAGCGAAGGCGAGCACAGGGAGTCTTTTTCGGGAAAAAAAACAGGCGAGGGAGACTGCCACGCAGAGGAGGAGAGAGCCCAAGGCGACGGAGGGCAGTGGGCCATATTGGGCGTATGGGTAATGGGCTGCGAGGTCGAGCGGGACAAAGAACTGGCGGAGGTAGGTGATGCACCAGACCGGGATATAGGCGAGGCGCTCCCAGAAGGGCGGGGGAGCCATGGGCCGGTGAAGATCGGCGCTGAGGAGAGTGGCGACGCCGGAGGCGAGTGAGAGGGCGAGCAGGGGAAGCTTTTCGCGGAGGAGAAGCCATCCGGGTTTGGCGGACTTGGGAGTTTGGGTGTGGGGTAGGGCCCAGGGGGGGGCGGGGGCGGAGCAAAAACGGCTCAAAGGCCAGAAATCGAGTAACAGGAGGAGGAGGGGCAGGGTGACCAGAATGGACTTGGAGAGGAGGCCGCAGACGAAAAGACCTGCGGTGAGCCAGTAACGGCGAGGGGAGGGTTTTGCTGCGTAGTGCGCGTAGGCGAGCAGCGTGGCCATGCAAAAGAACCCGCTGAAGACGTCCTTGCGTTCGGTGATCCAGACGACGGATTCAACTCGGAGGGGATGGACGCTGAAGAGGGCGGCGGCAAAAGCGCTGCGGCCCAGGGAGCCGGTGAGCTTATGCAGGGCGAGAAAGAGCAAGAAGGCGGCGGCGGCGTGGAGCGCGAGGTTGTGCGCGTGAAATGCTCCCCCCCTCTCCCCGAAGAGAGTCGTGTCGAGCATCAAGGAGAGGGTGGTCAGGGGGTGCCAGTTGCTGTAGTGGGGATGGGTCCACGCCCAGAAAAACCCTTCCAGTGAGATGCCTGCTTTCACCTCCGGATAGTCCCGGATGTAGATGACGTCGTCCCAGTTCAGGAACCCGTAGCTGAGGGCTTGTCCAAAGGCAGCGAATACGAGGAGGGCGAGAGCGGCGCAGATGGCCCAGGGGAGAAGACGGTAAATTTTGGGGGGGGCAGTCTGCGATTCCCGTTTCGGGTTGAAGGCGGTTGTTTTGGGCATGGAGCGAAGCTGGAAGAGGCGGCGCCGGGAGTTTGCAGTCGGGGATAGGAGGAGGGTAAGGAAAACAGAGGGAGGTGCAAGGAGGGCGGGGGGGGACGTGGTAGAGGTGACCAGGGGTGTGCTCCGTGTCCGGGGTTGATGCGGGGGTGGGGTGGAGTAGATGATGAGGTCCCATGGATCCCTCTTCCCGTTCTTCCGCATTGTTTTCAGAAGCCTGTCGCTGGATTCCCGGTGGGGTCAATTCCCCGGTGCGCGCCTTCCGCGGGGTGGGTGGGGAGCCCTTTTTTGTCGAGCGGGCCGAGGGTGGGCGAATTTGGGATGTGGATGGCAAAGAGTACGTCGATTTTGTGGGGACTTGGGGTCCTGCGATCCTGGGACACGCGCCGACGGTCGTCCGGGAGGC
>JBANFR010000158.1:0-7953 GCA_037975925.1 Verrucomicrobiota bacterium
GGGCATTTTTACAGGAGCGGAAGGCGACGGGCGGCGGTGGGAAGAACTGGCTGTTTTTTGGTGAACAGAGGCGGGAGTCGGATTTTCTTTATGAGGAGGAGCTGACGGCCTTGCAGCGGGAGGGAGTCCTGACGCGGCTGGATTTGGCGTTTTCGCGGGATCAGAAGGAAAAGATTTACGTGCAACACAAGATGCGGGAGGCGTCGAAGGAGCTGTATGCGTGGCTGGAGGCTGGGGCGCACTTTTTTGTGTGCGGGGACGGAGCGCGCATGGCGAAGGATGTGGACGCGGAGTTGCACGCGATTGTGGTGCGGGAGCGTGGGTGTTCGGAGGAGGAGGCGGCGGCGTATGTGGAGGACTTGAAGAAGTCGAAGCGTTACAAGAAGGACGTTTACTAGTCCCTGGGAGGCCCTAGGGGGATTTCCCTGCCAACCTTGCGAGGAGTTCGGCTCGGTTGGCGGGGAGAAAGTGGAGGTGTTTCCGGAGAGCGGCTTCCGGTGGGATGGAGGGGGAGTGGATTCCGAGGAGGCGGACCAGTTCGGATTCGAGGTGGAGGAGGGCGCGGAGGGAGGGTTTTTCGCGGTCGAGGTAGGAGAGAAGACGATGGAGGAGATCGAACAATTCGGGGACTGGGGTTTCGGGTTCGCTGGATTTTTCGATGAGTTCGACGGCGTAGGCGGCGAGGAGGATTTTGGAGTAATCGGGGCGGAGGCTAGGGAAGCTGTTTTGGAGTTGGGCGTCCCGGAGGGTGTGGAGGTCGCTGGAGCGTGCGTTTTGGAAGTGGAGTTCGCAGAGGTGGAAGAGATCTAGGACGCCGGCGAGGCGGTTTTTGGGTCGGAGGACGCCTTTGGCGACGGTTTTGATGCGGCCGAAGTCGGGGGTGAGCCAGGCGAGGATGAGGCTGGACTCGGTGAGGCGGGTTTTTCGGAGGAGAATGGCTGGGGTGTGGTGCACGGGAGCGAGTGGTCTGATTGTCACACGAAAGTGGCACAAAGTAAGCCCGGGAGAGGGTCGCTGCCTTGACCGTCCCCGGGGGGATTCCTAGGCTCCGCCCTTTTAATGCCTATGAATCTTCCCACTGAAGCCCTGCATCGTGCCGCCACTGAAGCCCGTGGTTTGGCCATGGACGCCGTTCACGCCTGTTCCTCCGGACATCTGGGTCTGCCCCTGGGGTGCGCAGAAATCGGCGCAGTGCTTTTTGGCCAAAACCTGAGTTATGACCCGGCGGAGCCCCGGTGGCTGAACCGGGATCGGTTTGTCCTGTCGGCGGGACATGGGTCGATGTTTTTGTACGGCTGGCTGCATTTGGCGGGCTATGGGCAGATGACTTTGGAACAGGTGAAGTCCTTCCGGCAGCTCGGGTCTCACACGCCTGGGCATCCGGAGAACTTTGAGACGGAGGGGGTGGAGTGCACGACGGGGCCGCTTGGGCAGGGGGTGGCGAATGCCGTGGGGATCGCGTTGTCGCAGAAGATGGCGGCGGCACGTTTTAACACCGCTGAGCACGTGATTTTTGACAATCACGTGGTGGTGTTGGCCGGCGACGGATGTTTGCAGGAGGGGGTGGCTGCGGAGGCTTCGTCTTTTGCGGGGCACTATCATTTGGACAACCTGATTTTGATTTATGACTCCAACGACGTGACGTTGGATGCGATGGCGGATGCGTCGCAGAGTGAGGACACGGCGAAGCGGTACGAGGCCTACGGGTGGGAGGTACAGACGGTGGACGGGCACGATTTGGCGGCGGTGGCGAAGGCTCTCGAGAAGGCGAAGGCGGCGGTCGGCAAGCCGCAGTTTATTGTGGCCAAGACGTTGATTGGGAAGGGGATCGCTGAGGTGGCAGGAACGGCCAAGGCGCACGGGGAGGGTGGGGCCAAGTTTATCGATGGGGCGCGCAAGGCGTTGGGATTGCCCGAGCACGAGCATTTCTATGTTTCTGCCGAGACGCGCGCATTTTTTGCGGAGCACGGGAAGGTGCTTGCGGAGAAACATGCCGCTTGGAAGGCGACTTTTGCGGCGTGGAGCGCAGCCAATCCCTCGCTGGCGACCCTGCTTGCGGATGGGGTTGCGAACAAGAAGCCTTCGGCTTTGGACCTGCTCGCGAAGATTCCGGCGTTTGCGGCGGATTCCAAGATTGCGACTCGGAAGGCGGGTTCGGACGTGTTGCAGCCTTTGGCGGCGGCGCTGCCTCTGGCGGTTTCCGGGAGTGCGGATTTGTATGGTTCGACGTTGAACTACATTGCTTCCGACAAGGACTTTACGGTCGCGAACCCCGCGGGGCGTAACATTCGTTACGGCATCCGTGAGCATGCGATGGCGGCGATCATGAACGGGATCGCTTACGACGGGATTTTCCACGCGAGTGGGGCGACCTTTTTGGTGTTTGCCGATTACGCGCGGCCTTCGATCCGGATTGCGGCGCTGGCGCATCTTCCCGTGGTGTACATTTTTACGCATGACTCCATCGGAGTGGGCGAAGACGGACCGACACACCAGCCGGTGGAGACGGTGACGGGGTTACGGGTGATCCCGAATTTGCATGTGATTCGTCCGGGGGATCCGGAGGAGACGGCGGGCGCTTTTGCTTCGGCGTTTGCACGCAAGGATGGGCCGACGTTGCTGGCGCTTTCGCGTCAGGCGATTCCGATGCTGAACGAAATTTCCGTGCAGGAGCGGCGTGAGGGGACACTGCGTGGGGGGTATGTGGCTGTGCGCGAGAAGGGGGCGTTGCAGACGATTCTGTTGGCGAGCGGGAGCGAGTTGCAGCACGCGGTGGCTGCGGCGAAGACGCTGGGCGAAGGAGTGCGAGTGGTTTCGATGCCGAGCATGGAGATCTTCAATGCGCAGTCGGCGGAGTACCGGGAGAGCGTGTTGCCTGCTGCGTGCCGTCGCCGTGTGGCGATTGAAGCGGGGGTCAAAGACGCCTGGTTCCGGTACGTCGGGCTGGACGGGGTGGTGGTGGGACTGGAGCGATTTGGGGTGAGCGCGCCCGGGAATGTGGTGATGGAGAAGCTGGGGATTAGCGCCAAGTCGGTGGTGGAGGCCGTGCAGAGCCTGAAGTAGTGGTTTCGTAAAAACGAATCGGGCGCACCTTCGAAAGGAGGTGCGCCCGTTTTTTTTCCGAGTGAAGAGACCGGTAAATCAGTCGCGCACGGCGGCGCAGACGAGTTCGAGGATCCGGCCGGTACTGAAGTTTTCGTTGAAGTTGTTTTTGGGGAGCACCGGAGGGGTGCTGCGTTCTCCGAAGGAGTCGGGGGGTTGAGGCAAGCCGGTGAGGGCTGGGTCCCACTGGTTGTCGCTACCGCCGAGTTTGTAGATGACGAGATCGAGGGACGGTACGATGTAGAGGCAGAATCCGCCGGCTCCTGTTTTGAAATAGGCGTCTCGTGGGGCACCGACGACATGGCCGTCGGCGTTGTGTTCGAACATGAGGCTGTAGGGAGTGTGGGGATTGAGGGGGAGCGCTTTGTTGCAGAGGGCGATGTAGTCGGCGGGAACGAGTTGCTTGTTTTCCCAACGGCCATTCCGGAGGAGGCAATAGGCGAAGCGGAGGGCGTCGGTGGCATGGACGGCGATGCTGCCGGCGCCGTTAGCGTGGTTCATGAGGGTCTGGCCGCGGTGGAGGCAAAAGCCCCACGGGCCCCAGCCCATGGGAGTGGCGAGTCGGGTTTGGATAAAGTCTGGGAGCTCCATGCCGGAGACATTTCGGAGGACCATGGAGGCGATGTGGGGGGCCGGGGAGGAATAGGAGTATCCCGCTCCGGGTTCGGTCCAGAGGGGGACTTTGAGGCTGGAGGAGTCGACGTCACGGAAGTCCTGGCCTGGAACAGGCTGGAGAGGAACCACTTCGCCTCGGATGATTCCTGGGGCAGTGCCTTCGCCGTGGTGCCCGGAGGTCATGCACAGGAGCTGGCCCAGGGTGATTTGGGCTTTGCGCGGGTCATCCAAGGGGAAGGCTTGGGGGAGGAAGGAGGGCGTGTAGACCTTTTGGTCGAGGCCGTTGGGGAAGAGGTCCTTTTTTTCATCGAGGAGAATGCCGCAGGCGATGCTGGTGTAAGCCTTGCCGGTGGAGGCCATGTCGGGGTTCGCGTTTCTGCGGGCCTTGCCGAAGTATTTTTCAAAAACGAGGTAGCCGTTGCGGACCACGAGGAGACCTCCGTTGGGGGAGGCGGAGCGCTCCACGCCCGCGTAGGCTCGGTGGAGGCGTTCGAGGTCCATGCCGGCGAGTTGGCGGATGGCATCGGAGTCGCGGAGGGTGCGCCAGCCGCCTTCGGAGTCGGGGGGGGGGAAATAGTCGGGAGCGGCGGTGGCGGTGGCGGCGAGCGCGCAGAGCGCGGCGGTGAGCAGGGCGAGGAGGGGTTTCATGAGGCGGCAAAAATAGGAGATGGAGTGTACCGTGTTTGCGGGATGCTCCAAGAGCGGCGGCCCGCGTAGCGGAGCCAAAGGGATCTGTTTTCAGGTAAAGTTCTTGGATGGGATCCGATTGGTTGGGGTTGGTTGAGTTTGGATGGTGGTTTCGCGTACTCAATCTCGCCACGCCGGGGGCGGCGTTGAAAAAAGTGCGCCGCAAAGGGGGGCGCTGATAACGTCGACGGCATGCAACGGAACTCATCGCCCGAAGCCGACGCGCTCTACCAACAGGTGGCCGACAAGATCGCGGCTTCGATTCTGTCGGGCGCGCTGCGAGCTGGGGAGCGCATTCCGTCGGTGCGCCGATCGAGCGGGCAGCATGGCGTGAGTGTGTCCACGGTGATACAGGCGTATGGGGCGCTTGAGGATCGCGGCCTGATCGAGGCGCGGCCGAAATCGGGGTTCTTCGTTCGGCCACGGCTGTGGGATCGGGTGCCGGAGCCGATGGCTTCGCGAAGCGCCCTTGCGGCGACGGCGGTGGAGGTGGGGAGCTTACAGGCGCGTATCTTTGACGCCGCACGAATGCCGGAGGCAGTGCCATTTGGGGCGGCGTATCCGGGTGAGGAAAATCTTCCGGTGGTGAAGCTGAACCGGATCATGGCCGCAGTGGCGAGAAGCGCCGGTGCCCATGGTGTGGGTTACGACATGCCGCCGGGCTGCGAGGCGCTGCGGCGGCAACTCGCGAAGCGTTCGCTCGACTGGGGCACGCAGCTTTCACCAGATGCCTTCATTACGACGTGTGGCGGAACGGAGGCGCTGACACTTTGCCTGCGTGCAGTCACGAAGCCTGGGGACGTCGTTGCAGTGGAGTCGCCAAGCTACTTCGGCGTGCTACAGCAAATTGAGGAGCTTGGTTTGAAAGCGATCGAAATTCCGATGCATCCGCGTGACGGCATGAATCTCGACGCCCTCCAGCAAGCGCTCAAAAGCCGACGCGTCGCGGTTTGTGTGGCGATGCCGAATTATCACAATCCCCTTGGCTCGTTGATGCCGGACGACCATAAGCAGCGGCTCATCGATATCCTTGCGCAAAGGGATGTTCCGTTAATCGAGGACGATATCAATGGCTCCTTGGTGCATAGCGGCCCGCGGCCGAGAGTGGCTCAGTCTTTTGACCGCGAAGGGCGCGTCATGCTGTGCGGCGCTTTTTCCAAAACGATCGCGCCGGGCTATCGCGTGGGCTGGGTCGCGCCGGGGCGATATTACGCAAGGGTGAAGGCGCTGAAACTCACGAGCACTCTGGCCACGGCGTCCCTGCCGCAGATGGCGATTGCAGAGTTTGTGGCGACTGGCGGTTATGATCGCCATCTCCGCGCGCTGCGGCGGAAGTTTGCCGAGCAGATCCGACAGATGAGCGCGGCAATTTCTGCAGCATTTCCGGAGGAGATCAAGCTGACGCGGCCGACGGGCGGCTTCGTGCTGTGGGTCGAGCTGCCGAAGAACGTTTCTGCGCTGAAACTGCATGAGCGCGCGCTCGCGCAGAAGATCAGCATCGCGCCCGGGCCGATGTTTTCGGCGTCACAAGGCTTTGAGAATTTCATCCGAATCAACTGTGGCCACCCTTGGTCGCCGCGCTTGGAACGGGCAGTCGGGACGCTCGGAAAGCTGGTAAAGACGCTTCTCTGACACTCGATCTGTGCTGGCCGGGAATCGTGCCCTCTGTATCTGGCGCCCCGGAGCTCGGGCCGTAACTTACAGAAGTATGCACAATGCGGCTCTGCTCACCCTTCAGCTTGTGTTCACCGGTGTCTTGATCGCGCTCCTGCTCGGGGGCGTCTGGATCTTGAAGAACCACCAGCGGCACTTTGGCGTCGACCCGGACATACCGAGCGAAAACTCTGGCTCGCGGGCTTATAACAAGTTGCAGGTGATCGTGGTTTGGCTCCACGCGATCCTGCTCGCGGGCGGGTTTGTGCTGCTGCTGCACTGAGCCGTTCTGGGAAGTGTCTGAGCTTTCCGATCACGAGGAGTTCCTGTCAGCGAAGCTCGGGCGGAGCGGGGCCAGCAGTGAGTGAGCAGCGCACTCACCGGCGCATGGCCGCAGCGTGAGGCTGTTGTTTGTGAACCTCCCCGGTTTGAGGGGGGGCGCGATCGCAATCCTGGGTGGGCCCGCTAGGGATTTTCGATCGCGCAGGCACCGCCTTTCTCGCCGAGCATTCGCCTGTCGCTGAGCACGGCGTTTTTCAAGTCGCCGAGCGTCGACCGTACTCTCCAAAAAACTGCGGCTGGGGATCGTATTGCCTGCCACCTCTACCGAGCACCAAGAGCGGGGAGTTCGTGAAAAAAATGAAGATTTTTGTGCTGACCTGCGGAGGCCGTAACAAACAGCGGTGACCCTCATTCCGCGGCCCCCGATGAATCAAGTTCTTCCGCCCCTTGTGAATGGAGAAGCCGCACCTGAAGCGCATGCGGAGCCTCGTGTCTGGGCCACTGAAACGCCGCTTCTGAATGGCGGTTCTTCACTTCTCCCCAACCATTTTTGAAACAGTTCCCCAATCCAAAGTACCTCCATGACACCGACCTCTCTGCCCTGCCTGACGCGCCGCCAGTTTCTTCGTGGAGCCGGGGTGAGCCTAGCGCTTCCCTGGCTGGAGACGCTTTCACGCGCCGCAGGCCCTTTGCCGATTCAGCGTTTTGTGTGCGTCGCGAATCCCTATGGGATGATTCGGGACGCCTTTTTTCCGAGTGAGGAGGGGTTGCAGGCGGCGCTACCGGTGAATCTCGTGCCTTTTGAGGGACTGCGTGGGAAGTTCACGGTGTTCTCAAACTTGGACCACGGTATCAGCAACGGACACAGCGGAACGCATATGTTTCTCTCGGGGGTGAAGGTCTCCGAGGCCTCCAGTCTACCCGACGGCAATATCTCACTGGATCAGTATCTTGCGCGACATGTTGGGGGGCAGACGCGGTTTCGGGTGCTCAACACCGCCGCTGGCGGGGTGGGGGATGGCGGAGTGGAGCTGTCCTGGACGCGAACCGGCGTGATGGTGCCGCCGATTTTGCACGTCTCCCGACTTTTTAAGATGCTGTTTGTGGATGATCCCGCTGAGCGGACAGCGGCGCAAAGCGCGAATTACGCGCGTGAGGGATCCATTTTGGATCTGGTCAACGCACAGGCGCGCACAATGAACCGCCGCCTCTCGGGACGCGACCGCGAAAAGATGGACCAGTATTTCACGGCGGTCCGCGAGGTGGAGCAGTCCATTCAGCAGGAGAAAGCCTGGCTTTCGAGTCCGCGTCCGGGAGTTGATGCGGTGATGCCGAAAGACGGCACGGTGACGCAACAGTTGCCGATCCTGTTCGACCTGTTGGCGCTGGCGTTGCAGACGGACTCGACGCGGGTGGCGACGATCGAGATTCCGGGCTCTTCCGACGTTGCTGCGGTGGGCGTTCCGCAAAACGGCTATCATGGGTACTCGCACCACGGCAAAGACCCGGCGCTCATGGCGGGGATGCGCAAGGTGGAAGGCTATCAGCTGCAGCATCTCGCGCGCTTCCTCGCGAAGTTGGAGGGGTTTGGGTTGCTCGACACGACGCAGGTGC
>JBANFR010000159.1:0-7820 GCA_037975925.1 Verrucomicrobiota bacterium
GCCGGGAAGCGAACACGTACCCGCAGGGGAGCGGTTTTGCGACTGCGACGGTGTATTCGACTGGGGCGGTTTCTGTTTGGGGTGAACTTGCGGATGGGCAGGTGTTTTCGGTGAGCAATTACCTGTCAAAAGAGAACCGACTGCCGCTGTATGCGGCGCCCTACGCCGGGAGGGGAGTGATTGCTGGAGAGGTGAGCTTCCGGGAGGTGCCTGCAAAGAGCGACGTGGATGGGGGAGCGGACTTGCGTTGGTACAAGGCTGCGAATGCGAGTGATGTGTTGTATCCGGAGGGTTGGCCGCAGGGGATTGGACTGGACCTCGTGGGGTCCAAGTTCATCGCGAGCGCGCTGACGACGAAGACGGTGCTTGGGAACGAGCCTGCGGTGTATCCCGCGGTGAACGGGTTGCTCGAAGTGGGATTGGGTGGGCTGCAAGGTGCGTTCCGGAATCAGCTTACGATTGGCCGAACATCGGTGCGAGTGCAGGGATCGCCTGCTGGGGGCGTTCCTGCACCGGTCGTGGCGTTGGGATTGAGTGGCACTGGCCTGTGGAGTGGAACGTTTGTTTATCCTGGAACGACGGGAGTTGGTACGGCGTTCCGTGGCGCTGTGCTGCAGAAGACGCAGCGAGGGGAGGGTTACTTTGTGGCGCCAGTTGTGGGCGGCAATGCTCGCGAGAGCGGCGTGGTGCGGCTTGAGGCACAATAGGCTGGGCTGGAGATCAAATAGGAGGCGCCGCGCTCGAGATGAGCGCGGCGTTTTTCTTTGTCCGGTTGAACCGTTGCTGCAGGACGCTGTTCCCGGCGAATAGGCAGAAGCCACGAAGTTTCCTGTGAGAGTGCCGAGGGAGGCCGAAGACCGCATCGCGCTCCCGTGATGAATGCTCTCGAGGATGGCGAGTCGGGTGGATCTGTTGGCTCGTCGATGTGGGGCGCGAATCGGTGAACGGCGTATTTCCCGCGAATGCCGAGAGCGCACGCGGAAGGAGTCTTTGGTTCGGTGAGTGCAGTTGCGTGCACTGTGGGGCACACGTGGTCTTGTGGTCTGACGCGGCTTCAGCTGGGTTGCGAAGTCGTTGGCCAGAAGGTGTATAGATCGCGACGTGCTGGGTGCCGACTCGCAGAGATGGGTGCTGTCCCCTCTCCCCATCCTGTCGGGAGTGTCGTTGTTCAAGAATCCGAATGGAAAAAAGAGAGGTAAGTTATGGCCCCCTCCGTACGTAGTGGAGGAGCACCATAACTATGACCTCCCGATCCCTCCGTCTCATTTTTTTGTTAACGTTTGCTTTGGTTTTATGTTTGGGCGGGGCCTGGACGGTGTGGATGCGGTCGAAGAATCCCCAGCAGGCGGCGGCGCCGAAGAACGAGGAGGGCCGTGTGGCGCATGCCCAACCGGAAGAGGCACCGGCCTCCTCCGCTTCCTCGGCCCCTGTGGCGGCCGCGGGTTTTGTGGCGAGCGAGCCAGCTTCGGTGCCGCCCCAGGCCAAGCCGCAGAAAGCGGCAGACCACGATCACGAGCACGCCGGGGAGCATGGTGACTTCGATAAACGAGGGACTCGCGGTTGGGAAATTTCGGCTTCTCAGAAAGCCGCATTGGAGGCGCTCCAGTCGAGGATTCCCGGTGTGAATGTGCAATTCGATGCGCTCAGTGGAGCCGCCAACCACGTGATGGCGCCGGGACGCTTTTTGACGGGTCCGTCGGCAGCGGGGGAGGATCCGTATGCGACGCTGAGGCGTTTTGTGGAGGAGAACGCGGCACTTTTCGGTCACGACGCGGAGGCTTTGAGTCGCGCGGTTCGCGTGACGAGGGAGGACGTTTCGGCGCATAACGGGATGCGCAGTGTGGTGTGGCAGCAGGAGGTGGATGGGGTGCCTGTATACAACACGATTTTGCGCGCGAGCCTGACCAAAACCGGAGAGCTGGTGACGGTGGGCAGCCATTTCGTGAGTGAAGCGGAAAAGGCTACACAGCTGGCTGCGCAGGAGCGTGCGGCATTGGTCCAGCAACCGCCTGTGGACTTTGGAAAAGCGGTTGCGCTGGCGGCGGCGAATGTGGAGTCGGCGGTGGACGCGGCGTTGGTTCGTGCGGCTTCTCCGTCGGAGGGGGCGGAGCGTCGTCAGAGGGTGGAGGCGCCCGGTTTGAGCGATGTGAGCGCCGGGCTGGCCTGGTTGCCCATGAGCCAGGACAACCTTGCCCTCGTGTGGGATGTGACGCTGATGAGTCTGAAAGAGAGGGAGATGTTCCGCTTGGTGGTGGATGCAAAAAGTGGGGACGTCCTGGTGCGCACCTCGCTGACCAACGATTTAAGCGACGCCTCCTACCGGGTGCACGCGAATGAAACGACGCGCAAGCCTTTGGACAGTCCGCGCCCATTTTCGCCCGGGTACTCGACTCCCAATGGCGCGCAGCCTCCCGTGTTTCCGAGGAAGCTGATTACACTTTCCGCGCTGGATTATGGTGCATCGCCAGCGGGGTGGATTGCGGATGGTGGCACGCGGACTTTTGGGAACAACGTGGATGCGCACCTGGATTTGACGAATACAAATCCGACCTGGGGGTTGGGCACAAATGCGATCTCGGCGACACGGGTTTTTGACTTCCCGATGGATTTGGCGCAGCCCGCGAGCACCTACCGTGATGCAGCGGTGACCACTCTTTTTTACCTGTGCAACTGGTACCACGACAAACTCTACAACCTCGGGTTCACGGAGACGGCTGGTAATTTTCAGCAGAGCAATTTTGGACGTGGAGGCCGGGGTAATGACGCGGTGCTGGCAGATGCCCAGGATGGGGGCGGCACGAACAATGCCAATTTTTCGACGCCTTCGGATGGATTGCCGGGGCGGATGCAGATGTATCTTTGGAGTCGCACCAATCCCGGGAGGGACGGCTCCCTGGATGCGGAGGTGGTTATCCACGAGTACACCCACGGGCTGAGCAATCGATTGGTCGGAGGCGGGGTGGGGATGTCCGCGCTCCAGTCTCGGGGCATGGGAGAGGGATGGTCCGATTTTTACGCGTTGGCTCTGCTAGGTGAGCCTGGTGACGACGCGAACGGGAACTACGCGTTGGGCGCTTATTTATCGGGAAACTACTACAAGGGTGTCCGGACCTATCCGTACACGACGGACATGGTAAAAAACCCGCTGACGCTGAGTCGGATCGAGAAAAGCTCGTTGGTTCATTTCATGGGGGAGGTTTGGTGTGTCGCGTTGTGGGAGGTACGCGCGAATCTGATCGCCAAACACGGGTGGGAAGCCGGCAACGAGATGACACTCCAGTTGGTGACGGATGGCATGAAGTTGAGTCCGGTGAATCCGACGTTTTTGCAGGCGCGCGACGCGATTGTGCAGGCGGACCTCGTGAACCATGGGGGAGCCAACCGGTGGGAGCTGTGGCGTGGGTTCGCGAAACGCGGGATGGGTGCGAGTGCCATTGTACCGGCCAGTTCTGCCACCACCGGAGTCACCGAGGCTTTTGATGTGCCGGATGCCTTGATCATCTCACCTGCGGATGCGTTGGCCTTTGAGAACCCACAGTCCGGCGTCGTAACCCCGGCGTTTCGTGTGATCAATGTCACCAATAGCAGCATCTCGGAGCTGGTCTCGTGGACTGTGGGTGCCTCTGAGTCGTGGATTTCGGTTTCGCCCGCGGGGGGCGTTTTGGCGCCTGGGGCCACGGCGGCTGTGAGCGTGACGGTCCGCCCGGGAGCCACTCCCGCCATACCCGGAGTTCATGCCGGCAAGCTCAACTTTCGGAATGTGTCTTCGGGGAAGGAGTTTTCGCGGGAGTTGATTTTGCGGGTGGGTAATGTGGATTTCTTCACGGAGCTGTTTTCGGGCAGTTCCAATGACACGGCTTTCCAGAGCTGGACCTTCACTCCGGATTCCTCCGTGAATTTTTACTCGGTGCAGCGTGCTTCGATTTCGCAGTTTCCCAGCGACCCAGCCGGCGGAACGTCCCTCGCGCTCTTCAGTGGTGGTTCTGTGTGGGTAACCCCCCCTCCCGCGCAGAAGGTCAAATTTTTCGGTACTTCCTACTCTTCGTTTTGTGTCAGCACCAGTGGCTACATCACCTTCGGTCTGTCGGATTCTGAAAGTGCTCCGTCCTTAAACGCTCATTTCTCGAAGGCGCGTATTTCGGGGCTGTTTGCCAATCTGGACCCGGCTGCAGGAGGGTCCGTTTCGTGGAAACAATGGGCGGATCGAATTGCGGTGACTTATCTCCGTGTGCCCGAGTTCGATATCAATTTTTATTTGTCCAGGCCTACCACGGGCAAGCTCAACAGCTTCCAGATCGAGCTATTCTTTGACGGGCGTTTACGCATCAGTTGCCTGGAGATGGGTTCCTCTGGCGGGCTGATTGGGCTGTCCCGTGGTACTGGCGTTCCTACGGGTTTTTTACAGAGCGACTTTAGTCGGTATGGCGTTCCAGTGGAGCTGGTTCCGTCGCTCGCTCTGCAAATGCCGAGCCCGGTGCTGGAGGGAAGCGGTTTGCTGTTGGGACAGGGCTCTGTTTCGAGGTCTGTGGCGAGTGCGACGGATGTGGTCGTCTCTTTGGCATCCAGCCTCCCCTCCAAGGTTCAGGTGCCGTCAGTGGTCACCATTCGTGCAGGAGAATTGCGGGCGACCTTTGATGTGAACGTGCTGGATGACGCAGCACTCGATGGGGTGCAGTGGGTGGTGGCCTCCGCCAATGCGCCTGGGTTTTCTGGTGCTGCAGGTGTGGTGCTGGTTCAGGATAACGAGCCGCCAGCGACGTTGAGTTTGGCGGTCCCGGCGGAAGTGACGGAGGGAGCAGCGAGTGCATCCGGGGTTGTCTCGATCAGTCGTGTGGCTGACGCGCCCATGAGCGTGAGTTTGCGCTCCACCGCGCCGGGTGAACTGTGGGTGCCGGTGAGTGTCGTGATTCCCGTGGGTCAAAGCTCCGTCTCATTCCCACTGAGGGCTGTGGATGACAATCGGATCGACGGGACCCAATCGGCGGTGGTGACTGCGCGGGTCGAAGGCTGGACGGACGCCTCTGCGGCAGTGTCGGTTTTGGACAACGAAACCCGAAACCTCACGGTGAACCTACCCGCCTCGCTCAGCGAGGGCCTTTCGAGTTCCGGATCGGTATCGATTTCCGGTGTGCTGCCTGCGCCGTTGGTGGTTTCCCTAGTGTCGTCCAATCCTTCCCGCCTAACGGTCCCGGCGAGTGTCACGATTCCCGCAAACGCAACGTCGGTTTCCTTTTCCATCTCCGCGCCCAACAATTCCCTCAACGATGGGTCTGCGGCCGTTTCGGTGTCGGCGATTGCCTCGGAATTTGTTGGTGGCGATCGTTTGATGACGGTGTGGGATGACGAGGTTCATCACTTTGAGTTTGCGCCGGTTGGTGTGACCCAAGTTCGAGGGGTTCCGTTTGCGGTGACTGTGACGGCAAAGGACATCAATAACGTCACAGTGCCGCGTTTCACGGGTTCGCTGCCTTTGAGCGCGGTTGCGAACGGTGGATCGCTGGCAGTCTCTCCGTCTGTTGTGGGGCCCTTCGCAAGTGGGGTGTGGAAAGGAAATGTCACCGTGAATGGCTTTGATTCGAGCGTTGTGTTGCGTGTTGCGAACGCCTCGGGCCGAGAGGGAATCAGCAATCCTTTCTCCGTCGGGTCGGGCGTTTTGGATCACTTCGGGTGGAGTATTTCCGGCGGAACGCAGTTCTCCGGGCACGGATTTCCAGCGCGAATCGTGGCACAGGATGTCGCGAATAATACGGTGAGCACGTTTTCCGGAAGCACGGCGCTAAAAATCCCAGAGCCCACCAGGACGATTGGAACAGGATCATTGGGCTCCACTGGGCTTTTGGACGGCCTCCGCCATGACCATCGTTCGCAGTGCATTTATTTGCAGAGTGAGGTGGGCGCCGCGGGAACCATCCGGTCCCTCTCGCTGAATGTGGCTTGGCTTCCCAAGCCCCTGACCTTGAATGCCTGGACCATTCGTCTGCGGCACACGGACTTGCAGGGTTACGGGAGTGCGCCGGAGTGGGAATCAGCCGGCTGGACGACGGTGTATCAGTCGAACGAGGCACTCACGGGTACGGGTTGGGTGACGTTTCGATTCACGACTCCCTTTGAGTACGATGGGGTACGGAATCTGATGGTCGATTTCAGTTTAATCAATAACTCGAGTCCCTATAACGCCAGTGTTTGGGGATCATCCACCGCGCAGTCGAGGCGCATCTACCAAACCACTACCGGCGAATTTGGGGATCCGCTGGCGTGGGCGGGTATGCGACCGAACCCATTGGCGGACAAGTGGGTGCCCAATGTCCAGTTGGGCTTCGAGCGAGCGTTGCAGGTTGTGCCGACCTCGACGGGCAATTTCTCGAATGGCGTTTGGGATGGAGTGATCACGGTCCGCGGAGTGGGAACGGATGCGGTCCTTGTGGCTGACGATGGTTCGGGACATCAAGGCCAGAGCGTCGCATTCAATATTGCCGCGCTTGCGCCTACGGTGGGATCGGTGGCGGTGAGCGGCGTTGGGACAACGAGTGCGACTCTAAGCGGGTTGGTGAATCCCAAGGGAACACCCACATCAGCTGCGTTTGAAGTGGGGCCCACTTCCTCGTATGGCGTGAGCCTCCCGGTGACACTAACCCCAGCCGATGGGATCGAGCCGCAGTCGGTGTCCGTTGTTTTGAACGGTCTCAATCCCGGCACCGAGTACCACGCACGCCTTGTCGGAAAGAATTTGGGGGGATCGAGTATGGGCGAGGATGTGACTTTCCGTACGGTCAGTACCAACGCGGATCTGACGGGGTTAGCGCTCAGCGGCGGGATTCTGTCGCCCGGGTTTGCGAGCGGGGTGACAAGTTACGTGGCGAGCGTGCCTTATGCGACGAGTGGGGTGAGCGTGACGCCTGTGGTGGCGGACGCGACGGCGAGCGTGAAGGTGAACGGAGTGACTGTGGCTTCCGGGAGTGCGAGTGCGCCGTTGGCGTTGGTTGTGGGATTGAACCCAGTGGTGGTGGAAGTGACTGCGCAGGATGGCGTGACGGTGAAGACGTACACGGTGGGCGTGACGCGCCTGCCGAGCACGAACGCGGATCTTGCGGGGTTAGCGCTCAGCGGCGGGATTCTGTCGTCCGGGTTTGCGAGTGGGGTAACGAGTTACGCGGTGAGCGTGCCGAATGAGACGAGCGCGTGGAGCGTGACGCCTGTGGTGGCGGACGCGACGGCGAGCGTGAAGGTGAACGGAGTGAGCGTGGCCTCGGGGAGTGCGAGTGTGCCGTTGGCGTTGGTTGTGGGATTGAACCCAGTGGTGGTGGAAGTGACTGCGCAGGATGGCTTGACGGTGAAGACGTACACGGTGGGCGTGACACGGTTGCCGAGCACGAACGCAGACCTGACGGGATTGGTGGTGAGTGGAGGCACCTTGTCGCCTGGGTTTGCGAGCGGGGTAACGAGTTACGCGGTGAGCGTGCCTCATGCGACGAGTGGGGTGAGCGTGACGCCTGTGGTGGCGGACGCGACGGCGAGCGTGAAGGTGAACGGAGTGAGCGTGGCTTCTGGAAGCGCAAGCGTGCCGGTGGCGTTGTCGGTGGGATTGAACCCTGTGGTGGTGGAAGTGACCGCGCAGGATGGCGTGACGGTGAAGACGTACACGGTGGGCGTGACGCGCCTGCCGAGCACGAACGCAGACCTGGCGGGATTGGTGGTGAGTGGAGGCACCTTGTCGCCCGGGTTTGCGAGTGGGGTGACGAGTTACGCGGTGAGCGTGCCGAATGAGATGAGCGCGTGGAGTGTGACGCCGGTGGTGGCGGACGCGACGGCGAGCGTGAAGG
>JBANFR010000160.1:0-7618 GCA_037975925.1 Verrucomicrobiota bacterium
CAAAGTGTTATTTCACGATCGAGTCAGCCCGGACCATCTGGAATCGGACCCCCAACACAGGCACCCCCGCATGAGGCCTCATTCGAGCACCTTCGGCTCCGAATACCACCCGCCCGCGCCGCTCCTGGAAGCCCTTGCGACCGCCCCCGCCCCACTCACTGAGCCCCGCGCTTCGCATCTGAATGCCGCTCTGCTCATGGCGGACATTGCGGGATTTAAAACGCTCTCCGCACAACTCGCCGAACGCGGCTCGCAGGGATCCGAGCAGTTCAGCCGCATCATCAACGCGTATTTCACGCGTCTCATCGGGGTTGTTTCCAAACACGGAGGGTCCGTCGTCAACTTCACGGGAGACACCCTTCTGGCGCTTTGGCCAGTGCGCGAAGACTCCCTGGAAATCGCAGCGTTTCGTGCGGCGGAATGCGCTCACATCATTCAAAAGTCGCTCACATTAAAACTTCTCCGAAGAAGCCTCGACTTGCGAGCTTCCCAGGCCGCCTCTTTCAAACACGACGAATCCAAAGCCCTTGAGGCCAACGAAGCCAGCGTTCTCTCTCTCCGCCTGGGCATCTCAGCCGGAGACATCTCTACGCTCGCTGTCGGGGGAGTGCTGGGCCGTTGGGAGTTTGTGGTGATGGGCGAACCGGTGCTCAAAGCACGCCGAGGCGTCGAACTTGCCGGCCCCGCCCAGACAGTGCTCGCCCCGGAGGTCGGAGATCTCCTGCGGAAGCAGTGCATCACCAAGCCCCTCGAGGCTGGGTACTCCCACGTTCTTTCGCTCGAAAAAGGACTCGCCCATTTCCACTCCCAGGCGCCCCTTTCAGACTTGGAAACCCGGGCAGACGCGTCAGCACACGCGGCCGGCACCGTCCCACCGCAATCTTCAGCACAGGCAACCGAGGGGACACCGTGGGAGTCAGGCCAGACCGACTGGTTTGCTGATTTACGTCAGATCAGCCTGATTTCCATCAACATCCCGGAAATCTCCGAACAAAGCCCGGACATCCTCCGCGAACTCCACGCGGCGATGGTCTGCCTCCAGCGGTCGATTCATCGATACGAGGCGAGTGTCGCCAAACTCACCATGGACCCGGCAGGACTGACCCTCCTTGTCGTCCTAGGCCTGCCGCCGCTATCCCATCCGGACGATCCCCTCCGCGCTGTGAAGGCGGCGCTCGCCATGCAGGCCCAACTGAAAGAATTCGGGTTCACTTGCAACGTCGGCGTCACCTCGGGGCGCGCTTTTTGCGGCACCATCCCCAACTGCGGCAGGCGCGAATACACGATGATTGGCGAAGTCGTGAACTCGGCAGAGCGGCTGATGTTCGCCTCCAAGGGAGATGTTTACTGCGACCTTTCCACCCTCCGGGAGGTGGAGAAGCGTTTTGAAATGGAGGCGCTCCCTCCCGTCCGTTTGAAAGGGCAGTCTCATGAGGTGCCAGTTTTCCGCCCCGTGCGTGAAAAGCGATTCGCCCGCAAAACACGGTCGATTGTGGGGCGAATCGAGGAGCGCAAAGAGCTCGAAAACCGCCTCGCAGCTCTCGCGAATGGCCGCTGCGGGGGCGCCGTGCTCCTCGAATCCGAGGCCGGCATGGGAAAATCGGAGTTGATCGCCCACCTCATTTCACGAGCTGCAGAGTGGCAAATTCAAACGCACATCGGCTTCGGAAACGCCGTCGACAAAAGCAATTCCGGACACGCATGGATAGACATTCTCCGGGCGCTGCTAGGAGTCAAAGAGGGCGACAACAAGTACACCCAGTCGCAAGCCGTTCTGACCGCGCTGGACTTCAGCGAGGAACATCAGGCCAACGCCTGTTTGCTCAACGACTTCCTCCAACTGGATTTTCCTGAGAGTGAGCCGATTTCGAATATGCCGGCCCAGGCCCGCTCGGAGGCGCTGCGGGACCTCCTCGTGGCGATTCTTCAGGAAAAATCCACCCACCAGCCCCTGCTCCTTGTCATGGAGGACGTTCACTGGCTGGATTCCACCTCTCGCAAATGGCTCCTCGCAGTCCGGGAATCGCTGCCCTCCGTGCTCATGGTGCTCAGCGTCCGCACCGAGGAAGGGCCGACGCCTGCGGAGTGGGAGAGTTTCAAGCACTCGAAGGACTTCCTGCACCTTCGACTGGGAGCATTGTCCAAGGAAAACATCGTGGACCTCGTCTGCGAACAACTCGGCGTCTTTGAACTCCCGTCCGAAATCACCCAACTCCTTGCGTCGAAAGCCGAGGGGCATCCGCTGTTTGCAGAAGAGTTGGGGCAGACCCTGGTCGAAACGGGAATTCTTCGGATTGAGGACGACGTCTGCTCTCTCGTACCGGGCAGTGTGAACCTCGAATCGATTGCTTTTCCCACAACTCTGGCCGGGGTGATCCGTGCGCGTATCGACCGACTCAACAGCGTCGACGCACTGGCGATCAAGACGGCCAGCATCTGTGGGCGCGTGTTTTCAGTCCAAGAGGTGGAACAAATATTCCCTCTTGCGACAGCTGCTTCGGAGGTGGCCGATTCCATTGAACGGCTTGCTGCGCTGGATCTCACCCCACGCCTTGAGACAGAGCCCGCCGGCACCTACATCTTCAAACACGCTCTGATTCAGGATGTAGCGTATGACCTGATGATGTTCAGCCAAAGAGCGGCGCTTCACCGTGCCCTCGCGCAGTGGTTGGAGTTCACGCATTCCCACGACATCGCATCGCAATACGCCCGCCTGGCACACCATTGGAGCCTTGCCGGGGACGATCTGAAGGCGGTCGATTTCTATGAAAAAGCGGCAGCGCAAGCCACTGCACGTTTCGCGAACGAGGAGGCAATTCATTTTTACCAGTGCGCTATTGCGCTCGAGGCGAAATTGGACACGCGACTCGACCCGCTCCGGCGGGCGTTCTGGTACCGGGCGCTGGCGGAATCACAGTATTACGAGGGGCACCAGAACGAGGGCCTCAGTGCGATTCACGCTGCATTGGAACTACTCCATTGTCCGACGCCAAACAAACGCTGGCTGGCCTTCCGCATTCTTCGAGAGGCTCTCACCCAGGTGTTTCGGCGGATTCTCCCTGCGTCCATTGCGCCTTCCATGAAGGAGCGCAAACGGCTGCTGGAAATAGCCCGTCTCAACAAAGAGCTCTCCCGACTTGCCTACCACAACAACGACATCTCGCTCCTGCTGTATGGGAGCGTCGTCGGCCTCAACTACGCCGAGAGGGCAGGTCCCTCGAACGAGTTGGCCCCGCTTTATATCACGATGGCCCTAAACTCTGCCGCCGTCCCCGGATTTCAAGCCGTCTCAAACTACTACCTGAAACGGACCGCCGCGACTTTACGTTTCGTGGAAAACCCTGTCACTCGGGCGTGGGTGCAACAGATTGAAGCAGTCGTTCACCTCGGAAGAGGAAAGTGGGAGAAGGCGCACTCAAAAACGCTCGAATCCGTCGCGGCCCACAAGAGGTATGCCCACCGGAGAATGGTGGAGGAAGGCCTGCTCATCCAAGCCTACAACTACTTCTTTACAAGCGACTTCATAAGGTCATCCGAGTTTTTTATGGAGATGGAATGCCGCGCTGAATCCCGGGGTGACCAGCAGTGTCTGAGCTGGGCCCGGCAGGGAGTCGCCCGGAGCCTTCTCCGGATGGGGGAGATTGAACGCCCCCTGACTTTGGTGGAATCCGCGCGTCCGCTGATTCGCGACCAGCTTGCCCTGATTGATTCTCATGGGGCCGCTGCGTTTTCCCAATCCCGCGCCGGGAATTGGGCGCAAGCCTTGGAGGAAGCAAACACAGGGTTCACCATCATTCATCAATCGCCGCAGCCCACCTTTAGTGCGGGACCTGCGCTTTCGTTCCTTGCCGACACCTACATCAGCGCATTGGAACACGAAGCAGCACCGCGAAGTTCGGTCCTTCCAAAACTCGAAAGGCTGAGCCGGACCCTGCGCCAATACGCGTGGATATTCCCCTTCGCTCGAGCGCAGTCGGCGATCACCAGCGGATTTGTGTGTCTCTTCTCCGGGAAACAGGCCAAGGCGCTCTCTCGCTGGCGGAAGGGACTACGCTTGGCGGAAGAAGGAGGGATGCCCTTCGAACAGGGACGACTCCATCTCCTCATCGCCTTGCATGGATCCGAGAACCAAAGCGGAGAGCACTACGCCTCAGCCCTCCGCATCCTGAGTTCCAGCAAGGCGGACTGGCTTGTTCAGCAAGCAAACTCCTGTCCCTAAGACCCTCCCCACCGGACTCCGAAAATCCACAACCATCCACTCCAAACCTCCGTTCATGGCCGCTTCTTCGCTCAAACCAATGACTGGTTGGAAGATATCTCAACTGACGGTCTCTTTGGTTGTCGCCACCAGGAATCGCCTCCCCTTCGCGGGCCTTCTCACATGAATCCTACAGCCAGCATTGAGGGCGCGGAATGTTATCTGCCTGCACCCGTTTTGGAGGCTCTCGCAGCCGATCCGACCCCGCTCACGAAGCCGCGCACGACCCACTTCGATGCTGCGATGCTGATGGCCGACATCGCAGGCTTTACACCTCTCTCCGAAAAACTCGCAGAGCGCGGCCCGGTCGGTGCGGAGCAACTCAGCCGTATTCTCAATACGTATTTCACCCGGCTCATCGGCCTCATCTCCGCCCACGGAGGACACGTCGTCAAATTTGCGGGCGACGCTCTGCTCGCGATTTGGCCGGCCCGCGAGGAATCCCTGGAGACGGCCACCTTAAGAGCCTCGCAGTGTGGACTCCTCATCCATGAGCAGTTCAAAAATTTTGATGCGGGCGAGCAGACCATTCTGTCCGTCCACTTGAGCATCTCAGCAGGTCTGATTTCCACCCTCACCGTGGGAGGGGTGCTCGGGAGGTGGGAATTTGTGGTCGTGGGAGATCCGATGCTTCAGGCCCGCAAGAGCATCAAGCTTGCCGGCGCGTCGGAGACAGTGCTAGCGCCTGAAGCGTGGGCACTGGTGCACGCATCGTGCATAGGGAAGCCGCTGGAGGCGGGGTGCGTTCATCTACTTTCCATCGAAAAGCCCGTCTCTCCGGTCCCCGCCAAAATCCCCCATCTGAGCCCGGAGGCGGAAGCAGCGGTCTGGTCGTACTTACCGGGAGCCGTTCGCGGGAGCACCTACGTGCCCGGCAACATCCGCAAACGGCTTGAGTCCGGCCAAACCGACTGGTTTGCAGAGCTGCGGCAGATCAGCGTTATTTTTATCAACATCCCGGAGATCGACGAACAAAGTCCCGAGATTCTCGCTGAGGTGCAGGCGGCGATGGTTTCGATGCAGCAGGCCATTTATCGTTACGAGGCCAGCGTCGACAAACTGAGTATGGATTTCGCCGGGCTGACCCTGCTGGTCGTTCTCGGGCTGCCTCCCCTCTCTCACCCCGACGATCCGATTCGTGCCGTCAAGGCAGCCCTCGCGATGAGGGCACAACTCAAGGAATTCGGCTTCACCTGCAGCGTTGGAATTACCTCGGGACGCGCCTTTTGCGGAGCCATTGGGAGCAAGGAGCGGCGCGAGTACACAATCATCGGCGATGTGGTGAACTCCGCAGCCCGACTCATGGTCGCCTCCAAGGGAGATGTGTACTGCGATCGTGCCACTTTTCTGGCAGTGGAGACTCAGTTTGAATTGGAGACGCTCCCGCCGATCCGACTCAAAGGAAAAGCGCACGAAGTTCCCGTCTTCCGACCCGTCCGCGAAAAACGCTACACCCGCAAGCTTCGCTCCATGGTGGGGCGGATCGAGGAGCGCAGACAGCTTGAGGATCGACTCGCCCGGTTGGCTCATGAGGGGCGCGGCGGCGCAGTGCTCATTGAGTCGGAAGCTGGCATGGGGAAGTCGCAACTCATCGCCCATCTGCTCTTGTGCGCCACGGAATCCAAAATCTGGAGCCATGTTGGCTTCGGAAACGCCATCGACAGAAACACCTCGGGCCATGCGTGGATCGACATTCTTCGCACCCTTCTCGGAATCCGGGAGGAGGATCACAAAAACGCGCAGTCCGAAGCGGTGTTGACCGGCTTCAGTTTCAGCCCGAAACACCAGGCACATGCCGCCCTGCTGAACGATGTGCTCCAGCTGGATATTCCAGAGAGTGAGCTGATTGCGAATATGCCTGCGGAAGCCCGCTCCGAAGCTTTGCGGGATCTGGTTGTAGAGCTGGTACGGGAGCGATCGAGCCACGGCCGGCTGCTTCTGGTGATGGAGGATATTCACTGGCTGGATTCAACCTCCCGCAAGTGGCTCTTTGCCGTCCACGAAGCGGTTTCCTCGGTGCTTTTGGTGCTGAGCACTCGCCCACAGGAAGGGACGGTTCCTGCGGAGTGGGAAAACCTGGGACGCTCAGAGGAGCTCTTGCATCTGCGGCTTGGAGCTTTGTCCAACGAGGACATCGTGGATCTTGTCTGCCAGCAACTCGGGGTTTTGCAGTTGCCCGCGGAAGTGGCCAAACTGTTGGTTCACAGGGCGGAAGGACACCCACTGTTCGCGGAGGAGCTCGGTCAAATCCTGCGCGAGACCGGGGTGCTAGAAATCCGCAACAACACGTGTACGCTCGCGCCAAAGGCAACAGATTTTGCGTCGATTGCTTTTCCTAAAACCTTGGCCGGAGTGATTCGCGCCCGCCTCGACCGACTGAGCACGGTGGAAGGTCTCGCAATCAAAGTGGCCAGCATTTGCGGACGCGTTTTCTCTGCTCAAGAGGTTGAGCAGATTTTCCCGCTGCTCTCAGCGAAGCATGAGGTCGCGGAGTGCCTCGAACGGCTGGCAACCTTCGGTCTGACACCCAGGCTCGAGACGGAGCCAGAGGGCACCTACATCTTCAAACACGCCCTGATTCAGGAGGTGGCCTACGAGTTGATGATGTTCGGGCAGAGAGCCGCTCTGCACCGTGATTTCGCGGAGTGGCTTGAAAGCAAACACTCCGAGGATATCGCTTCTCAGTACCCTCGTCTGGCGCATCACTGGAGCCTCGCGGGAGACAAAGCCAGAGCCGTTGATTTCTACGAAAAAGCGGCATCGCAGGCGGCGGCGCAGTTTGCGAACGAGGAAGCGATTCACTTTTACCAGTGTGCGATTACCCTCGAGGCTGGTCTCGAGCAAAGGGTGGAGGCTGTCCGGAGAGCATTCTGGCACAGAGCATTAGCGGAGTCGCAGTACTACGCGGGTCTGCAGAACGAGGGTTTGGCAACCATCCACGCAGCCTTGGAGCTTCTGGGCTGTCCCACACCGCACAAACGCTGGCTCCCACTCCGCATCGTCAAAGAGGCTTGCACTCAGGCACTCCGCCGCATTTTTCCCACTGCCATCGCAGCGTCGCAACTCGAGCGCGAACGCCTGCTGGAGCTCGCCCGGCTCAACAAAGAACTGACCCGACTGGCTTTCCACAACAACGATGTCGCCCTGCTCCTGTATGGAAGCGCGGCAGGTCTCAACTATGCCGAGCAAGCGGGACCTTCCCCCGAGCTCGCGCCGCTGTATATCGCGATGGCGCTCAACTCGGCAGCCGTGCCCGGCTTCCGACGTGTTTCGGAGTACTACCTCCACCGAACCAAGGTCACGACTGCCTTTGTCAAAAGCCCCACCACAAGGGCTTGGGTGGAACAGATTGAGGCGGTC
>JBANFR010000161.1:0-7476 GCA_037975925.1 Verrucomicrobiota bacterium
CCAAAGAATCTCAGGAGCGGCAAGGCAGACCTCGGTATCGATCAACACCCCAAAAGGCATTGCCGCGGGCAGCGATTTGCGGCGGCCCGCGACGCTCAGACTGGCCTGGGGGCTCGCAATGCCGTCGTTGGAGAGAGAAGTCGGTACCGCAAGATAAGGCAGCTGACTCAGGAAAGAGACATACTTCGCGACATCCAGGGCCTTCCCTCCGCCGCATCCGATCACCGCCCGGCTTTTTGCCGGAAGCGTGGAAAAGAGCTCCAGCGCCCGCTCAAAGGAGGCACCCTCCACCGACCAGCACTCCAAAACGTGGATGCACTCCCGCTCCAGTCCGGCTCGAAGCGATTGCATTAACTCCGGCCGCAGATCGGCGCTGTGGAGCAAGACGACTTCCATCCACTCATGACGGCGCGCATAGATCCCCACGCGGCCAAGGCAACCGGGTTTGATTCGCACAAGACCCGGAATCGAAACCGATCGGTGCGTCAGCATCGGGTTTCCTCCAGCAAATGATCGGCAATCTGCGACCAGTTTTCGAAGGCATGAAAGGCCTCACCCCTCTCGCGCAAATGCGCAGCCAACCAACCCGTCGCATATCGCCTCTCGGGACGCACCTCCAGCGCAGGCGCCAAGTCGGGCCGGCCATCCCCCACAAAGACCGCCTCGGGATCACGAGCGAGAACCGCCCGGACGAGGGCCGTTTTGTCGATGCCCGTTTCCGGATGAAAATAAGGCGACGCCACCGGAAGCGCCATGGCGAGGCCCGTCGCGGGTGCGAACTGGCCCGGATTGGCGTGAACCTCCAGCGCCACTCCCGCCCTTGAAAGCAGGCGCCGGATGTACCAATCGCATCCCGCCGACGCCACGATGACCTCGCACCCCGCCGCGCGCAGACGCGCGATTGCGGTGGGTAATGCGGGATCGAGTTCCATCCGCAAAAGCACCTCCTGCATACCGGTCTCATCGGCACGGATGGCGCCAAAAATCGCTGCGAGCGCCTCAAAGTGCGTGATCGTTCCGGCCAAATAATCCCGCCAATAGTCGTGCGGATCCGCCGAGGGCAGGTCGCGCCGGGCCAAGTCAAAAAAATCGTGCTTGGTCATGGTGCCATCAAAATCGGAGACGATGCAGCGAGAGTGCAGCTTGCTCATGTCCGACCATTACATGGGCTGAGAAGAAATGCGGCATTCCAAACCCGCCCGCTGCCCGCGCGACGCTGGCAACAAAAAGCGCGTCTCGCCTTCATTTCCCAAGCCATTCCACGCTGCCGGTTCGTGCTTCTTTCGCGTCCGAAAGCCCGCGCCACACAACCGGTTGTCCGCCCCCCTCGAGCGCTTTTGGGGTTTGTTTCCCCAAAAATTCACGCGACCATTCCCCTCCGAAACCACGGGATCTGATGCGAAAGCAGTCCTGTATTGAAAGCACTCTGGGGCTCGAAGCGGCGCCTCCCCGGCGCGCGGCGCCGACGCATACCTCCCCTTGGTGCGCTGCATGGAGGGACTCCGCGACGAGTGGAACACCCGCAGGAACGCCCAAATGCTGCACCATTGGATCAGTGTCCTGCACAACACAGTCCTCAGGGCAGCGCAGCCAGAATCCGGCGACGACCGCCTCGCCCCACTGTGGGTTCGCGTGGCCCAATTGCTGGAAGCACCGTGGACCCTGGAGCGTCTCGCCCGTGAAATGCATTGCGGGATCGAGTTGCTCCGAAAACGGTGTCACCGGGAGATGGGGCGGAGTCCAATGCAACAGGTGGCGCTTCTTCGGATTCAGAAGGCGCAGGAACCCCTCGAATTCTCGACGGAAACGCTGGATTCGATGGCCACAAAGCTCGGCTTTTCAGACGGACTCGTTTTCTCGAGAGCCTTCAAGCGCTGGGTGGGTCTGTCCCCCACGGAGTATCGAGCGCGGCGCTAGCAACACCCGGGGTGGGATTTTTGTCTGAAAGCGAGGGAGAACGGCCATGGGCAAACGCCGAGTCTCTCCATTAGCATTTTCCCAGTCTGAAAACCGGACCACCCCCTCCCCAAACGGCTTCGTAAATCCGCGCTTTTCCGCATCCGAACCGCTCCTCGGGACAGCCGTGTCTGTCCCTTCCCATTCAGAAACTCCCGGGGCGCGGAAGCGGAAGCCCGGTATGCACCCAGTGCAGGGATGACGCCACCGCCCATAACCACCACAGGAGTCCCATCTGCTCGGTGTTGCTCACCAAGGCAAAATAAAACCCACGGAGTTTTCAGCTGCCGTGGGTTTTAGAAGGAACGCTTTTAGACCGGTGTCACTGCCTGGCAGTGAGATGTCGCGGTTTGCGCTTCTAACTTTGTCTTGAGTCCGGTGGCGTGATGCCCCCACCACCACATGACTGCAATATCTAAATCACTTGAACTTGCATTTGACGTCGGTCACAGCTCCATCGGTTGGGCTGTTTTGTCGGTTGTACCCGGAGATATTTCCCCCACTGTTGCCGGATGCGGAACGGTTTTGTTCCCGAAAGATGATTGCTTGGCTTCGGAACGCCGGAGCTTTCGCAGGATGCGCCGACACGTGCGCTCTACGCGACTCAGGGTGGAACGCATCAAGCGGCTTCTTGCTCACACTGGGGTTCTTTCCGTTGAAGCGCTCAACACCGTGGAATCTTCCTCGCCCTGGCAGATGGCTGCCTATGTCCTCTCTGGCGGCGGACTTTTGAGCTGGCCTCAACTTTGGGATGTCCTGCGCTGGTATGCCCACAACCGTGGATATGACGGAAACAGGCGCTGGAGCAGTGAATCTGATGACGAGGCTAAGGATACAGAGAAAGTTACGAATGCGCGGGCCCTTTATGAAAAGCATGGCACCAAGACCATGGCGGAAACCCTTTGCAAACACCTCGGGATTGATCCTCTCGGAAAAACGGCCGCCTCACGTGTGCGCTTCAAAGACCTCAATGCCGCTTTTCCCCGCGAAGATGTGGAGGCAGAGGTTCGTCTAATTCTCACAAGGCACCTTGGAAAACTCTCCGGAGTCACGCCGGAACTGCTCCGGGCACTGATTGGAAACGACAGCGACGACAAACACGCATGGTCTGCAGTGGAGTGTCCCAGTCTGAAAATGCGGCTCAACTATTTCGGAAGCCTACTATTCGGCCAATTAATCCCCCGGTTTGAAAACCGGATCATTGCAACCTGCCCAATCAGCTTTGAACGCCGTTACCAGACAGTTTTGGATGTCACAGGCGATCCATTAAGGGCCAATCACGAGGCAGAGAGAGACGCAAAAGTCCCCTCGAAGGAGTGTGTGGAGTTCTACCGATACAGGTGGGCTATGCAGGTCGCCAACATCCGGATTTCCACAGGTGAAAAACAAACACGCCCGCTGTCCAAGGAGGAACGCAACGCCCTGAATTCAAGGATTCAAGAGCGTGGTTTTTTTACGACGGGAGAGCTCAAGGCTGCGGTCCAGCAGATTACCGGGGCAGTCACGAGCAACCTGACTCAAATGCTTTTGCATCCAGACGCTGCTGAAGCCTTGATTTTGGATCCTGTCCGAAAGCTGATTCACACAAAACTCGACAACATTTGGCCAACGCTGACTCCCCAAGCTCAAAAGAGAGCTATTGGCAAGTGGCGCCGCGGCGCCAAAATAAAACTGGGAACGCTCGGAGACTGGTGCGGAGCCGAGCGCGCTGCTTTTGATGCCGCTACAAAACGGCGTCTCGATGGAGAGGGAACTCGGCGTACCAAAAAACAACAACCGCTCCACATCGCCGATGTGTTGAACGAATCCTTTTCGGTCGAACCCCTTTCAGGACGGGCGCCATTTCACCGATCTATACTGCGCGAGGTTGTCGAGTTCGTCTTTTCCACGGACAAACACCCTGCTGAGGACGGGGGGCCATTGTTCCGCTCCGAATCGCTCCGACAAAACCAATTACAACGGGCGATTGATGATCAGACGAACAATCATCTCATCCGAAACAGACTCACTCTTTTGGACCGGCTCCATAGGGACGTTCTCAAAGAATACGCGGGAGGAGATCCCTCCAGGGTCTCCCGCGTCACCATCGAGGTAAATCGCGACATCCGGGAGTTCAGCGGCAAGACAGCGAAGGACATCGCTATGGATCTCGGTTCCAGACTCAAGGACTTCAAAGGGATCGTCAAAAAACTCGAAAATGATTTTGAAGGTCAAAATATTCGAATTTCTCCAGGGCTAATCCGCAAGGCTCGCATCGCAGAGGACCTTGGGTGGCGGTGTCCCTACACAGGCAAGGACTACGATTCCTTTGCCCTAGCCTACACCCGTGTCGACAAAGACCACATCATACCCCGCAGCCTCAAACCAAGTGACGGACTGGACGCCCTCGTTGTTACATTTCCAGAGGTCAACAAACTCAAAGGGAATCGCACGGCACTGCGCTTTGTCGAAGAGTTCCAAGGACAACCGGTACCGGGGCGCCCAGACCTGACCGTGGTCACTCTGAGACAATATCAGGCTTTCGTAGACAGGCTCGACACCAGCAAAGGCCATGAGGATGACAAGAAACGTAAAAAACGGCGCAAGGAAGCGCTACAACTCAAAGACTACGTCGACAAAGAATTCACTCCTCGGGATCTCACCCAGACCTCTCATCTTGTCAGGCTTGGCGCCCAGCTTTTAGAGCGGGTCTATATCCCCCAAAAACAAAAGCCCGTAATCGCCTCCATTCCGGGAAGTGTTACAGGTGCCGTCCGAAAGTCGTGGCGCCTGATAGGTTGTCTCGCCGGCATCAATCAGAGTTTACCCGCCGATTCGGAAGACATTTCAAAGGGTGATCTGCGTGAATCAACCCACATGCACCACGCTCTCGACGCGTGCGTGCAGGCTCTGGCTTCTCATTTGCTCCCGAGGGATGGAAGCCTTTGGGAAATTCTGCTGAAGCGCAGGTTGAATGCGTATGAACAACAAATTGCGAGGGAGAGGCTCAAGGGACTTGCTGAGATAGATTCCGAAGGCCGCCTGCGCTTGTCGGATCTCCCAGTCGCCATCAAGACGCAAATCCGGGCGCGTCTTTTTGAGAAACGCGTCGTTCAACACATTCCGGCCGATCAGGGCGGCATGGCCTGTGACCAGACCGTCTGGCGTGTTTTTGATCCGTTTGACGAGCATCCGTCTGCCCAGCGGCTCGCCAAATGGTTTAGGGCGCTAAAAATCGAGATACCAGCCCCAGTTGCAGAAACGGTTCTCATTGTGTGCCGCAAGCGCAAGGGCGACTTGGGTGGTGAAGGTGGTAAACTTCTTCATGCCGGTAAGACCTGGCGCTGGGTTTATGATCTCAAGGCGAAATCTGCGCTGATTGGGTTGTCGCCAAAGGATCCCGAGAAATCGAAGCTCAAGCAGATCAAAGCAGTGAAGGTGTTGGGGGATAACTTCGGACTCGCCCTTGACCCAGAGCCGGTCGTTTTGCGCCCTATTAAAGTGTGGGAACAACTGGCGGAACTCCGGGCTAGAAATGGCGGAAAACGACCAAGAGTCCTTAGGAAAGGTTCATTATTTTATATTCCCAACAAAACAGGCAGGGCTGATTACCGCGGAATGTGGGTTGTCCGGAGTATAAAACTAAATCAAAAAACAAATGGAACGTTTGGGCTCTTTCTCGACATGAGCACGCCCGATCGAATCGATTGCAAGGGAGCCGGACAGAAGGATGTGTTTATAAATGTAAGCCTTGCCACGTTGATGACAGATGGGCTTACAGCATTTCACATAAGACCCTTAACAGGTCTTGTTAAAAAATAGGCTGCGGGCAATGTCTTACCACATCGTAAATGTGGATGTGCCAAACTGCTCATTAAGCTGTAGAGACGGGCAGTTGGTGCAGCGTACCCCGGATGGATCGGAACGGAGCCTTCCCCTTGAGGACGTGGCATCCATCATCGTGACCTCCTTTTCCGCAACCATTCACAGTCAACTTTTTCTCGAAGCCGCAAAACTGGGAGTATCCCTCATTGTTTGCGAATCTTTTAAGCCCACAAGCCTGCTACTTCCGGCCAACCGATCCAGCGACACACTACTCTCCAGGGCCATACTCGGCCTTCCCAAACGCACTGTAGAATCGCTGTGGCAAAAAACAGTGGATGCCAAGTGCCGAAACCAAATGCTCCTGGCGGAACGCATTGCTCCGGAGGATACCGCGCTTGACCAACTCCGAATAAACGCTGCCGGCAAGAAAGCCCACAAGGAGGCTGTTTGCGCAAAGCTATTTTGGCAGATATGGGGAAAAGCGGTCAATTCACTGCTGCCCAGTCCGCCGAATACAGAAGCACCCTTCTTACGGGATAGGGATCAACCCGGGGTAAACGCGCTTCTCAATTACGGGTATGCGGTTCTCCTTTCCACCGTCCTTCAAAAGCTTTTTGGAGTTGGGTTGGATCCAACCTATGGAATTTTTCATGTAACCAGGGAACGTGCAGCCCCCCTTGCCTACGATCTCATGGAACCTTTCCGTCAATGTGTAGACTGGCGTGTGTTTCAATGGATTCAAGCCAACGGTACAACCGAGGTTACCAAGGAATACAGGCGATGGGTGACGGGATTTCCTTTAGAAAAATATGAGTACCTTGAACTAGAGATCGAGGTACAAGGCATCATCGAAGGTGTGATTAGATCCTTTCGGCGAGCCGTACTGCAAAATCAGGTCAGTTTGTACCGTCCATGGACACCACTCGTTTCAAAATGGGTTGGCTAATAGTTACCTTTGATCTCCCAGTGGGAACCAAGGCCCAGCGAAAACGAGCGACGGCTTTCCGTGATTTTCTTTTGGACGACGGCTTTCAAATGGTTCAATGGAGTGTTTATGCGAGGGCCTGTGTTTCTTACGCTCGACAGGAAACGCACATGGGGAGGGTTAAAGCGAACCTACCGCCCGAAGGCAGTGTGCGAATGCTTTATGTCACGCGAGCCCAGTGGGAGCGGATGTTTGTGATGCACGGCTCTCCTGACAACACCACTGAGGGCGAAGATATGCCTGAACAAATCCAGCTTTGGTAGCCGGGCATGGCTTTGAATTCTGCTTGCAAGACCCTGGATTAGAGGGTCTTGCAAGCAGCGATGCTGCCCGCCTCTGAATTGGACTCAAGGCAAAGCTGTGAAATGTTGAGACGTAGACTTTCATTGATGCTGCCCGCCTCTGAATTGGACTCAAGGCAAAGCACGATACATTCCCACGTTTCCCAACGTGGCATGCTGCCCGCCTCTGAATTGAACTCAAGGCAAAGCCCGTGGGCGAGGTGGCAAATATCGGCCTCCATGCTGCCCGCCTCTCACCCAAACCGGGAACTCGCCGCTCACACGAGCGAGTTCCCGCCGCCTACCCGCCAGCCCCACCCTCCCGCTCTACGCCAAGGGAAGCGCCACCGCCGGATCCACGTCTCCCTCGTAATCCACCCCGGGCAACCCAAATCCGAACAACCGCAGAAACTCCTCCCGATACCCCCGAATGTCAGAAACCTCCGCGAG
>JBANFR010000162.1:0-7220 GCA_037975925.1 Verrucomicrobiota bacterium
TTGGGGAAATCGAGGTGCGCGTGGAACGGGGGGGGGCGGAGGCTGCCGGCGACCAGATTGCGGTGACGATCGGTGGGGGCACAGCGGAGGAACCGGTGGGTGCTGGGAGCACAGCGTATGGGGCGGAGACCACGATTGAATTGCCCCAAAAAGAGGCATTCCCGACACCGGATCCCGCCGAAACGGTGGTTCGTTCGCGGCCTGCGCCCAGAGCCGGAGGAGCGGGGGACACCGTGGCCGCGTCGGTGGCGTATGGATTGCAGAGAGAGGTGGGCCGCGGGGGGATGGGGTGTGTTTACGAGGGGGAAGAGGTGGATTTGGATCGGCGAGTGGCAGTCAAGGTGAGTCTGCAATCGCGGGGGAAATTGGATCCGCGCTTTTTGAAAGAGGCGAAGGTTTTGGCGATGCTTTCGCATCCGAACATTGTTCCGATTCACGCGGTGGGAAGGGACGCTTTGGGGCGGCCTTTTTACAGTATGAAGTTGGTGCAGGGGAAGACCTTGCAGACCATACTGAACCAGCTTCGGGCGAGGGACGCGGCGACCCTCAGGGAGTACACGCGGGAAAAGTTGCTGATGGTGTTTCGGAAGGTGTGCGATGGGGTGGGTTTTGCGCACGCCAAGGGGGTGCTGCATCGGGATTTGAAGCCGGAGAATGTGATGGTGGGGGAGTTCGGGGAGGTGTTGGTGATGGATTGGGGGTTGTCGAAGGTGATTCGCGAGGCGGACGAGGATGCGGAGGGAGGGGGTGGAGGAGGCGCGGGCGGTGACGGGGCAGGAGATTTGGGGGCGACCATGGAGGGGGAGGTGATTGGGACGCCGCAGTACATGCCCCCGGAACAGGCCGAAGGGCGGGTGGGCGCTTTGGACGAGCGTTCGGACATTTATTCGTTGGGCGCGATTTTGTACGCGATTCTGACGCTGCGTCCGCCGGTGGAGGGGCGCACGGTTGAGGAGGTTTTGGAGAAAGTCCGCAAGGGGCAGATTACCCCGATGGATGGAGTCCGGCCGAAGAGTGGACGCGAAGAGCGTCCTGGGCGCGTGAGGCCGGAGGCGAATTTGGAGATTCCCGAGGCGTTGCAGGCGGTGACGCGCAAGGCGATGTCTTTGGGGAGGCTGCGGCGTTATCGGCGTGTGGAGGAGTTGGTGCGGGATATTGATGCCTATCAGAACGGATTTGCGACGCGGGCGGAGGAGGCGGGTCTGTTGAGGCAGGTAGCGCTGTTGGTGGCCCGGCATCGGGCGGTGGCTTCACTGGTTACCTTGCTTCTATTGGCCTCGGTGGGGTTCACTTTCAAGTTGGTGGCCAGCGAGAGAAAGGCGCTTGAAAACTGGCGCCGGGCTGAGAGCAATGCGCGCTTGGCGGAGGAAAATCGGCGGGCCGCCGAGGCCAATGAGCGGAGCGCGCTGATGGAGAAAGCGGCGGTTCGCCGCTCGGCGGCCAATGCTCAACTGGCCCTGGCGGAGTCCGCGGCGAAAGCCCTGGATGGCGACCTGTTGCAGGCGAGCTTGCTGGAGGTACCGGAAGACCTGCGGACGACAGATTGGGAATACTTGGAGAACAAACTGGAAACGGCAGTTTTTTCAAAGCGCGCCAAGGACGGATCCGTTTTTTCGGCGGTGGCTCCCGTGCCTCAAAAGCCGGGGATTTTTGTGACCCTCCAGGAAGACGGTTGGGTGGGCATTTTAGATGCCGACAGCGGGGAATTGGAGGATCTGTTCCAGGCGGATTTGGGGAAGCTCCCGGAAAAAGGGCTCCGGTTGAAGCTCGCCGTGTCTCCGGATGGCACCAAGGTGGCGATTGTCCGGCAAAATTATCGAGGAGGTGGAGTGGACAATTTGGACCACTGGGATTTGCAAGGGGTGATTGGGTACCGTTTACCAGGAGGGCAGAAACTTTTTTCGGTTCCTTGCAAAAGTCCCTGCCAGAAGCTGGATTTTAGTCCCGACGGGAAACTCTTGCTGGCCTCGCAGAGCCCGCGTCTGGGCAAGCGTTTACAAGTCTGGAATGGTGAAACCGGTACGCCTCTCTGGGAGGGCGGTCCGCTCGCATTCAGAGCGCATGCGGAGTTCTCGGAAGATTCCAACCGCATCTTTGCGACTTCGGATCAGGGCACCGTAGAGCTCGAGTCCAGGACGGGGGTGATGCAGCGGACGGTGTTGAGAGCGGGGTTTCCAGAGGCGCTCTGCGGGGCGCCCGGGTGGAACTCGGCATTATTTGTGTACAGCAACGGTTTGATGCGCCGACTGGATGCAGGAAGCGGGCGGGTCCTCTATGAGGAGAGGCCTGCGGGAAGTAAGGTTTTTGGTTGTTTTTATGTTCCTCGATTTAAGGCTTTTGTGACAGCTGTTGAGCGTCTTGCTAAATCCAGCGTGGTCCAGGTTTGGGACGAACGCAGCGGCGCGCTCTTGCAGTCCGTGATTTGCCTCGATGAGGCGCCCGGGGAGGCACAAAGCTCCGGGGAAAAACAAATCGCCGTCCATCCCAATAGCGGAGAATTTGTCATGCTCAGCAGCGGGGTCCTGAAGGTGTGCCGTTTCCAAGTGTCGCCGCCGCGTTTTCAAATACCCATTGGAAAATTGGGGAATTGGGAGGGATTCCAGTTTCTGGGGAACGAGGATCGGGGAGTTCGCGGAAACATGCCGGCGAGTGGACTGGCTCTGGAGATCCTGGACATCCGGGACCGTTCGCAGTCGGTCCTCAATTCCTTCCGCTTCTGGCCGGAGGGGATGACTTTTCTGTCGTCGAGTGCGCGTGGCGATGTGGTCGTGGTGAACGGAGGAGATGGGGGTCGTACCGTCAAAGTCTTGCGTCGGGAGGGGAATGGCTACGTTCTTGCCTCAACTTGGGAATTGGCAGCACGTGTCAAAACGTTGCATGTGAGTCCGAATGGAGACCGCTTTTGGACCGGGGATTACATGTACCGCACGGACACGGGTGAGGTGGTTGTGAAGTTTAGACGTAAAGGGCTTGGGGCAAATGATATCGATGCTTTGTGGTTGGGCTCTGGACGCCTTTTGGAAATCGCCCTTTTGAGCGAGGAAGCTGCTTTATCGGAATCGCCCGAGAGGAAAACGGTGCTGGTGCTGTGGGACGCGGAGTCGGGCCGTTCGCTTTCCACGGTAGTGGCCCCCGGGGCCACGGCGCTCGCAGTGTCGCCGGATGGAACACAGATCGCGGAGGGTGGAGCGGATCGGAAGATCCGGATTCGGAATGCGGAGACGCTGGAAGTAATTCGTGAGTTTCGAGCTCATGATGGGGCCGTGCAGGCCCTGGCGTGGCACCCGAAATTGCCGCTTTTACTGAGCACCTCGGAAGACCGCACGGTGAAGGCGTGGGACACGCGAGACTTGGGGCTGGTGGATCAATTACACGGTCTCTCGTCGGCTCCAACTCAGATCACATTCAGTCCCAACGGGTTGCGTCTCGCGATTTCCCTCAACAAGGGAACGGTTGTGGAATTTTGGGAGCCGGAATTGTTTAAGCTGGGGGTGAAGTGAGATCCGGAGGGCTCGGGGATCACCCTCGCTTGGCAGACGTGGTGCGGCCCGGTTGAGTACGCCAATGGGCAATGGCTTCCAGAAATGGGGCTGAAAAATCGCGCAGTTTCCTTTCGCCCACGCCAGGAATTTCTGCGAACTCGGCGGCGTTTGAGGGCTGCCTGGCGGCAAGGTGGCGCAGCGTGAGGTCTGGAAAAATGATGTAAGGCGGGACGTTTCGGGCGTCGGCGAGTTCCTTGCGTAAGTTGCGAAGAAATTGAAAAAGACCCTCATCACAAAGCACTTCTCCATCAATTTGGCGTTTGGTCGGACGCGCCTGCGTGCTGATGGGGCGGGTAAGTGCGAGGGGTTGTTTGCTCTTGAGCCATGCGGCTCCCTCCGGAGTCAGTTCCAGAGTGCTCAGCCGATCCGTTGTCTGGCGGCAAAGCCCCAGGCGTACGAGTTCCCTGCCGATCGCCTGCCACTCGGCACGCGAATGTTCCCGGCCAATCCCGTACGTGGACAGGCTCTGGTGCCCCCAGCGCCGGATTTTTTCGGAGTCCGCGCCCGTGAGCACCTCAACGAGGTGGTTCAGGCCCACGGAGAATTGGGATGCTTGGCGCAGCCGGAAGATGCAGGAGAGAAATTTTTGGGCAGCGAGAGTGCCATCGAAACGTTCCCGGGGTTCGAGGCAGTTGTCGCAGCCGCCGCAGGGAATGTCCCCAAACGTCTCGCCGAAATAACCCAGCAGGGCAGCCCGGCGACAGCCAGAGGACTCCGCGTAGTGGATGATTTGTTGCAGCTGTTCACGGGCGATGCGTTGTTCCTCCGGATCCTGCTTTTCGTCGATAAACGCGCGCTGTTTGAGGGCGTCGGCCGGGCTAAAAAGCAGCACACATTCGCCCGGGAGACCATCGCGTCCGGCGCGCCCTGTTTCCTGGTAATAGCTCTCGATATTTTTCGGGAGATCGTAGTGGAGCACGTAGCGCACGTTGGGTTTGTGCACTCCCATTCCAAAAGCGACCGTTGCGCAAATGACCCGCACTTCATCCCGCAGAAACTGTTCTTGGGCGCGCTCTCTTTCCTCTCCTTCCAGACCAGCGTGGTAGGCAAGCGCCTGGATTCCGGCCGAGCGCAGTTTGGCGGCAACGGTCTCCGTGGATTTCCGACTTTGGCAATACACGATGCCCGAGTCTTCGAGGTGGCCGCGCACAAAATCGATGACCTGCTCGGCCGGTTTGTGTTTGGGAATAATCCGGTAGCTGAGATTAGGGCGGTTGAAACTCGCCGTGTAACAGCGCGGTTCGCGCAGGGCCAGAAGCCGTACGATATCCTCGCGCACCCTCTCCGTGGCGGTAGCCGTGAGCGCCATAAAGGGCACCTCAGGCAGCCTTTCCCGCAGGGCGGCCAGTTGTCGGTACTCCGGGCGAAAATCGTGCCCCCACTCGCTGATGCAATGCGCCTCGTCGATCGCTACTTGCGCAATCCCCAACTCCGGGAGTCGCTCCAAAAAGCCGGGCAGCAGGAGGCGCTCCGGGGCCAGGTAAAGCAAGCGCACTTCGCCCCGGTACAGCGAGCGGTAACGCGCACGCGATTCCTCCGCCGAGAGGGTCGAATTGAGAAAGGTGGCCGGGATGCCGCTCGCGTGCAGTCCGTCGACCTGGTCCTTCATGAGGGCAATCAGCGGGGAAACCACCAGCGTCAGTCCCTCGCGGGCGAGCGCGGGCAGCTGGAAACACAGCGACTTTCCGCCTCCCGTGGGCAGCAACGCAAAAACGTCACGCCCTGCCAGCGCGTCCCGGATGATGTCTTCCTGCAAAGGCCGGAAGGAGCGGTAGCCAAAGGTCCGCTTCAGGAGCGCGAGCAATCCCTCGTGGTTCATTGCCGCAAGCGTTCCAGAGCGGAGGGTACGAGAATGCAGCGCATTCCTGCGGCGGTCGCGGCGGTGCGGCCAATCTCGGTGTCCTCGAACACGATACAACGTTCGGGAGCCACGCCGATGCGGCGAGCGGCCTCGAGGAAAGGATCCGGCGCGGGTTTTCCCTGCGCGTAATCCTCGGCGGTGACCACGGTCTGGAAGAGGTGCATCACCCCGATGGCCTCCAGCGTATTCACGACCACGTGGCGGTGACCGCCCGAGGCCACGGCGAGCGGGATCAGCGAATGAAAACGCCGCGCCACCGAGATCACGGGCGCGATCGGTGTCACCGTCTGGCTCAACTCCAAAAACAGAGCCTCTTTCCGTTCCACAATGCTCTCAATCGGAAGCGTGAGGCCGTGGCGTTCGTTGAGCAGTTCGACGATGCGACAGGTGGGAACTCCGCCCAGTCGGTAAAAGTCGGGTTCCGGGAAAAAACGGGCGCTATCCCCCAGCGCCGCGCACCATGCCCGGTAGTGGGTGGGCATGGTGTCGGCCAGGGTGCCGTCGCAATCAAAAATGATGCCGTCAAAGTCCGCGTCGGGAAGCGTGGGAGCCCAGGGTCCAGAAGGATTCACAGGAGAGAAGGTCAGTGGTGAGGGCGGTTCTAGGGAGCACAGGCGTTGCACCCGGCTTTTCCGATCTGCTGGAAGAAGTCGTTCCCCTTGTCGTCCACCAGGATGAAGGCCGGAAAATCGCGCACTTCAATTTGCCAGACCGCCTCCATGCCGAGTTCGGGAAATTCGAGGACTTCGACTTTTTGAATGTTTTCCTGCGCGAGAATGGCGGCGGGTCCCCCGATGGAGCCGAGATAAAAGCCGCCATGCTTCTTGCAGGCTTCTGTCACCTGGGCGCTGCGGTTCCCCTTGGCAATCATGACCATCGATCCCCCCAGACTCTGGAAAAGCTCAACGTAGCTATCCATCCGACCGGCGGTGGTTGGGCCAAAAGACCCCGAGGGGAGGCCGGCGGGCGTTTTGGCCGGGCCAGCATAGTACACCGGGTGCGCCTTGAAGTAATCGGGGAGCCCGAGTCCGGCATCGACCCGTTCCTTGAGCTTGGCGTGCGCGATATCCCGGGCGACGACAATTTTGCCGCTCAATGACAGACGCGTCGACACGGGGTACTTGGAAAGTTCGGCGCGGATTTCGTCCATGGGACGATTGAGGTCGATGGGGACGACTTTTCCTTCGTGCGCGTGCCGGAGGGCCTCGGGGATCCAGCGTCCGGGGTGGTTTTCGAGTTTTTCGAGCCAGACGCCAGAGGCGTTGATCTTGGCTTTGATGTTTCGGTCTGCCGAGCAGGACACGCCCATTCCCACGGGGCAGGACGCTCCATGACGGGGCAGGCGAACAATGCGCACGTCGAGGGCGAAGTATTTGCCGCCGAACTGGGCGCCGATGCCCAGGTCTTGCGCGGCCTTGAGCACCTCCGCTTCGAGGGCCATGTCGCGGAAGGCCTGTCCCTGCGCATTCCCCTCGGTGGGAAGGGTGTCGAGGTACTTGGTGGACGCGAGTTTGACCGTTTTTAAACAGGCCTCGGCGCTGGTTCCGCCGATGACAAAGACGAGGTGATACGGGGGGCACGCGGCCGTCCCGATGGACCTCATTTTTTCGATGAGAAAAGCGAGCAAACTCTTGGGGTTCAGCAGCGCTTTGGTTTCCTGAAAGAGGTAGGTTTTGTTCGCTGAGCCGCCCCCCTTGGCCACAAACAGAAAGCGGTATTCCGCCCCGGTGGTGGCATAGATGTCGATTTGAGCGGGAAGATTGGTGCCCGTGTTTTTCTCCTCGTACATGGAGAGGGCGGCCGTCTGCGAATAACGC
>JBANFR010000163.1:0-7131 GCA_037975925.1 Verrucomicrobiota bacterium
GGGGGGGTATTTTGGGCTGGGCCGCTCAAGTCCAACGGAGGAGCGGGGGTGGATGGCGTACTCACGAGGACTCTCGCAGAGCCATTCGAGGGGATGCTGAGAGAGCAAAAAGAAGAAGGAAGGAAAAAGCAGACGCTGGGTTGAACACCGAGCCTCCGGACCTGTCCTAGACCCCGTTAGCACTTCTTTTGCTGTACCTTAAAAAAGCCCGACCCGCCTCGGGTCTTCCAACTCAGCCTCATTCACCATCCATCTGCCATGAAAAACCTCCCACCACGCCCTGCGGCCTGCCCTCCTCTCGGTCAAAGCGAACCCTCCTGCATGGCGAGCTCCATCCTTCGCAACAGGGCGAAACCCGGCGGCCTTCTCATGCAGCCTCGCCCCTACTCCATCCCAGGAAACTCCTGGGTTCAGCGGATGCTGGGTGTCTTGGGAGCGGTTCCGGCGATGTGGTGTGCCTTGTCTCTTGTGGCTCCCGCCCAACCGCTGCGTGCAGCCACACCCCCTGCTGACCCTTCTGCCGAGGCTTCTACCGCCGCCAAGCCGAAGGGGGCGGAGAAAACTCCAGAAACTCGACCGGATGTTCGCCCCTTGCCGGAGCTCAAGGTAGACAACACGCCCCTGCCTCCGACGACCCCAACCTACGCGCCCATCGTGGAGAGGGTTGCGCCCAGCGTTGTGACGATCAACACCTCCCGTACGGTGACCCAAGGAGAGGGTCAGGGTGGACATTCCCCGAATGGCAACCCCTTTTTGGATGACCCGATGTTCCGCCGCTTTTTTGGAATCCCCGAGGGGGAGTTACCGCAAAACCCACGTCAGGCCCCCCGCTCCAAGGGAGGGCGCCCGGTCGAGAAAGGCAATGAAGGTCGCAAACGCGAACAGTCGGCCCCGTTGGGACTGGGCTCGGGAGTGGTTGTGAGTCCGGATGGTTACATTGTGACCAACAATCACGTGCTCGAAGACGCAGACAAAATCGAGGTCACTCTCGGAAATTCCTCGCGCAAGTACGCCGCCAAAAAAATCGGCGGAGATCCCAGCACGGACATCGCGGTGTTAAAAATCGAGGCTCGCGACCTGCCTCCGATCACCTTTGCCGACAGTGATCAACTCCGAGCGGGCGATCTCGTGGTGGCCGTCGGCAATCCCTTCGGGCTCACCCGTTCTGCCACCATGGGCGTTGTGAGTGCCGTGGGCAGGCGTGACCGCCAGATGACGCAGATGGCCGACCTGACGAACTTCATCCAAACCGATGCCGCCATCAACATGGGCAACTCGGGGGGGGCGCTGGTCGACTACCAGGGACGTCTGGTGGGGATCAACACGGCGATCTTCAGCCGCAGCGGAGGCAACCAGGGGATTGGATTTGCGGTGCCGGCGAACATGGCTCGCGGGGTGATGGAGAGCCTGATCAAACACGGACGCGTTCTGAGGGGTTACTTGGGCGTCGCGCTGCAGGACCTTAGCGAGTCGCTGGAAAAGAAATTCAACGTCGAGCCGGGGGTGGGAGCGCTCATTAGCGAGGTGCAACCGGGAACGCCGGCGGAGAGAGCTGGCCTTCAGGAGTACGATGTGGTGACGGCAGTGAACGGAAAAAAGGTGGAGGGCGTCCAGGAGCTGCGGTTGCGCGTGGCCTCCCTGCTGCCGGGATCGAAAGTGACCTTGCAGATTATCCGGGACCGGAAGCCGACGGAGATCACAGTCCAGCTGGGGGAAAAATCAGATAAAAACGGTGCGCCCGCTCCTGCACCGGTGGAGACCGATCCGGATGTACTCGATGGGGTGACGGTTGGGGACTTGGATGAAAATAACCGCCGTGAGTTTAGCATTCCCGAGAAAATCAAGGGGGCTCTGGTGACCGCCGTGGAATCGGATTCGATTGCTGCGGGCGCGGGGATCCGGCCCGGGGACGTGATTCAGGAAGTGGAACGGCGACCGGTCACGAGTGCGGATCAGGCGGTGAAAATGAGTGAGGAGTTGAAGCGGGAGAAGCAGGTGCTGTTGCGGGTGTACTCAAAAGGCGGGAGCCGTTTTGTGATGCTCGAAAGCAAGCCCTAGCGGGCACCCGAGCGTGTCGGAGTGTCAGTCTTCACCGAGGGGCTGAACTCGATGCGTTTCCAGAAAACCGAAAGGAGAAGGAGGGGTGGCCGCAGTTTGGTCACCCCTCCTGTTTTTTTTGCAGGTGCCGCGTGGAAACCTTTTGGCACAGCCTCTGTGGTCGTCCCTTCATCTCTGGAGAAGCACGCGCTGCCCGATGCTTTTCCCACGGTAAAAATCCGCAATCGTTTCTAGAGTCCGCTGCCATATCGCCGTGTTTACCCAATCGAGGGTATTGCTCTTGAGGCCTCGATTGCCGCCCATGAATCCCGAAGCGTCCCAAGCTCGACGGTTCACAGCAACCTCGCTGAACATCACCCCATTCCAATGACGCTGCCCGTGCCCCCCTCATCCTCCGTAGAGCCTCTTTTTCCGCCGGGGTGCACCGACGACAGTGGCTCAGTGCTCCGGTCGCTTTTTGATTTTGTGGAGGGTGTCCAGTGCTGGATCAAAGACCGAGAGGGCGTGTACCGGTGGGTGAACCGGGCGTTTTGGCTGAATTACTCCGTAGATGGCGTGTCCTGCTCGATTGTGGGCAAGAGTGATTACGATCTCTCCCCCAAACATCTCGCTGATCAGTTCCGGATGGATGACGAGCGCGTCCTCGGCGGGGAGTCCATTTTTGGCCGTTTGGAGTTGGTTGGCCGCTTCGACCACGTGTCCAGTTGGTGCACCACCACCAAACTGCCGATTCGGGATGTTTCTGGAACCATCACGGGCACGGCGGGTATCACCCGTTTAGCAGACCCTTCCAGCATCGCGGGACATGCGGACGTGGGGCTTGCGCGAGTGTGCGCTTACGTGCGGGACCACCATGCGGAGGCCCCCACCAACACCACCCTGGCCAAAATCGCCGGTCGCTCGGTGCGTGCTTTGGAACGCTCGTTCGTCCGGGAACTTCACCTCACCCCGCAGCAATACCTTCGCAGAATCCGAATCCGGCTGTCCTGTCAGGACCTTGTGTATTCGCCGCGCCCGCTCATCGAGATTGCGCTGCAGCACGGATTTTGCGACCAGAGCCACTTCTCCCGCGAGTTCCGGTTGGAAACCGGGATGACCCCCAAGGCTTACCGCCAGCTTTATCACAGAGCGCCGCCGCCGCTTTGATTCTAAAACCTGCCGCCCCGCGTCTATCGAGGCAGCCGGCCTTCCATTAGGCTGCGGACATGTTCCTCTCACGTTTCCCCCGTCGGCTCTCCCACACCGTGATCCGTGGTTCGCTCGCAGCGCTGTTGCTCACCACCCCCGCTTGGAGTCATGCGCTCGAAGCGAGCGCATCCGCTTCCGCAACCGCTTCGGCGCCCGATTGCTTTGAGAAGAAAAACCTCATGGCCTGGTGCATTGTTCCCTATGACGGAGCCAAGCGCTCCCCGGAGGAGCGGGCGGCAATGCTCGCAAGAATCGGGGTTCGTAAATTTGTCTACGATTACCGCAGAGAACACGTCCCCCAGTGGGACACGGAACTGGAAGCACTGCGTCGCCACGGAATTGAACTCACCGGTTGGTGGTTCCCGGCAGTCCTCAACGAGGAGGCAAAACAGACCCTCGAGCTCTTTAAACGGCACGGAGTCAAACCCCAGATCTGGGTCAGCGGAGGCGGTGGCAGCGTTCAGGCGAGCACCCCCGAGGAACAAGAACTCCGCATCACCCGCGAAATCACCCGTCTTCGGCCCATTGCGGAAGCGGCGGCGGCACAGGGGCTGAAGGTGGCCCTCTATAATCACGGCGGCTGGTTTGGGGAGCCCGAAAACCAGATCACCGTCATCGAACGCCTCAAGACCGAGGGCATTCAGAACGTGGGGATTGTGTACAACCAGCACCACGGACACGCCCATCTGGAACGGTTTCCGCAGCTCCTTCAAGCCATGCTCCCGCATCTCCTTTGCCTCAACCTCAATGGAATGGACATCGCCGGCGACACCCGCGGGCGCAAGATTCTCCCCATTGGCGCCGGTTCGGAGGATGTGTCCCTGATCGGGATCATCCGGAAAAGTGGCTACTCCGGACCCATCGGGATCCTCAACCACACCGGTGCGGACGCAGAAGCCCGACTTTTGGACAATCTGGAGGGACTCCAGTGGGTATGCGCACAATTCAACGGATCACCGGCGGGCCCCAAACCGGCCTACCGGACCTTCAAGGCGACTCCCTGAGTTCCCCCCTTCCATTCCGCATCAAACATCCTGCCCTGGGCGGAATCGCCCCCCGCCCCTGCAATGTCGGCGCGGATCAGATGCCGACAGGGTATGTGGCATGCGCTTTGCCTTGAGAGGGCGAATCCAACAGCAAGTCACTCGAAACCGGGCCCAAACGGGTCCCTCATCAGCACACCACCGCCTCGCAGAGTTTCTCTGCGCCCATCCTTATGTACCCCCCTCGTCCCTCCGCATCGCTCCCGTGGCTGCTGATGCTCGCAGCCACCCACGGACTGCCCTTTCAGGCCCACTCGAATCCGCCCCTCCAGACGCCTCCCACCCCGTCGGTTGCGTCGGCTCCGGCGGTGCAATCCCGGCAAGATCTCCCGCCGGTCTGGGTTCTTCCGGCCGCCCGCCCGGAGGAACTCACCCGGGCAAATGGCGGAGTGGCTTTGGGAAATACGGCGAACTGGGAACGCTCTCTGGGTGGCAACAGCTCCAACCGCTTTTCGGAGCTTCGGCAAATCGACCGCCTCAACGTGTCTCAGCTGGAAGTGGCCTGGACGTACCGCTCCGGAGACGGAATCGGCAATATCCAGTGTAATCCCATCATCGTCGGCGGCACTTTGTACACCCCCACTCCGGGCAAAAATCTCGTCGCAGTGGATGCCGCCACGGGCAAGGAGCGCTGGCGCTTCTCCTTGTCCTCCTTGGGGAAAAACCCCTCCACTCCCGCCCGGCGCGGCCTTCTGTATTGGAAGGGCGACGCCAACCATCCTCCCCGTCTTCTTTACGGAGACGGCCCGTGGCTCGTTGCCCTGGATCCCGACACGGGCAAGCCCATCGCCAACTTCGGGCAGGGCGGCACCGTGTCTGTCCCCAAAGGAACCACCGCCGTGGGTGCCATGCACCAACACGTGCTCGTGTTGCCGGGTTACGTCGGCGACGTGTACGGGTACGACGCCCGCACGGGCCAACTCCTGTGGACCTTCGCCACCCGTCCTGAGCCGGGTCAGTACGGGCACGAAACGTGGAGTAAGATCGAGTCCGGCGCAAACTGTTGGGGTGGCATGGCCATGGACGATTCGAGGGGCATCGCCTACGTGGCGACGGGATCGCCAAAGCCAAACTACTTTGGAATGAACCACAAGGGAGACAATCTCTTCTCCAATTGTCTGATCGCCATCGACGCCCTTTCCGGCAAACGGCTGTGGCATTTCCAGGAGCTCCGCCACGATATCTGGGACTGGGACATCCCCGCCCCGCCCAACCTCGTCACCGTGCAACGCCACGGCATCGCCGTTGATGCGGTCGCTCAAGTCACCAAAGTTGGAAACACGCTCCTTCTGGACCGCGTCACGGGCCAGCCCCTCTATGATTTCCGGCTCGTGCGTGTCGACACTCACGGGCTTCCCGGCGATGAAACCGCGCCCTATCAGCCGGCCCCGGAATTGCCGGAGCCGTTTGCACGGAGCGCCTACACGGAAGCGGACATCCCCACCCAGCCGACCGCGCGGGATGCCATCCTCCCCATCTTTCAGCGCGGCAACCACGGGCCCTTCCCCTCCTTTGACGAGGCCCGGCCCACCCTGATGTTCAACATCCATGGCGGCGCGGAATGGACCGGGGCGGCCGCCGACTCTCGGGGTTTCCTCTACGTCACCTCCAATGAAATCCCGTGGAAAATCACGTGTTTCCGCGATAACGACCCGCCTCCGCTCGTCCCCCCCACCGCCGGCGAAAAGGTGTACCAGAGTGTTTGTGTCGCCTGCCACGCCGCCGACCGCAGGGGAGTTGGCCACGCCCCGCCTTTGCTCGGGCTGCGTCACCGTCTCGGGGAAGCGGAAATTCGCACCATTCTCCACTCCGGGCGCAATGGAATGCCCGCCCTGCCCTTCCTCACGGAAGAGCAGCTCAAGCCTCTCCTGGACTTTCTGCTCTGCCGGGACCGCCCGGAATTGCCCAACACCCCTCCCGGACCGCCCCGGTGGACCTTCGGCGGATTCCAAAAACTGAGGGACCCCCAGGGGTACCCGGGCTGTACACCGCCTTGGGGAAGCCTCGTGTGCATCGACCTCAACACGGGGAAAAAGGCGTGGAGCGTGCCCTTTGGCGAGTACCCCGAACTGACCCGTCAGGGAATTCCGGTCACCGGTCAGGAAAACTTCGGGGGCGCGATGGTCACCGCGTCCGGCCTCGTTTTTGCGAGCGGAACTTGGGACAAACGCATCCGCGCCTTTGATGCCGACACCGGCAAAGAGCTCTGGAGTTATGCCCTGCCCTTCCTGGGAACGGCCCCCCCTGCCTCCTATGAGGTGGGTGGCCGCCAGTACATTGTGCTCCCTGCCACGGGCGGTGGAAAACTGGGGGGCGAATCGGGTGATGCCTGGGTGGCATTTGCGCTTCCAAAGAAACCATGAGTTTCAGGTGCCTGCGCTCCTGGGCACTGGCTCTCCTTCTGACCCCCAGCCTCCCCTCGGGCGCAGCTTCTCCACTGGAATCATCCGCCTCCCGCACCGAAACCCTTCCCGAATTCACCGTCTCGGCCGACCTCCTCTCCCCCCTTCGCAGCGGTACGCTTACCCTGGAGACGCTCCGAGCCTCCCCTCAACGCTCTCTGGACGGGACGCTTCGCCAAATTCCAGGTTTCAGTCTTTTCCGCCGTTCCGACAGTCTCAGTGCCCACCCGACCGCACAGGGAGCCACCCTCGGCAACGCCTCCCCCAATGGCGCCAGCCGTTGCACCGTCCTTCTGGACGGAGTGCCCCTCAACGACCCCTTCGGCGGCTGGATTCCCTGGACCCGTCTCCCGGTGGCGACCCTGTCCCGGGTCGTGCTCACCCCGCAGGGTTCCCCGCAAACGGCGTCGTGCGGGCCGCTTTTTGGCACGATCGCAATC
>JBANFR010000164.1:0-7032 GCA_037975925.1 Verrucomicrobiota bacterium
CCGTTGCTGCAGCCGCCGCTGCCCCCGAATCAGCGATATAAACCGCCACGTACAAGTTTCCGCCCGCATACACCGGCGAACTCTGCCGCTGCTCCGGAGCCAGCTTCTTTTTCCACAGCACCTTGCCCGTGTCCGCATCCGTCGCAGCAACTTCGCCAGTACCCGTCACCAGAAAAAGCCGATTCCCAACCAGACACGGCGAACTGGCCAAATTGCCCAGGGGATTGCGCCACAACTCTAAATCCTTGGCATCGAGGACCTGAGGTTTCCCGGGTTCGGGAACCTTGATATCCTTCGGAATCCGGAACGCTGCCGATCTCCCGACTTCGCTCGTATCGAGGTTTTCTGACTCGTGGATCACCAACAGCGATTCCTTGTACCGAAGAACGGCGGCGTTGATCCCGCCCTTGGCTCCAGCCTTCGCCGCCGGAAACCGGAAGAGAGGATCCCCCGTGCGAGCGTTGATTCCAACCACCGTCGAGTCGCCCCCAGCAGAAATCAACACGCGCTTTCCATCCAGCCAAGTGAGGAGCGGATGCGAAAACGTGTTGTCTTGGGGCCGCTCTCCGGGAGCGCTGGTCCACACCAATTCACCCGTCTTTTTGTCAAAGGCGTAAAAGCGATCCCCCGCCGGCCCGTGGGCTCCCCAGTTGGAAGTGATCCCCCGCGTGATCACCAATTCCCGGTCAATCACCGGAGACGCGGTCCGCGAATTGGGGAAAGTCAGACGCCCCAACTCCTCCATGAGAGAATGCTGCCACAAAAGTTTGCCGTCGCGGGTGAAGCAAGACAGTAGTCCTTGAGTCCCTTGCACATACACATTACCCGTTTCAGCATCGATGGTCGGACTGGAAGTGGAGTAGCGCAAATAAATGGTGTCGCTCAGGAAGTCATTGAAGGCGTGCTGCCAAAGCTTCTCGCCAGTTTCCGCATCAAAACAGGCTACCACCTCTTGGAGGTCCGGGCCGTCACCAAGGTATCCATTGATGAACAAGCGTCCCCTAAAAATGACCGGCGTCGATTGACCGGGGAGGGCTGCCTTCCAGAGGGGTTTTTGCGCATCCACCACCGTCGGCAGTCCGGATTCGGGAGTTGTCCCGTTGTGATCCGGACCCCGCCAGTCAAGCCAGCCAGAGACCCCCGTGGGGAGGGACACCGCGGCAGGAGGACTTTGGCGATCAGGCCGCTCTGGCGGCGTTTTTTTGGGGGCGGCGAGGGAGGGCAGCGGGGAGAGGAGAAACGGAAGGAGGAGGGCAGCGCACGACTTCATGGGGAGGAAGGGGAAGAGACTCGAGCCGCCCCAATTAATACGCACACGTACTAATTTGAGCAAACCTTTTCCCGCCCCCGCCCCCGCCGGCTCGCCACTCCCCTACGGACGCAGAAGCACCTTTCCCCAACGCTCCGGCCGCTGCGCATGCAAAAGCGCGTCCCGAATCCGCTCCAGCGAATACTCCGCCTCCACCGGCGTACACAACACCCCCGATTCAGCCCACCCAATGAGCCGCTGAAACAGCTCTGCACGAGTCACCTCCGACATGACATCATACCAGCGCGTCACCCAAAATCCGCAAAATCGGACATCCCTGAAGATGAGTAAACCGTTCGGGATGCGCAGTGGCTGGCGAGCCATGGCCCCGTAGGTCACCAGCGTCCCTCCCTCCGCGATTGCATTAGCCAATGCAAGAGCGCTCTCTCCCCCCACACCGTTGAATCCCAGCCGGGGGGCAACTCCACCCGTCGCCTCGCGAATTCGACGCGAAAGCCCCTCCCCCTCCACAAGAACGACATCGGCCCCGATCGCCTCCAGCTCCGCGCGCAAGCTCTCACGCCTCACCACATTCACGGTCCGCCAGCCACAGGCCCTTGCGATTTGGATTACCGAACGTCCCACCCCTGAATTGGCCGCGTTCTGCATCACCCACTCGCCCGCCTCTAGCGCGCAGAAATTGTGCAGCATTCCATAAGCGGTGGCCGGGTTGATTCTCAGCATGGCTGCCTGCTGAACCGGAACACTCTCGGGCACTGTGATCAGATCCACTGTCCTCGCAACGACGCGACGCCTCCACGTGCCAATGCCCCTTGGCAAAATCACCCGATCTCCGGGACCGATCGCGCCCGAGCCTCCTTCAACTCTCAGGATTCGCCCCACGCCCTCCACACCGGGTACTGCGGGAAGCGGGGGCAGTGTGCCGTATTTTCCCTCCAAAACGTTCAGGTCCGCCGGATTTATCGGCGCAGCCTCCATCTCAATCAGTGCTTCGCCAGTACTCAAACTGGGAACAGGCCACTCCGCGCAACACGCCACATCGCTGGGAACGCCGAAGGAGGAAAAGACGACTGCGAGGTTCTCCCCTGCATATTGAGCCATAGGACACCCAGCTTGGGCCAAACCCTCCTGAGCGGAAAGCAGAGAGCTGGCTCAAGGCCACCGCTTGTCTTTAAACACCTCGGCTAACGGTGATTGGATTGCCGACCTTGCCTTGTTCGAGCTCACCTCTATTGTCCTAGAGGACTGCATCTTTTCCATGAAATCGTTGCCCCGCCTTCCGCTCATGTTGGGTGCGCTGTGTGCCGCCGCTCTTTCGCTCACTCCGCCCGCAAACGCGCAGCAAACGACCGCTGCCGCTTACGTCGTGGTTGATCATCAAACGGGACACGTTCTCGACAGTTTGAACTCCTCGAAAAAGCTCCCGATCAGCAGTCTCACCAAAATCGCCACGGCAGCCGTGGTGCTGGATTGGGCGCAGGCGAGCAACCAGAACTTAGACCAGCTCGCCACGGTTCCAGCCCTCTCGTCGGAACTGCAAAATTCCCGGGGACTCGGCCTCGCTCCTGGAGACAAAATTTCCCTCCGCGAGCTTCTGTACGCGTGCCTTCTCCCGTCGGATAATGCAGCTGCCGAGACCCTGGCCGACCACGTGGGCCGCTCGCTGGGCGGCGAATCTTCCCAGCCTCCCATCGTCTCCTTCGTCTCCCAAATGAATGCCCTCGCGAGAAAACTGGGCATGCGCAACACGCGTTTTCTCAATGCCCACGGCCTCGAGGGCTTGGAGTGGCGCCGCCCCTACTCAACCGCTCAGGACGTCGCCAAACTCACCGTCTATGCGATGAGCAATCCCGCCTTCCGCTACTACGTCTCGCAGGAAACCCGCCGCATCGTCATCCGCCGCCGCGATGGACAGTCCAGCGAATACCGACTGCGGAACACAAACGAACTCCTCGGAAAAGAGGCGATTGATGGCGTGAAAACCGGCACCAGCAAAAATTCAGGCCAGTGCCTGGTGATTTCTGCGGCCAGGCCTCCCGAGGCGTACAAGGAGGGCGACACCTTTTACACGATCCCGCGCCGGTTGGAGGTCGTGGTACTGGGATCTCAAGACCGCTTCACTGAAGCCTCCGGACTGCTCAAACGGGGATGGAAGCTATTCGATCGCTGGGTGGCCGAGGGCCGACCCTTGGAACCCGTGAAAACCGCCCCAGCACGTTCCACCCAAACCGTACTGCCCCCCAGCGCTTCGTCCGCTCCAGTCGCCGAGCTTGTCCAATGAACAAAGTCCAAAAAGCCGTCCTCCTCGCCGCCGGAAGAGGAACCCGCATGCGGGAACTTACCGATGCCCTGCCCAAGCCAATGATCTCTGTGCGGGGAAAGCCAATCCTGCAGCACATTGTCGAAGGCCTCCGTGACGCCGGAGTTTCCCGCGTCCAAATCGTGGTCGGTTATCGGGCCGAAGTTGTTCAGAATTTTTTTCAAAACGGATCCGCACACGGCATTCACATCGAATACGCGACTCAGGTTGTCCAGGATGGCACGGGCCGCGTTGTGGAATTGTCCCGGGACTTTGTAGGCGAAGACCCCTTTATATTGTCTTACGGCGATATTTTGGTGGACCCGCAAAACTACCGACGCCTCTGCGATCTCGGGAACCACGAGGCACTTGTCAGTGTGAAACGAAACGAAGAAGAGATGGCCAAGGGCGGTTGCGTGGTAGTCAACGAGGCATTCGATTTGATTGACCTCATCGAAAAACCCGCCGGCCCAGCCCCTAGTCCTTGGTACAACGCCGGAATTTACAGCTTCCGCCCTTCCATTTTTGAGTACACCGCCCGACTCCAACGCTCGCCCCGGGGGGAATTCGAACTGACCGACGCCATTCGTGATCTGGCACACTCCAAAGGCGGTGTCCGCGCCCTGGAACTGGCTGGCTCGTGGGCCGATGTCCGGGACCCCGAAGTTCTGGCGGAACTCAATGAAGGGGGCCCCTCCGCCTCAGACCCCGGCTCCCAAGGAACATGAAAATCGGTTTCGCGCAAATCAACCCCACCGTGGGAGACCTGGAATGGAACCGCGATCTCCTTGCCCGTTCCTACCTCGAGCTCATTCAAAAAGGCGCCGATCTCGTCCTCACTCCAGAGCTCGCCATCACCGGCTACCCCCCGCTCGACCTTTTGTTTCAATCGCGCTTCCTCTCGAGAAATCTCGAGGCGCTCGATTCACTAGCTAAAGTCGTCGGAGATGTCCCTTTGATCGTCGGATACGTGGAGCCCAACCCCGCCGCAGGCGCTCCCTTCCGCAACGCCGCTGCCGTGCTCCAAAACGGCAAACTCCTCGCCTCCACCTTCAAGTCCCGCCTCCCGACCTACGACGTTTTTGACGAGGCGCGCTATTTCGAGCCAGCCAGCGACATCGCCCCCATCTTGCTCGCTGGAAAACGGGTCGGCATCACTCTTTGCGAGGACATCTGGACAGACGCCTTCTTGCCACGACCGCTCTACGGGCAGTCTCCCGTGGAATCCCTCGTCTCCCAAGGCGCGGAGCTGATCGTCAACCTCAGCGCCTCCCCCTTCTCGATCGGCAAACCGGAACGCCGAATCCAAATGCTCGCGGACGTTGCCCGACACCACCAAGTTCCCATCGCTTACTGCAACTGTTTCGGCGGCAACGATCAACTCGTCTTCGATGGAAATTCGGTATTGGTGGGAGCCGACGGTCAACTCAGGCTCCAACTGCCGGCCTTCCGCGAAAGCCTCGCGGTAGGCCAACTCGAGGCCCCCCCCACTCCCACTCGTTCGAATCTCCCCGAAGAAGTGCTCTTCGAGGCACTGGTTCTTGGACTCCGGGACTACGCAACCAAGTGCGGCTTTCAATCTGCGGTGCTCGGGCTCAGTGGCGGAATCGATAGCGCAGTGGTAGCAACGATTGCGGCTGAGGCGCTTGGAGCAGAACAAGTGCTCGGCGTGACGATGCCCACCCGATTTTCGAGCACTGGGAGCGTCGAAGACTCCGCAAACCTCGCGCGCAAGCTCGGGATCCAATTTCTCGAGATCCCAATCCAACATTCGTTTGAAGTTTTTCAGGAGCAGTTCGGCGGCCTCTTCGCCGGACTCGCCGAAAACGAAACGGAGGAAAACATGCAGCCTCGCCTTCGTGGAATGACCTTGATGGCTCTCTCTAACAAACTGGGACACCTCGTCCTTTCCACCGGCAACAAAAGCGAAATGGCCGTCGGATACTGCACCCTCTACGGAGATATGTGCGGCGGCCTCTCTGTAATTAGCGACGTCCCAAAGACGGACATCTACCGGCTCGCCCGCTGGATCAACCGCTCGGAGGAGGTCATTCCTTGGAACACCATCCGTAAACCCCCGAGTGCCGAACTCAAGCCCGACCAAAGAGACCAGGACACCCTCCCCCCTTACGAGGTCCTCGATCCGATTCTCCGCCTCTACGTCGAAGAGCAGTGCGCTCCAGAGGAAATCATCGCCCAAGGATTCGATGAGGCCACAGTCCGCTGGGTCATTCGTCGGGTCATTTTGAATGAGTACAAGAGAGCGCAGGCGCCGCCTGGACTCAAGGTGACCCAGAAAGCCTTCGGCGTAGGACGCAAGATGCCAATCGCGCAGCGTTACCGACCGTAAACCTCCGGCCTCTTCGGCTGTCAGATTCGCCGTGCGTCTTCGAGTTCATGGCTTCCTCCGCCTCTGGCAGCCTCTTCCATCGCCACTCCCCCAACAATTGGGCCCCAGCAGAATCCCTCCTTCTGCGCCCCATTGCGAGCCGGTCTTTGGCAGAAAAGATCGCCACAGAACGGGACCGTTCTGCGCTAAACTCCGCCTTTTTTCGCCCGGAGCTGCCGCACCCCCTCGTACAACACAATTCCCACCGACGTGGCCAGATTGAGACTCCGAGTCTTCTCCGCCATCGGGATCGTTAAACAGCGCGCTCGGTTGCCCGAGAGGAGAGACTCGGGTAACCCGCGGGTCTCCCGCCCAAAAACAAGAAAGTCTCCCTCCTCAAACACGTGATCCCAGTAGGGACGCTCGGCCTTCGTCGTCAAAAAAAACATTCTCGCCGTAGCGGGCTGTGCTTCCACGAAGGCCTCCCACGAGGGCCAGCGGCAGACCCTCACCCATTGCCAGTAGTCGAGACCGGCACGCTTGAGCATGCGGTCGTCCAGAGAGAAACCCAATGGCTCGACCAAATGCAACACACTCTCCGTGGCCAGGCAAAGCCGACCAATGTTTCCGGTATTCGGCGGGATTTCGGGCTCCACCAGCACAACATTCAACATGGTTAGAGTCTGACAAATGGGAGACGCAGACGCCATCCTTCTCCCGAGTCGATGGCGCGCCTCCTGCTCTCCTCCAGCACCTTGTGGAACACCTCGACCGCCTGAACCGCCAGCCGCGCCTTACCCTCTGCCTCCTGTGCAGTTTTTCGGCATTCGGGCTCACTCGATCCGCAGAAATCCTGCTGGCGCTGCTTAAAATTGTTCCCTCCGCGCCCACTCCCGAGGCATCTCGCGTTCCTTTCGAAACTCTCATCCTCCTCTCTCTCTCCCTCGGAATGGCATGGGTGGCAACCGCAGTCGACTCCCGGCGCTGGAGATTTGCGGTTCTAGGAGCAGCTTGGATCCAGCTTCCCCTAGCCACTTGGGTCTTTTCCCTCTTCGAAAAACGATTCCCGCTGCTCCCATCCACCCTCGTACTCCTCTGCTCCGCTTTACTCCCCAGACTGTTCGCACGCAGAAC
>JBANFR010000165.1:0-6979 GCA_037975925.1 Verrucomicrobiota bacterium
TGATCGACATCCGCCACCGGGAAACCTCGGAAGCGGTCGTGGAGGGGGCTCTCGAATTTTTCGGGGAACGCCAGGACCCCCTGTCCCGCTTTGGGCTCAACCCCCACGCCCCCTACACCGCCTCCCTCCTTCTCTATCGACTGGCCCGGGCATGTGCGGAAGCTCATGGAATGCTCCTGACGACACACGTCAGTGAATCTCCAGAGGAGGCCGCAATGTTTGAGCATGGCACCGGGCCCCTCTACGCCTTTCTCGCCGGTCTCAACCGGCCCATGCACGACTGTGGATTGGATACCCCCTTCGGATGGCTTTGGCGCAATGGGGCCATTGGACCCGACTGGATTCTTGCCCACCTCAACGAGCTGGAGACCTCCGATTTTAATCTTTTGAGCGCTCTCTCCCCGGGTCAACTCCCCCACGTGGTTCACTGTCCGGGAAGCCACGCCTACTTCGGTCACCGCCCCTTCCCCATGATCCGGCTCGCTGGGACAGGCGTGAATATCTGCATCGGCACAGACAGCCTCGCCAGCACAGACACCCTGAGCCTCCTGACCGAGTTGCGCCGGGTTCATGAAAAGCACCCGGAACTCACCCCGGATGACCTGCTGCACATGGTCACCCTCGCCCCCGCAAGGGCTCTGCGGGAAACAGGACGCCTCGGCTGCATCCGGGGGGGCGCACATGCGGACCTCATCTCCATCCCCTATTCCGGTCCTCTTGAGACGGCCCCCGAGGCCGTCGTGGCCTTCAGCGCGCCCGTGCCTTGGGTGATGGTAGGTGGAAAAATCATTCGTTTTCCTCCAGAATAGGGAATCACCCCATGCTCCGCCGCCTGCCGTTTCTCCTATTCCTGACTTCGCTCATCGTTTGGCCCGCCGGAAGCACTTGGGCCCGGGACAAGAAACCAACACGATCCCAGCCTTCCAAAGCCCCTGCTAAAAGTCCTTCCAAAGCGCGCAAGCCCTCCAAGGCCGCTCCTTCTAAAGCGTCGAAATCGATGGCCGCCCCAACGGCGCCTCCGGTGGCCGCAGCCGGAGCCCTCGATTTGGCGGCTAAGGGCGCAATCGTCGTGGATGCCTGGAGCGGGGATACCCTTTTTCAAAAAAACGCGGACACCCGGTACTATCCGGCAAGTACGACCAAGATCATGACGGGCCTTCTGGTCATCGAGTCCGGGGGTTTGGACAAGCCCGTGGAGGTCACCGAGGAGGACGCTCGCGTTGGAGAGAGCAGCCTGTCCATTCACGCGGGCGAGCAGTTTAGTCGGCGTCAGATGCTGTACGGGCTGCTGCTCAAGAGCGCCAACGACGTTGCCCACGCTTTGGGACGCGACAATGCCGGGAGCATCGAAGCGTTTGCCGAAAAGATGAATCGTCGCGCCCGGGAGCTGGGATGCACTAACACCCACTTCGCCAACCCTCACGGCCTGCATCACCCCGAGCACTACACTACCCCGAGGGATCTCGCGCTGATTACGCGGGCGGCGATGTCGCAGCCTCTCTTTCGCCAGATTGTAGCAACCCGCCAGGCCCCTTGGGACACTCCCCGGGGGGTGATTCCGCTCACCAATCACAACCGGCTTTTGGGAAAGTTCCCCGGCTGCATTGGCGTCAAAACAGGATACACCATTCCGGCTCAACAAGTGCTCGCGAGCGCAGCCTCTCGCGAGGGCAAAGAGGCGATTGCAGTCGTGATGCACACGAACAAACCCGGAATCTGGGAGGATAGCGCAAAGCTCCTCGCCTACGCTCTCGAACATCCGTGAGAGCAGGAAGCGCTGGCCACGCGTGGCCAGCCGGCCGTCTCAGCACAAGTACCCGTTACAGAGACAGAGCACTCGGTCCAAAAAAGGGGTTGTGCCGCAGTTCCCAATCCACCGTGGTCATGGGCCCGTGTCCCGGACACAGCACCGTCTCCCGAGCGAGAGTGAAAATCTCCGACCGATTTGTCCGGATGGCATCTCGATAAGAGACCCCGCCCCCTCCCATCGATCCCGCAAAAAGGGCGTCCCCCACCACAGCGACGGGCAGCGAGAGACCGGAGATTACGTACGTGGTTCCGCCGCGGGAGTGTCCCCACGTGAAACGCGTGTCTACCTGCAGCCTGCCAAACCGCCAACTCCGACCCGCAACGAAGGATTCCGCGCCGTCCAAAGCCTCTCGCTCATTCACAAAAGCCAGCGCACCCGTGGCCTCACGAAGTCGATCGAGGTCGAAAATGTGATCGCCATGGGTGTGCGTCAGGAAAATGGCCTTCAGCACAAGACCCTCACTTCGGATCATTTCCAAAACACCAGAGCAGTCCGAGCCCGTGTCAAAGGCGATGGCCTCCCGCGAGGTGGAGTCCCATCCCAAGTAGGAGTTGACACTCATGTCCTCAAAGGCCGTCGAAAACGGAGCCCACTGAGGGAGCTCGATGGGAGGCGGGACGAGGCTCTTCTGCGCAAGACCCACCAGACCATCAGCATCAAGACCGAGCACCGGCGCTATTTTCCGCGCACCGAATTCGTCCCAAAGACCATTCCGTAGGTCAACGACCTGGGAGAGGGTCAATCCACTGCGCTCGGACACCATCTTATCCGTCAACACCAAGCCCCGCATGGCTTTGGACACCACGTCGCCGGGTCCATCCTCAAGATTGGGTGCAAATTCCATGGTATCAGATCTCTCCCTAGGCTGCGGACTCGGGTTTGGGTAGTCGGAGCAAACCGACACAGAGAATCGAGGCTCCCACCAGAGCGGCACCGACGGAGAAGGACACCGCATAGCCATGATCGACGACAGGGAGCACGTCGCCTGTCAGCGGACGGCCTAGGGAAGAGAAGTTGAGGGGTAACGGGATCACGGCGAGAGCTGGACCTAAGAAACGGCCCAAGCTTCCTGCGGAGGTCATCAGACCCATGAGGCGACCCTGTGCTGAACCCGAAACGCAACGCGACGCCATGCCCGTAAGCGTCGGAGTGAGGAGCCCGTTGCCCAGAGCCATGAGCGCACAGCTTCCCATGAAGGCACTCACTCCATGAACTCGCGGCAGCCAGAACAGGCTGATCGCGAGCGTGAAAGCCCCAAAGATGGCAATCTGCTTCTCAATGTTCCGATTCAAAAGACGCCTCAGCAATCCGCCTTGGACAAAAACGGCGAGGATCCCGACGTAAGCAAAGGCGTAACTGGTTTCCCGAAGACTCCACTGGAAACGGTCCCCGCAAAACAGGGCGAAGAGCACATGAATGAATGCAAAGCCCGTGGTGGAAAGCAGAGATGCTAGGAGAAGCAGCCCAATAGACGAGGCTCGTTGACCCGCGAACAACTCACCGAGGGTCGCCCGCTGCGAACCCAATGCCCTTTTTTCCGCCGGGTACGTCTCCGGCAGCCGGAGCCAAATCAAAAGTGCGTTCGCCACGGAGAGAGCTCCCGCAAAATAAAATGGCGCCGAATGGGAGTACGAGGCCAACAACCCGCCCAAAGCGGGGCCCATGATGAACCCCAATCCGAAGGCCACGCCAATCATGCCCATCGCCTTCGAGCGACGGTCTGGCGGGGTCACATCAGCAACACAGGCCTGTGCGGTCCCAATGTTGCCGCCGCTCGCCCCATCAATCACTCGCCCCAAAAACAGCATCCACGCCGCTTCGGCGCGCCCGATCACAAAGAAGCCCACCGCCGTACCGATTACGCTAAAGAGCAGGACAGGCTTTCGGCCGATGCGATCGGAAATTCGCCCAAACACCGGGGCAAAGACCAGTTGCACCAGCGAAAAGATCCCGACCAGCCAGCCCAGCTCCGCTGGCCCGAGCAGAAAAGGGGGCTGCTTTGCGTAAACCGGGAGGACGGGAATCACGATCCCGAATCCGACCATGCTGATAAAGACCGTCAGGAAAATGACAAACAAAGGGGAACGGGCAGGAGACATTCTCTCGGGAGTTTCCCTAGTCAGCTTTTCTGAAGCAACAAAGATTCCTCTACCCCAACCGAACGTTTCAGCCCGCGCCCCAGATATTTGCCGGAGCGCGGGAGAGGAATCGCCCTCGTCTAGGGTCTATTTGGGAACCAACATGGTTGCCTCAGTGCGGAAGGTGAGCACCGCTGCGTTCTGGGCGCTCGTGGCCGCCTCAACCTCGTTGATGCCAAGGGTATTGCTCAAGGATTCTCGGGAATTACCACGGATGAGGAATCCGCGGCCCCCGGCAACCCCAGCCGGAGAGTCGGACTGCAGAATCACCCCGTAGACCCGCGTCGTCACCGTGTCGCTGTTTTCAGAGAATTGAACCGGAGGAACGGTCCCCAACCGCGAAGGGGAAACCTGGAAGTCCGCATTCTGCTCCGTAAAGGAGGTGCTGTAGAGACCCGCCTCCGCACTGGCGCTACTTCCCCCAGTCGAGGAGAGCCACTTGATTCCCTGCACGCTGCTGACATTGCTGGCCACAGACTCGCTTGCCATAGGATCCCGGCGGACAAAACTCGACCCAAAGCTCGTCACGCTCAGCACCTGGGTGTCTATCGCGTTCCCTCTCGGGTACCGCGCGCTACTGATCGGGTAACTCGAGGATGAATACAGCGCCGCCTTCTTGCCGTCGGAGTCAAACGGGCTCGCCAACAAGGCGCCGGAGACTCTCACACTCCCGGTTGAGCCATCCGTCCCAGCCAATCCCAGGTTGAAGCCAGTGTCCGTGGGCGTGAAACCAAAACCGCGCACGAGGTTGTGTGAGTACTCCGGCCGGGCCGTACTGGTACCCGGAGAGCGGACGTCAATGAGCCCCAAAGACCCAAAGACCCCCTGGGTAGAGAACACCATCGCTCCCACCAGCGGCTGCGTGATTGGCCTCGCAGAGCTTTCCCCTGGTGCGTAGATCACCAAAGAAACGCTGTTGGTTTCCTTCTTCAAACCCTCGCCCATCGAGAGCTGCGCCAGCTGGCCCGCAGAAGCCCCGGCAGCCTGACTCCTGGCATTCCAGTCTTCACCCGCCGTGTCAGGGAAACGAGCCACGCCCGATCCGGCGAAGGTGAAGGTTGTTCCGTTACCCAAATAACCAAAAATCAGAGCCTGGGTGCCTCGGATTTGGACGGTTAGGCATCCAGCCCTCCCGAGCGAAGACCAAGAGTCATTACGCGCAATCGCTGCCGTGTACCGGCTTTCGCTGAAGGAAGCCTCGTTGCTCGAGGCAGCCAACGAATACAAGGTTTTCCGTTCAGCATCCAATGCTCCGCCCACGGTCTTCGCGGGCAAGCTCAGTGCCGGAAGGGACTCGTCCAGCCCAATCGTGCATAGCATCCCTCCGTCCACGGACCCGTCGCCGCCGTCCAATTGCAGGGCCCCCTTCACCTTCGTCCCATCGCGCGTGGTGATCGTGAACGAACCGTACCCGTCCACATTGAGTGTGGTGACAAACGTGTAAGGCATGCCCTCTATAGTCACTGTACCCGAGACGCTAGCGTTCGAAGACACCGTCACCCGGATCAAACCGCGCACCGAGGAGGGATCCACCGAGGCCGCAGCCGCCCCGGTTTCCGTCCAAGGCTTTTCCGTGGACAACAACCCCGAGTAGGTGCCCGCAAAACTCCGCCCCACTCTCGGCGTCACCACCGTCGTGCCCGGCCCCACCACAAACTGGGCCGAAGCACCCGAGACTGTGACCGACGTGGGCGACCCTTGTGAATTCGCCGGCGTGTTCGTGATCTGCCAGCCGCGCAACGATTTGCCAGCAACAACGCCCCCGAACAGTCTGATCCTCGTGCCCGCCATGATCTCACCGGTCTCCGGCAACCTCGGAGATGTGAAGAAGGACGTAAGATTCTGAGTATCAACGGTCACGGTCGCCCTCTGGACGCGAGCTGAGAAAGCCCTATTGAGGGAAACGTTCACCCGGAGACGGGCTTCTCTGAGGCCTTTCGCATTGGAAACGCGCACGGAATAGTTGCCGGATTGAGTGGCCAAGGGTTCCGTTAGCGTCAAAGTCTGACCGGTCTGGCCAAGCAACGGTATCCGATCACGGAACCACTGGTAGTTGAGGGCTCCACCCGTCGCATCCACCCTCAACAACACAGATCTCCCCTCCACAGTGCCATAACTAGACCCACTGGAAACAATTCGAAGATCCGAGGAATTAGTGCCGGCCCTGAGCGCAGTGATCACCGGCGTGGTGAACTGCGATTTGTCCAACACTTGCACTGCTCCATAATATACAGATCCGTCAGTGAGGCTGTCCGCGGTCCGCGTAGCACCCCGCACACTATTGCTCACGCGCACGAAGTATCGGCCCGCATTCGAGGAGGAAATATTGCGGATCCTCAGATTCGGTGTCTGAGCGCCCTCAATCAGCCCATCGTTGCTATCCTTCACCGCAATGTAGTTCGCGGGGTCCTGATTCGCTGGATTCGAGTTGAAATACCATTGGTAACTGACCGGGTTCGGCCTCGAGGAGGCCGTCGCCACCACCGACAGGTTCAGCTCGCCCCCAGACACGACCTCGGTTGACTGAGCGGGATAAGTCAGAATCTGCGGAGCCCATTGGAGAACCACCCACCAAGCTCCGCGGTTGCCGAACTCATCCTGCAACTCACCAGTACCCGCAGTGTTTGCGGCTCTGACAGTGTAAACTCCGGACACCGTATCAGGTCTGGACGGATCAACGGTCGAGGAGATCCCCCACTGCGGACCCGTAGCTTCCGGAATCCTGAGCCCATTCTCGACGGAAGTGCCCTTGAACCAGCTGTACGCGGCGCCCGTATTAAGTACGGCGCTCGCCCTTGTTCCCGGCAAGGTGACTCCGCCGACCTGGAAGGAAACGCTCGGGGCCGAGGTGTAGCCAGCACCCTGGGTCAACATGGTTACCGCGGTAATCTTCCCATCGACCACCGTCGCAGACGCGCTTGCACCGGAACCACCGCCGCCAGAGAAAACGACGACCGGAGGATTCGACGAACTCAGCCCACTACCCGTTCCTCCGAAGGGAACGGTCACCCACCCAACGCCGGCTGCTATT
>JBANFR010000166.1:0-6916 GCA_037975925.1 Verrucomicrobiota bacterium
AAAAGGCTCTCTTCGACGACGACGGTGTCCCCCGGCAGAAGATCAAAACGGGGGGCACTTTTCTCCCGGGCCATTTTTTTTCCGTTGAGTTCGAAAATTTGTTCTCCTGCCGGGGTCACCCGTTTGACGGTGATCTTGGAGGGGTTTGCGATGCGCGTATACCCACCGGCCATTCCGATTCCCTCCAGCAAGGAGAGGGGGCTGTCGTCGGGAAAATCGAAGGTACCAGGGCGGCTCACCTGGCCGAGCACGGTGAATTTGCGTTTTGCAAAATCAATGATCCGGAGGGCGACCTGGGGGCGAACGAGGTACTCGCGCAGAGCGGCTTCCAGTCTCGATGAGGCTTCCTGGACGGTGAGCGAGCCTATGGGGATGTTCCCTAGGAGCGGGAATGGGATGGTACCGTTTTTGGAGATTCGAGCGGAGGTTTCGAGGTCTTCCTCCTGAAAGACGCGGATGTGAACGACATCGTTTGGGGAGAGCCGGTAGGATGCTGATGGTGGGCTCAACTGGGCCGGGAAAGCTGGGTACTGTGAGGGGCGTTCGGACGGTGTGACGGGGATGGCTGCTGGAGGTGGGGCGGCGCACAGGACGTTAGCGATCGCGAGTCCCAGCGTGACATTCATCCAGAGTCCGTCGATTCGCGGCAGCCCCCATGGGGCTCTCGCTGTCCGCGGCGGGTTTGGTGAGTTCATGGTTTTTAGAAAGTGATTCCCAGCGAGAGGCCCAATCGGTTCCGTCGAAAGCTGAGGCTTTGGGTGCCTGAGGAATCGTTTCGGGTGAATTCGTAAAAAAACCCCACATCGCACCACCGCTTCCACGCCCAGCGCACCGCAGCCCTTCCAAAGTAGTAATCGTCTTTGCGGTCCGCGATGAGCGTACTGAGAGTCGAGCGGTAGCTCGCCTGTTCGTAGCCACCGGAGACAGAGGCTTGGACGGTTTCCGTGATCATTTGTGAGGCACCGAGAGTGACGGCTGTCTGGGTGAAATTTTGCTGAGCTACCGAGGCTGCTGGAGCAATGCGCCGCCTCGCCTCCAGAGTGAAGCCTGTGCGGGCGGTGGCCTGCCAATTGCCCCCCAGGGAAAAGACCGGCGATTGCGTCTCCGGGGATGCATCCTGATAGGATCTCCACTCTGCCCCGACGGAGGTGTTGAGGGAGATTTTCTCCGTGGGCTGCACGACGGTTCGGAGGAGGCCTTGCTTGTAGGACTGGTTTTGCCCCTGTTCGGGTTTTAGATTGCCTGAGACACCGCCCGCTCCGATTTGGAGTTTGGGACTCATCTGGTAGCTGAGGAAGGCTTGCGCCTGCAGGTCGTCGGAGCGCAGTCCGGAGTCGGCGCCGAAGTGGTTTGCGGTAGCCCCAAGGTCGACTGACGTTTTCGCGCCGAGCGCATAATTCGCAGTGATCCCCCCGAAGTGGCTTCGCTGGGCGGTGCGCTCGCCTAGGTCGCGGGATCCGCTGCGCAGGGATTCTGCCCCCCCGCGAAGGATGATGCGCAGGCGGCTTGCGTTCCATTGGGCGTCCAGCGCCGCGCTTTGCTGCAGGTGTCCCTGGTTTTGGTTTTCCAGAAACCGTGAAGCGGCGAGCGAATAGGTGGCTCCCAACTGGAGTTGGGATGGGGCCTCTCCAAGCTGGAGCCGGAGTGCGGGGCCGATGAGCACTTCCAGATCGGACTGTTTGTTTGCTTTGGAGAGGGTGGGGTTGTCGTCGAAAACGACGGCTGAATTGAGTCTGAGAGTGTAATGCAGTGGCCCGAGGGTCCGTGGAGTCGAGAAGCGTGTGATTTCGCCGAGTCCGCGGGTGAAGGGATCGGCGGAGACTGGGACGTTGGAGGGCCAGAAGGCGTTGCCCCATTGAGACGGCGAAATGAGGGAGGGAGGGGCCAGTCGCAGTGGGGCTTCCGGGAAGGCGTCCGGGGGGTCTCCGGGCGCTGGCATGGCGGAGATGGGTTTTGTCAAAAATTGACGAAGAAAGAGGGTGTCGGCGTTTTCTTCGTTGGGAGCGATCAGCGGATCGGGGACAATCAGGCGCGGGTAGGAAGGGGGCGCTGCGGGTTCGGGGGGGAGCGGTGTGGGAGATGGCAGATTTTGGCCGTTTGGCGTGTCGGGGAGAATGTCCAGCAGGGGATCTGCGGTCGTGGGGCTTGCCTCGATGCGAGCGGGTGGTTTGGCGGAGTCGGCCGAAGGGGGGATAGGAAGGACGCTTTGGAGGGGGCCCAGTAGCAGGACGAGTGTTCTCATGGGGCGAGGAGCCTCTGATGAGGGCGTTGCGTGTGATCCGGCATGCCCTTCTGAATCGCAGCTCGGGCGACGGTCGGGTGTTCGCCCCCATGAGCGACGAAGGCGTTGACGGGGCATTCACCGAAGGGGCGAGCGAGCCGATGTGTCTGCGGAGGGCTCACGAGGCCCCGAGCGCGCGGAATCGCGGAGGTCACCCCCCCCTTGGGACTCGAGGAAAGTCCGAGGGGTTTTTAGTGGAAATCCTGCTGAGGGGATCAGCGTAGGGCGGCAGGTGTCGGCCCCAGCGAAAGAATCAGCGGCCTGCTAGGGGTTGGTCTGGGCGAGCCAGTCCGAGGAGGCGGTTTTCGGCGAAGTTTTGGGGGTGCTGGCGTAGAAAGAGCGGATCTCCTTCATCATTCGCGCAATGTGAGGATACTTGGAGACGGGCTTAAGCCTGCGGTAGCTTTCCCAAGGGTTTCCCCAGTGGAGGATTTCGATGCGTTCGCGGCGGACGCCCCAGGCATTCATGGCTGCGCGGGTGGGGCGGTAGAGGTCGATGGTGTTTCTGCCGGCGAGGGCCCAGCCGTAGTCGTCGACGAAAAAGGTCTCCCCGGTGCCACAGATCCGGAAGACGGTGCCAGCGGGCCAGCGGGCCCAATCGGCTGCGGCGCTGTGGATTTCGGGACCGGACTTGAGTGGGGTACCGAGGGCGGACTTGTTTCCGTAGGGACGGTGGTCGGCCTCGGTGTGTGTGTAGGCGGTGGTGCGTACCGTTTGGAAACGGGCCCTCGCGAGCGGTTTTTCGTACGCGGGGAGCTTGCGGTGGGAGCATGCTCCCAGGAGCAGGAGGAGGCCGAGCAGGAAGATTCTGGCTGGGAGCATGTGGCGGCGGGGCGGGGGGTTAGCGGAGGGCTTCGAGGAGAAGCGAGACGTGCTCGGCAGGTTTCACTTTTCGGAAGATGGCTTTGAGGAGGCCGTCTGGTCCGATGAGGAAGGTGGATCTTTCGGTGCCCATGTAGGTTTTTCCGTACATGCTCTTTTCGACCCATACCTGGTAGGCCTCGACGATTTTATGGTCTTCGTCGGAGAGGAGTGGGAAGGGGAGTTGATGTTTTTGAATGAATTTCTGGTGGCTCTTTGCGGAGTCGATGCTGACGCCGAAGACGACGGCCTTGCCTTCGAACTCGGCCCAGTGGTCGCGGAGTGCGCAGGCTTGGGTGGTGCAACCGGGTGTGTCGTCCTTGGGGTAGAAGTAGAGGATGACGTGTTGGCCGGAGAAATCTGAGAGGCTGACGGGGGTGCCGTTGCCGTAGGGGCCACCGACTGCTAAGGAATGGAAAACAGGAGCGGGACTTCCGGTGCGAAGTTCAGACATGAGAGGTGCGGTAGGTAAAAAAGGGTTTTTTTGCAACGAGTTTTGCGGTGGGAGTGTGCTGATGGAGGAAAGAATTGGTGAGAGGCGGGTTGCACCGGGGAGTTGGGAGGGGTGAGGATGGGCGGGATGGGTGAAAAAGAATGGGTGAAAAATGAGGAGAGAAAATGGGTTCTGGTGAAGGAGTGAAGAGGAGAAAAAGCGGAGTTTGAATGCATCATGACGTTGGCGAATAAGATCACGTTGACCCGGATTGGGTTGATCCCTGTGTTTGTGCTGTTTGCGGTGTACTACGGGATGAGTTTTACGCGGGGGCAGCCCGAGGAATGGTTGCGTTGGGGGGCCGTGTCGGCGTTCGGCATCGCGGCGATCAGCGACGGGCTCGATGGGTTTATTGCGAGGCGGTACAACCAGAGGACTCAGCTGGGGGTGCTGTTGGATCCGATTGCGGACAAGGGGTTGCTGTTAGCGGGGATTATCACGCTGAGCTTTTCGGGTTGGGCCTACGAGTTGCCTGTCTGGTTTGCGGTGTTGGTGGTGGCGCGTGATTTGATTGTGGTGGTGGGGGCGGGGATATTGGTGGTGTTGCAGGGGAAGGCGGCGGTGCGCACCACCTGGACAGGGAAGGCGGCGACGGCTTTGCAGATGGCGGCGATTGTGGGGGTGATGCTGCAGTCCGATTTTTTACGGCATCCGATTCCGTCTTTGGGTGGGGAGCGTTTGGTGTGGCTGGATTTGCCGGTGTTGTGCGCGGCGTTGTTCACGACGCTCTCCGGGGTGATGTACTCGGTGCGTGGGATTGCCCAAATGCATCTGGGGGGGCACGGGGATCCGGTGCCGTGGCCTGAGAAGGAGGGGAAGAAGGGGGGGGATGCTTCGGGGGTGGGAGCGGAGGCGTTGGGGGCGTCTCTTCGGAAATAGTTCGAGCCGTCTTGGTCTGGGGCTGTTACTCTTTTGGGTTATGCGAACTGTCGCCATTGTTGGTCGTCCGAATGTGGGGAAATCGGCCCTTTTCAACCGGTTGGTTGGTAAAAAGATCTCGATTGTCCACGACATGCCTGGAGTGACCCGGGATCGGATTGTGGCTGAGTGTCACTCGGGACGTTCTGTTTTTCAGTTGATGGACACGGGGGGAATTGGTGCGGATGTGGATGTGGAGTTTACGGAGCAGGTGCGGAGCGAGGTGGATATTGCGTTGGAGATCAGTGACGTGCTGCTTTTTGTGGTCGACGGGCTGTCGGGGATGACGGGTGTGGATGCGGAGATTGCGCGTTTTTTGAGGCGGGTTTCGAAGCCGCTGATTTTGGTGGTGAACAAGATTGATCACAGCAAGCACGCAGCGCTTCCTGCGGAGTTCACCCGGCTGGGCTTTGATCCCGTGTTGGCGGTGAGTGCGGAGCACGGACTCGGGATTGATGTGTTGATGGACCGGTTGGAAGCGTTGATGCCGGAGGAGCGTCCGGAGGAGGCGGCCAAGCGTTTGGCGAAGCCGTTGAAGATTGCGATTGTGGGGCGTCCGAATGTGGGGAAGTCCTCGCTGACCAATGCGATTCTTCAAGACGAGCGGACGCTGGTTTCCCCGATTTCAGGGACGACGCGGGATGCGGTGGACGTGCCTTACCAGCGGGGGGATCAGCGGTACACGTTGATTGACACGGCGGGGATTCGGCCGAAGGGGAAGCGTTCGGATTCGGTGGAGATTTTTTCCGTGATGCGTTCGGAGGCGAGCATTGAGCGGGCGGATTTGTGTTGTCTGGTGTTGGACGCCTCGCAGGGGGTGAGCAGTCAGGACAAGCGGATTGCGGGGATGATTGTAGAGGCGCAAAAGCCCTGTGTGATTGTGGTGAACAAACTGGATTTGATTCAGGAGCGGACGCAGGAGAAGGAGGGGATGCGGGAGGAGTTGGAGAAGATTCGGCAGGAGTTGTTTTTCCTGTCATATGCGCCGTTGGTGTTGCTCTCTGCGAAGACTGGGGAGGCGTTGGATCGTCTTTTTAAGCGGATTGAGAATGTGCGTGAATCGGCCTCGAGGCGTTTGGGGACGGGGCCGTTGAACCGGATTTTGTCGACGGCGATGGTGAATCACCCCCCGGGATTAAAGAGCGGGCGGCGCTTTAAGGTTTTGTATGCGACTCAGCCTGAGCCTCGAGGAAGCTCGGCGATTGCGGTTCCGGAGGTGGTGATTTTCTGCAACGAGAAAGCGCTCTTGGAGGACAGCTATCGTCGGTTTTTGGAGGGGAGGCTGCGGGAGGTCGAGCCTTGGGAAGGGTTGCCGTTGAGGCTGATTTTGCGGGAGCGCGTTTCGAAGCCCGCGGGCCGTAGCGGGGGTGGTGGAGGGGGGCGCAAGTCTGTGAAGCGGGCTGTGGGGGGGGCTGGGAACAAGCGGGAGGCGAAATTAGCGGCGGAGCGCAAGCGGAGTGCGCGTGGTCGGGTGCAGGGCACCGGGGGAAAGGCCTAGGAGGAGAGGGAGGAGGCAGGGACGCGCTGGAGGCGGAATTGTTCCTGGTAGGTCCCGGAGCCGAAGTTGCGACAGCATGGGAGGCATGCTGCGGGTCTGCGGAAGGGTCTGGCGCGCAGGAGTTGGGTCTGACAGTGGGGGCACTGGTAGAGGTATTTTCGGGTGATTTGCCGGCGTGGGAGTGGCAGGTCGTGGCACCGGGTTTCGTTTTCGAGGCCGAGGTCGGTGCAGGCTCTCTGCCATTCGAGGCCGTGGGGAGCGATTTTGCGGCGGCCGGCGCGGTGTTGTGCGACGAGGTGGGCGAGTTCGTGAAAGAGGGTCCGCTCCACTTCGCGTTCGCCGAAGTCGCGCAGTCGTGGGTTGAGGACAATTTGGTTGAGGGCGGGGTAGGCGAGGCCTGCGGTGCTGCGCATGCGCGGGTTCCAGAGCACCTGGAGGGGGGCGGCGAGGGCGTGCAGGCCGAGTTCTGTCAGCTTCTGCTGAGCCAGAAGGGTCATCTCCCGGGCCGGTTCACCCTTGGGGGATTTTTTGCGCACGGTGGAAGGCGCGGGGGTGAGGAGCGTCTTGATGCGTTTGGGAAGGGCAAAAGGCAGTTTCATTCTCGGAGTCGGTCCCAGACTCGCCCCACTTTCACGACGGCTTGATCGATATCCGTCTCGGTGAGGGTCCGGCACAAAGAGAATCGCAGAGAACGGTTTGCGCGGGCGGGTGAAATCCCCATGGCCATGAGGACGTGGGAGGGCTGGAGGGATCCCACCATACACGCTGAACCGCTCGAGGCGCAGATGCCCTCCAGATCGAGAGCCATGAGCAGGCTTTCCGAGTCTGAGCTGGGGAAAGTGACGTTGGTGGTGTTGGGGAGGCA
>JBANFR010000167.1:0-6843 GCA_037975925.1 Verrucomicrobiota bacterium
TTGGTCCGCTCTATATTTTGGAGGCGATTCGCCAGACGCGGCCTGGAACTCGTTTTTTCCAGGCAGGAAGCGCCGAACTTTTCGGAAACGCGGAGCAGGTGCCGCAGAGCGAATCGACACCGTTCAGCCCGAATAACCCGTATGGGTTCTCCAAGTTATTCGCTCATTCCGCTACGGTCGACTACCGGAATCGCTTCGGAGTTTTTGGGGTGTCCGGCCTTTTATACAATCACGAGTCACCTCTCCGGGGGGCGGAATTTGTGACCAGGAAAATCGCGGCAGGGATGGCGGCGATGAGTTGCGGTCGCGAGGAACCTTTGGAGATGGGGAATCTCGAGGCGGTGAGGGATTGGGGATACGCCCCTGATTTTGTGGAGGGAATGTGGCGATCGCTTCAGGTTAGCGATCCGGATACCTATATTTTTGCTACTGGAAAGCCCTGCACTGTCCGCGAATTTCTTTTTCTGGCCGCACATGCGGCAGGTTTTGTGTTAGAATGGCGCGGGTCAGGCGTTGAGGAAGTCGGGTTTGACGGCAGGAGTGGTAAAATCTTGGTGAGGGTGAATCCGCAGTTTTATCGGCCAGATCCGGGTCATCTGCGGATTGGGTCTGCTGCGAGGGCAAAAGAAAAGCTTGGGTGGGTTGCTGGAACCTGTCTCGCCGAGTTGTGCGGCATTATGGTGGAAGCTGAGATTCATCGGATTTCTGTGATGAGAGGGGGGTTATAGAGTAAAAGAAGCAGGCCTTCTGTATATCTATAGCGGTCGCTTTAATGTAAGGTTTCATAATCACTTTTTTGATCCGTTTTTAAGTTTATTCTGATGGCCATTTGGTGAAGCGCGTGAAATTTCATCTTGAGGAAGCCGCCGATTGTTTCGTCTTTTTCTCGGTTCCTTCGTCCTTTTTCTTACCGTTGGCGTCCTCGCCCTTTTCTTGTTCGCCTTGAAAATCCTTTTTGAGTTTTACGAAAGCCTTTGGCCGAGGCCCTTCGAACTGCTGAAGCGCTGTGTGTAACTTCTTCTTCGCCGCCATGGCATCGGCATTCAGGGAGTCATCGCGCAGGGGGGACAACTCCTGTTCGTCTTTCTGTAAGTCATAAAAGCGCCCGTCTGCGTAGAGTTTGAATCGTGGATCGTGTGCAAACTCTGCCCTCGCCTTTTCGCCGCCGCTGGGGTTGTACCAGGCGTAGAGCCACTCGCGTGGGGTTCCTGTGTTGCCGAGTAATTGAGGCAGGAAACTCCGGCCATCGAGTTTTAAGTCCGCGGGAATGGGAGTCGCAGTGGCCTCACAAATGGTTGGCAGAAAGTCGGTGGAATCGATCAGGTTGGTGCAGACCTTGCCGGAGGCGAGGTGGCCGGGCCAATTTGCAATCGCGGGAACATGGGTACCCCACACGGTGGTCAACCCTTTGCCGCCCTCAACCTGAGCCCCTTTGAATTTGGAGAACGTCGCCCGGCCGGTTCCATTATCGCCAAGAATCAGGATAAGCGTGTTCTCACGCAAATGGAGCTCTTCCAATTTCGCGACCACTTTTCCGATCAGCTTGTCCGTGTACGCCACCATGTCCGGAAAATGTCCCTTCCGGCTTTCTTTGCCTTTGAGCGAATTTCCGCGCGGATGGTAGTCGGGACTGTCGGGTGTGGGATCATACGGTGAATGGGTCAGCATCATCGGATAATAAAGGAAAAATGGCTGGCTCCGATTTCTCGAAATAAAGTCCATGGCGTAATCGCTCACGATATCGGGTCCGTACTCGTTGTGGCTGTAATCATGCAGTTTTCCATTAATCTCCAATCCGGGGTTTTTGTAGCGATCGGGCCGGCGGGTGACTTGCCATAGACAGTATTCGTCAAAACCGAAATGATTCGGGCCATCCAATCCGTTGCCCAATTGCCATTTGCCTGTAATACAGGTGGCGTAACCGGCTTTTTTTAATAAATTACCGAAAGTGATCTGTGAAGGGTCCATGTGCCCAAACCGGGTGTAATTGCGTCGGTTACTCATCCCGGTCATCAGTTGAACACGCGTGGGAGTGCATAGCGGCTGGACATGGCATTGCTCCAAACGCACTCCCGAGGTGGCGAGTTGATCGATCACTGGCGTTTGATAACTTTCCCCTCCATTCGCCGTTACGCATTCATAGCCGAAATCATCGATCAGAATAAGGACCACATTCGGCTTCTCGCGGGCGGCCTCACATTGCCCGATCAGGCAGAGGATCACTGCGACGAGACAGGATAGGCGCTGAGGGCGGTGCCCACGGTGAGCTCAGGGGTTTTCGGGGTGGAGTGTTCTCCATGCCCTGATAGAGCGGCGCAGGTTTTCCTCCGGACTGAGAGGAATACCGAAAGCCTGGAGTCCGATGGGGCCGGAGTAACCGGAGGCTGCGAGCGTCTTCAAAAAGGAACGGAGCGGGAAATCGCCCTCGTCGAGGGGGCGGATGAGTCGTCCCCAGTGGGTTTTGGCGGCGTGGCTATCGGCGCCGTTGAGGGTGACCAGGAAGAGGTGTTTTCCGGCGGATTGCAGGAGTTCCGGGATGAGGGGTTCATCTCCCAGCATGAGGCAGTGGCAAAGGTTGAAAGTGACGCCGAGGGCGGGGTGGTTGACCTTTTGCGCGAGGCGCACGGCGTCCTGGAAGCGTTCCATCCAGGAGCCGCGGTGGGGGTAAAGGGCAATGCGGACGCCGTAGGGGGCGGCCAGTTCGGCGAGTTGTTGGAGGCCCGTGACGACTGGTGAATCTGCGGCGGGGTCGGAGGGGGGAAAGTCTTTGGCTCCGATGGTGAGCCAGAGAACGGCTCCAGAGCCTTCGAGGATCGGGAGATCGTTTTCGATTTGCCTCGGCCAGCGGAGTTTACCGTCGGTGAGGGCTGCGCCTGAATAGAGGGCAAAGAGGTTGAGTTTCTGGGCGCGAAGGCGCTCCAGGAGTTGAGCGAGTTTTTGGGGAGGTTCAGGGCGCCAAGCAATTCCGTCGTAGCCGAGTTCTGCGACGACGCCGACGTTGTCGAGGGAGCGGATGGCGGTGTCCATCGCGAAGAAGGCGGGTTTCTGCGCGGTGGCGCCAAGCGGCGCAGTGAGCGCGAGGGCTGCGAGGAGAATGTTTTTGAACATGCAGGAATGCGTTCCGGGAGACTCCAAGGCTGGGTCTGTGGGCGAGGGTATGAGTATCGGAAAGACGATCCGCAGCTGTGGTCGATCTTAGCGGCAGGGGCGTGTTTCGGCGGGTGAGAGACGCGCCGGGTTGTCGGAGTTTTGAAATCGTTCAGCGAACGCGATTGAAATACAAATGTACAACAAAGTCGCCACGTCGCCGGTCGTCGTGGCGTATGAAAACGCAACTCGTCTGGTTGGCCGTGATCACTCCGCTGTTGTCGGAGTGGAGTTTTGCGGATGGCGAATCAAAAGGGGGGGCGCCGGAAGCCTCGGAGAGGGCGTTACGGCCTTTTCTGGAGGAGTACTGCGTGAAGTGTCACGGCGGGGATGGTGAGGTGAAAGGGGATTTGGATTTGAGGCGTTTGCTTTCGGGGGCGGAGTTGTTGGCGCAGCCGAAGCTTCTTTCGAAAATGGTGGAAGCGGTTCGGGATGAGGAGATGCCGCCGGAAAAGGCGAAGCATCCCGAGGCTGCGAAGCGTGCGGAGTTTCTCGCGCAGCTTGGGGGCTTACTGGAGGAGAGCCTGCGCGCACATGCGGTGCCTGCACGGACGCCTGTCCGGCGCATGAACCGGTTTCAGTATTCGAATGCGGTTCGCGACTTGTTGGATTTGAAGGTGGAGCTTTACGCGTTGCCGGAGATGATCGTGCGGGACATCTGGGGCTATTTTGCGCCCCAGACGGGCAAGATGCCGGAGCGCGTGGGGGTGGGGAACCGGATCTTGGGGAAGAGCCAGCGGATTGCTCCGCGTCTGTCCGGGGTGGTGTCATTTCCCCAAGATTTGCGGGCACCCAACGGATTCGACAACCGGGGCGATTTGCTGACGTTGTCGCCCGTGTTGATGGAATCGTTTTTGGAGCTGAGCCAATCGATTTTCCAGAGCAGTGATTTTAACCCGAAGAATTGCGGAAAATGGGGAGCGTACTTTGAGGCGCCGCCGGCCTCGGAGCCGATGGGGGAGGCGGTGAGGAATCGGCTGCGGGACTTTCTCACGCGGGCGTTCAGGCGTCCGGTGGACGAGGAGACGGTGGGGCGGTACGCAGCGATGGTGCTGGGGCAGTTGGATGCCGGGGAGAGTTTTACCAATGCGATGAAAGCTGCGGCAGGGGCGGTGCTGGCTTCGCCTCGGTTTCTCTATCTTTACGATGGAGGAACAACGGGGAAAGTGCCGGAGGCTGTGGATGATTTTGAGTTGGCGTCGCGGTTATCGTTTTTTTTGTGGGGGAGTGGACCGGACGAGGAGTTGTTGCGCGAGGCGGCACAGGCTCGGTTGCGGGACCCGAAGGTCCTTGAAGCGCAGGCGGATCGAATGATGAACGATCCGCGGATGAAAAGGTTTTGCGACGCCTTTGCTTCGCAGTGGTTGAAGATGGAGAATTTGGTGTCGTGCGAACCGGACCGGAAGAAGTTCCCGGACTTTTACAAGTTTGGGATCGTCTCACACGCCAAGTTCGGGAGCGTGCACATGATGCTGGAGCCGTTGCTGCTCTTTGAGACGGTGTTTGTGGAAAATCGGAGCATTACGGATTTTATCCACTCGGACTTCACTTATCGCAGCGAGCAGTTGAGGCAATTCATTGGGCGCGAGGCGACGATTGCCAATTATCTGAGCGGTCCGAACTGGTCGGAGACATGCGTGTTTGAGCGGGTGCCAGTGAATGACAAGCGGGAGGGAGGCGTGATTACGACCTGTGCGGTGATGACGATGACGTCGAGTGCGACGACGCCGAAGCCGATTGCCCGTGGGAAATGGGTCATTGAGACGCTGTTTAATGATCCACCGCCGCCGCCACCCGCAAAGGTGCCGGAGTTGGAGGAGGCTGTGACGGACAAGGTGCAGAAGAAGGCGCTGACGCTCCGGGAGCAGTTTGCGTTACACCGGACCGATGCGGACTGTGCGTCGTGTCATGTAAAGATTGATGCATTTGGTTTTGCGCTGGAGAATTACGACGCGGTGGGGCGCTGGCGGGATCAGGATGAAAACGGGAACCCGATCGACGCGAGCGGTAAGCTGTTCAATCGTCTGGCGTTTGGTTCGGTGGAGGAGTTCAAGGGAGCGCTGCTGGAGGAGAAGGATCGTTTTGCGCGGGGGTTGGCCGGGCACTTGCTCAAGTACGGACTGGGGCGTGAATTGGCCCCGAGTGATCAGCCGGCGATTCGTCGGATTGTGGTGGCGAGTGCGGAGGACGGGTACCGGCTGCGCGGGATGATGAAGCAAGTGATTTTGAGCGAGCCATTTCGTGTGAAGTTCAACCCAGTGGAAGCCCTTTCTCAAAGCCAACGTTAACTCTGATGAATGCAATGAACCCCCTGAACCTATTCAATTTACGCGGCTCGGAATCTTCTCTCAGCCGGCGCTCTTTTTTGCGCGGGAGTTGCGGTGCGGCTCTGGCGTTGCCTTGGCTGGAGAGCTTAAACGCGCGCGCCGGCGCCATCGTGAAGCCTGCGCAGCGGATGGCCTTTTTTTATGTGCCGATGGGGGTGATTCGGGACGAGTTTTTTCCCGGGGAGCAGAAAAAACCGGAGCAGTCGTTTACGGGGGTGCATGCCCACATCAGCACGCGCACCTTGAGCCCGCTCGACAAGATGGGAGCCAAGGTGACCTTGGTGACGGGGCTCGGGCGTACGTGGAAGGATACGGCGGATCAGCATGAACAAGCCGGCTGTTGTTTTCTTTCGAGCATGGCGCCGAGGGACGGCAAGAGCAGCCGGATGCCTCAGGGGCGTACGCTAGATCACATTGTGGGGGAACGACTTGGTTCAGATACACCGTTTCGGACGCTGGAGTTCAACTGCAACCCGCATCGGGACAACCGGGAGTCGATCCACTTTGACACGATGTCCTGGTACGGGCCGGAGTATCCGGCGGTGGCGATGCGGGATCCGCAGCTCATTTACAGACGGCTTTTCACGAGCCAGGTGGCTCGCCCCGGGGCGAGGATCACCGACTTGGTGCTGGCGGATGCCAAGGCGATGTCGCGAGGGCTGGGGCGGGAGGATCGGGACAAGCTGGGCGAGTACGTGGAATCGATTCGCACGATTGAGCGGCAAATGGATCGGTTGGGGGGAATGCGGGCGGAGCTGGAGAAGATGAAGCTCCCCGAGCCGGCTGCAGCGTATTTACCGCGCGGCGAGTATCTGAGGATGATTGGCGACTTCATGGTGGCGGCGCTGCAGAGTGGGCTGACGCACGTGGCGACCATGATGGTGGCGCCGGAGCGATGGGAGACCCCGTACCGGTTTGAGGAGATTTCAGAAAAACCCCTGGGGCATCACAGCCTTTCCCATGGTGGCTGGAGCGAGGAACTCCGGAAGATCGACGAGTTTCACGTCCGGCAGTTTGCGTATTTGTTGGAGAAGATGGACGGGATTCGGGAAGCGGACGGGACTTCGCTCTTGGACAATACGATATTCACGTACGGGTCCGGGTTGGGACACGGGGCGACGCACAGTTACAAGCGGTTGCCGATTGTGGTCGCCGGGAGCGGAGGCGGAAAGCTGAAGACGGGTTTCCACCTTCAGTGCAAGGACGGGGCGCCGCTGGCTAATCTGTGGCTGACGCAGGCGCAGGTGGTGGGCTTGGAGCGGGAGAGTTTTGCGGAGAGTACCGGGGTGATTTCCGAGTGGCTTGCTTAGAAATGGGATCGCTGGGGGGATGGGATGCTGCGGAACAGTGCGGATTGCGGGGGGGAGCA
>JBANFR010000168.1:0-6809 GCA_037975925.1 Verrucomicrobiota bacterium
ACGACGGCGTCCCCGCGCATGTGGCGGAGTCCGTATTGGATTGCCCGGCCAAAGCCGTGGGGGCCCGGGTTGCTTACGGGGCGCAATTCGGGGATTTCTAGGGCGATGGCGGCCAGGACCTGTGGGGTCTGGTCGGTGGAGCCATCGTCGACCACCACGATTTCGTGCGGCACGCCTTGGAGTTTGAGTTCCAAATGCAGGTGCCTGAGGGAAATGGGGAGCGCGCCCTCTTCATTGCGAGCGGGGATGACGACGGAGAGGAGCGTGAGACTGGGGTTTTCCACTGAGGGTTCGCGCGGTGGTGGATGTGGCGAGGGAACTGTGCGTTGTGCTCCGACGTTACAGGCTGGCTCGCAATTGAGAGACGCGGTTTCGGATTTCCTCGGGCATTTTGACAAGCTCCGGCCAAGTCCGGTGGTAGCCTTCGCCGGGTAATTTGCGGGTGGCATCGAAGCCCATGTGGGATCCCAGGTTGGCGATGGCGGGGGCGTGGTCGAGCGCGTCGCTCGGATTTTTGGTGAAGACGCTATCTCTTTGAGGATCAGTGTTTGCGCAGAGCCGGAAAAGCACTTCGCTGGTGTTGTGCACGTCACAGTCGTCGTCGACGATCACGATGTATTTGGAGAACATCATCTGCCCCATGCCCCAGAGGCCGTGCATGATTTTGTAGGCCTGCCAGGGGTACTGTTTGCGGATTGAGACGAAGACGAGGTTGTGGAAGACGCCTTCGGCCGGAAGAGCCATGTCGACGATCTCCGGAAAGTTCATGCGGAAAACCGGCAGGAAAATCCGCACACTCGCGCTTCCCATGTAGAAGTCTTCCATCGGAGGAATCCCGACGATGGTGCAGGGGTAAACGGCGTCCCTACGGTGGGTGATGGCCCTGATGTGGAAGACTGGGTAGCGGTCGACTGGGGTGTAGAATCCGGTGTGGTCGCCGAAGGGGCCCTCTTCGCGCAGTTCCCCGGGATGCACAAATCCCTCCAGCACAAAGTCGACGTCTGAGGGAACCTCCAGCGGAACGGTGAGGCAGGGGGTGAGCTCGACGGGTTTTTTGCGGATGAATCCTGAGAACAGGATTTCGTCGAGGCCGTCAGGGAGCGGAGCGGTGGCGGCAAACGTGTGGGAGGGGTCGCCTCCGATCGTCACAGCGACCGGCATGGGCTCGCCTTTTTCATAGTAACGTTTGCCGTGGCGTGCGCCGACTTTGTGGACCTGCCAGTGCATTCCTGTGGTCTGTCGGTCGTAAATTTGGATCCGGTACATGCCGAGGTTGCGTTCTCCGGTGTCGGGATCCTTCGTGTGGACGCAGGGAAGCGTGATGAATCGGCCGCCATCGTGTGGCCAACATTGCAGGATGGGTAGGTTGAGGAGTGTGGGGAAGTTTGCTGCGGCGGTGGCTCCGGAGATCGGTTTTTCGAAGCGGTGAACGATCTCCTGACAGGGGCCGGTGGAAACCTTTTTGGGTTTGGCGTTCAGGAGGTCCAATCCCTGCATGGCAAGGTTCCAGGCGGAGCGGAGGCTGGTCGGCGGCTTTGCCTTCAAGATGAGCTCCATCTGGCGCATGAGTTCATCGATGTGCCCTAGCCTGAGGGCCATAGCCATGCGGCGCTCAGAGCCCATCAGGTTGATGGCCAGAGGGAAGGGTGACGGGACGCCATGCACCGTGGGTTTTTCAAAGAGGAGTGCTTTCCCGCCTTTGGGCGATTTCATTTCCCGGTCGGCCCACTCGGTGATCTCCAGCTCGGTGGCTACGGGGAAGGGCACCCGGATGAGTTCGCCGGCATGATCCAGGTGCGCGAGGAATTCGGCGGTAGAGCGGTAGGCCATAGCCGACTCTATTCACGAGGCGCGCCGGCTGAAAAGAGCGGTGCGGGAGAGCCGGAGTAGAGGAGGTTTACTGGGACGGTTGGCTTCGGGCGGAGGTGATGCGGCAGGGAAGTTGCTGCGCGCTGGAGGCACCAAAAATATGGAAGTGATTATTGAGTCCGATCGGGGTTCTGCGGACAGGCTTGCGGCTCGGATGATTGCGCAGCTGATTCGTCGCAAGCCGGAGGCTGTGCTTGGGCTGGCCACGGGGAGTACCCCCTTGGGGTTGTACCGGGAATTGGTCCGCCTGCACCGGGAGGAGGCGCTGGATTTCAGTGCCGTCACGACGTTTAACCTCGACGAGTACGTGGGGCTCGGACCGCAGCATCCGGCCTCCTACCACCGGTTCATGCAGGAAAATTTGTTTGAGCAGCTCAATGTGCGGCCAGAGTTGGTCCACATCCCTGACGGTTTGGCTGCCGATGTGCCTGCTTTTTGCGAGGAGTACGAGGCCCGGATCAAAGCGGCGGGGGGCATTGATTTCCAAATTCTGGGGATCGGCAGTGACGGACATATCGGCTTCAACGAGCCCATTTCGTCTCTGACATCCCGGACGCGGATCAAGACGCTGACGCCGCGCACCCGCTCGGACAATGCGCGCTTTTTTGCGAGTGCGGAGGAAGTTCCGCATCATGTGATTACGATGGGGATTGGGACGATCATGGAGGCGCGGGAGGTGTTGTTGTTGGGGTACGGGCAAGGCAAGGCGGATGCGGTTGCGTCGGCGGTAGAGGGTCCTGTGAGCGCGCAGGTACCCGCCTCGATTCTTCAGTTTCATCCGCAAGCGCGGGTCCTGGTGGACGGGGAGGCTGCTTCGAAGCTCCAGCGGGGCGATTACTATCGGTACGTGTACGAACACAAACCGGAGTGGCAGAGGCCGGATTCACGGTTTGTGTAGGACAAGGCATCTCCTCCCGATGAGGAGGTGGGCTGCTGGTCAGTTTTATGGAACTGGATCTCAATAGCACCTCGGAGCGGACGATTTTGGACTTGGCGGGTCTGGGTTTTCCTCATGCACGGGTGCTGGGCCGTTACCGTTATTTCAAGGCGCACCCGCCCCTGGCGGATCATTCGCACCCGGGAATGATGGAGATTTCCTACCTTTCCAGGGGCACTCAGAACTACTGGCTCGGCGAGAAGTGTTTCCGGATGTCGGGGGGCGACCTTTTTGTCACATTCCCGGATGAACCGCACAGTACGGGCCCCGATCCGGAGCATCGGGGGGTGATGTATTGGTTTATCCTCGAATTGCCGGAGAAGCCGGATGGTTTTCTCGGTCTGCCGCCCGAACAGGCTGCCGCTTACTGGAATGGGCTGAGGCACTTTCCACACCGTCATTGTTGTGCGGGTGCGGAGCTGCAGCCTGCCTTGGAGCGCATTTTTCGTGCGGAATCTTCGGCAGCGGGCCCGCTCCGGCTAGCGCGGATCTACCTGGGGATTTTGGATTACCTTCTGGAGGTGATTTCGCTGGCACAGCGCGAGCCGGTCCGCGCTCTGAGTCCCGCCATCGCCCACGTGGTCGAATACATTGAGAAGCACCTGGAAGACGCTCTTTCAGTCGAGGTGTTGGCGAGGGAGGCCGATCTTTCGGTGCCGAGGTTTAAGGCACGTTTTCGTTCGGAGACCGGTTTTCCCCCAGCTGAGTTTGTGCTTCGGCGCAGGATCGAACACGCCAGCCGCCTTCTGGCGAGATCCTCCTCCACGGTGTTAGACGTTGCGATGGCGTCCGGATTTTGCAGTTCGCAATACTTTGCAAGTGCCTTTCGTCGAATCACCGGGATGACGCCCTCTCTGTTTCGGGAAAGGTTGACGAGTGCGGATTCCGTTTGAATCCGTATTGCGGTATCGGAGCGAAAGACAGGCGTTCGCGATGTGGCTAGATTCGCCACCGTCCGCTCTCCGTCGTGGAGCTGGCGGATTGTTCAAACCCCGTCCCGATCATCATGACCCCCTCCTCTCCTTCGAATCTGACACGTCGTCATTTCATCCAGAGTTCTTCCGCAGCCGCGGGAGCATTGGCCTTTCCCGCGATACTGCGCGCACAGAACCGGCCTGAGCGCATTCGCATCGGTCTTCTTGGGTGCGGCGGCAGGGGCTCGGGAGCCGCGAACAACGCGCTGACGGCCGATCCCGGGGTTCAGTTGGTGGCGTTGGGAGATGTGTTTCCCGAAAGACTGCAATCGAGCCTCACCGGGCTCAGTGCCAAATACGCCTCGACCCCCGGCCGGGTGGACGTTCCCAAGGAGCGCCAGTTTGTGGGCCTCGACGCCTACAAGCAGTTGCTAGCCACCGACATTGATGCGGTGCTGCTGGCCACCCCTCCCGGCTTCCGGCCCCTGCATTTCGCAGCGGCGGTGGAGGCTGGAAAACACATCTTCTGCGAAAAACCCATGGGCACGGATGCGGTGGGAGTTCGCCGCGTGTTGGAATCGGCCCGTCAGGCGAAAGACAAGGGGCTGAGCATTGTGGCCGGATTTTGTTGGCGTTACGACGGGCACCGGCGGTCTTTGTTCGAGAAGATTCACTCGGGTGCGGTGGGGGAAGTCCGCGCTTTGTACCACACCTACATGGGCGGACCTGTGAAACCGATGCCCGCTCCCGAATCTCGCAAAAGCGGGGTGACCGATTTGGAGTGGCAGCTTCGGAATTGGATGAATTTTGTGTGGCTCGCGGGGGATGGTCTGGTGGAGCAGGCGTGCCACAGCGTGGATAAGATGATGTGGGCGATGAAGGACGTGCCGCCGCTGCGGTGCACGGCGGTGGGCGGGCGTCAGAATCCGAATCCGGGCGGCAACATTTACGACCACATCGAAGTGAATTACGAGTGGGCGAACGGGGTTCGGGGATTCATGGCACAGCGCCAGATGGGGGGATGTTTTAACGAAAACGCCGACCACATCATCGGCACGAGCGGGGTGGGGACAACGAAGGGGGGCGTCAGTATTTCGGGGGCTTCGCCTTGGAAGTCGGAGGGGTCGCACATGAACATGTACGAGTACGAGCACAAGGAGTTGTACGACTCCATTCGTGCGGGCAAGGCGCACAACGACGGCGAGTGGATGTGCCAGAGCACAATGGCGGCCATCATGGGCCGGATGGCGGCATACACCGGCCAGCAAGTGACATGGGAACACATGCTCCAGTCGAAGGAGGATTTGTTTCCCAAAAACCTCAGCTGGGACATGGATTTGCCAGTTGAAGCGATGGCCTCCCCCGGACGCACGAAGCTGATTTGATGGCGGCTGCCCCCCCCCTTATTTTTTGCATGAAGACCTCCCTATTTTGTGTCGCCGCGGTGGTGTTATGCGGTCGTTTTGCTCTTGCAGATCCCGCTCCTCCGCAGGGGTTTTCCGCGCTCTTTAATGGGCGAGACCTGAGTGGATGGCGCGGAGGGACCACGTTTGACCACCGGGCCTTGATGGAGATGCCGGAGGCGGAGCGTGAGGCCAAAATCGCGAAGTGGACCGCGGACTTGGGAGGCCACTGGACGACGCAGAACGAGGAGTTGGTGAATGACGGCAAGGGCTCCTACGCGACGACCGAGAAGGACTACGGGGATTTTGAGCTGTTGCTCGAGTACAAGACGGTTCCGGGCGCGGACTCGGGAATCTACCTGCGGGGAGTGCCTCAGGTGCAGATTTGGGATTCGACCCAACCGGATGGCGGCAAACTCGGGCGGGAAAAGGGGTCTGGGGGGTTGTGGAACAATCCTCCCGGCTCCCCAGGGAAGGATCCGTTGGTCCTCGCGGACAAGCCTTTTGGAGAGTGGAATCAGGTGCGGGTGGTGATGGTGGGTTCCCGGGTTTCGGTGTGGCTCAACGGAAAACAAACCGTGGATCACGCACTTCTGGCGAACTACTACGATCGAAGCTCAAAGGATGCGGCGATTCGGAGTAATCCGCGTCCGGTTCCGCGTACGGGTCCGATTCAGTTGCAGACGCACGGGGGCGAGATTCGGTGGAGGAACATCTTTTTGCGCGAGATCGGGGGTGAGGAGGCGAACCGGATTTTGAGTGAGCACAACCGGGCGGGTTTGGATTGGAAGTCACTCTTCAACGGAACGGATCTCACAGGATGGCAGGGGCCGGTGGACAACTACGAGGCGGTCGATGGGGCCATTCGGTGCAAGCCGGGGAAGGGCGGAGTGCTGCACACGGCGCAGGAATTTTCCAATTTCCGGGCACGTGTGCAGTTCAAGCTTCCCCCAGGCGGGAACAACGGTCTGGCGATTCGTTATCCTGGAAAAGGGGACACGGCTTACGTGGGGATGTGTGAGCTGCAAGTGCTGGATGATTCGGCGCCCAGGTACGCCAAGCTGGATCCCCGCCAGTACCATGGGTCGGTTTACGGAATGGTTGCCGCTTTCCGGGGCTATCAGCGCCCGGTGGGCGAGTGGAATTTCCAGGACGTCACCGTGGAGGGTTCACGGATCCGGGTGGAGCTCAATGGGACGGTGATCGTGGATGCCGACGTGGCGGCAGTGACGGAGTTTGCCGGAAACAAATCGCACCCGGGTAAAGATCGGACTACCGGCTTCTTCGGGTTTGCGGGGCACGGCGACGCCGTGATGTTTCGGGCGGTGGAAATTGCTGAGCTGAAATAATTTGGGGGGAGATGGCCTCATGTGAAATGAGGCTCTCAAACGGTGGTGGCAGCGCCCTACTTGGGCGCTGCCCAATCCACGCAGATGAGGTTTTGTTCGTCGCGCAGGTAAAGGCGGCGATTGGACAGCACGGGGCCGGCCCAGCACGGATACTGGAGTCCCGGGACCTGCCATCGGCCCAATTCCGTAATTTTGCCCGACTCCGGGAGAAACATCCCGAGAAGGCCGCTTTCCCCCAGTGCAACCAGGCGACCATCGGCATAAATCAGCGAGCCGCGGCCGTAAAATTCGGGGGGTTTTTCTCCCTCGCGCAATTTGGAGTGTCCGGCGTTGGGCC
>JBANFR010000169.1:0-6797 GCA_037975925.1 Verrucomicrobiota bacterium
CGTTGCATCGAATTAAGCCACATACTCCACCGCTTGTGCGGGCCCCCGTCAATTTCTTTGAGTTTTAATCTTGCGACCGTACTCCCCAGGCGGCACGTTTAACGCGTTAGCTCCGGCACAGAAGGGGTCGATTCCTCCCACACCAAACGTGCACCGTTTACTGCTAGGACTACCGGGGTATCTAATCCCGTTTGCTCCCCTAGCCTTCGTGCCTCAGCGTCAGTAACTGTCCAGAGACTCGCCTTCGCCACCGGTCTTCCTCACGATATCTACGCATTTCACTGCTACACCGTGAATTCCAGTCTCCTCTCCAGCACTCCAGTCAGGCAGTATCAAATGCAGTTTCCAAGTTGAGCTTGGAAATTTCACATCTGACTTACCTAACCACCTACGCACCCTTTACGCCCAATGAATCCGAACAACGCTCGAGACCTCTGTATTACCGCGGCTGCTGGCACAGAGTTAGCCGTCTCTTCCTCTTGAGGTACTATCAAACACCCACGCAGTTAACGCGATGTCTTACTCCCTCATGACAGGAGTTTACAATCCGAAGACCTTCATCCTCCACGCGGCGTCGCTCCTTCAGGGTTTCCCCCATTGAGAAAAATTCTCGACTGCTGCCACCCGTAGGTGTCTGGACCGTGTCTCAGTTCCAGTGTGACTGGTCGTCCTCTCAGACCAGCTACCCGTCATAGCCTTGGTGGGCCGTTACCCCACCAACTAGCTGATAGGCCGCGGGCCCATCCAGAAGCGTTAGCTTTCACCAACTTTGACTACGAAGCGATGCCGCATCTCGTCACATACGGTATTAATCCGCCTTTCGGCGGGCTATCCCCTACTTCCGGGCAGGTTGCCCACGTGTTACTCACCCTTGCGCCACTAACCGCCCAATGTATTGCTACACAGAGCGATCCGTTCGACTTGCATGTCTTATCCACGCCGCCAGCGTTCGTTCTGAGCCAGAATCAAACTCTCCATAAAGAAGAATTCTCCACCAGAGGCTAATCCGGTGAAAATCTGACCTTTGTTTGCCCCAAAACTTTAAATTTTTGAGGCCGGTCTATTTAAGTTTTTGATAACCCAAATAAATCGACGTATAACGCACAATTCAATTTTCGTCTTTCACTTAAAGTCATTTCCGACAACAGCCCCCACACCACTTTCGTATGCTTTGTCCGCTTTTGAAGCGATTCGCATGCGATCATTGCGCAAGGTGTTTTTACACACCCCTTCGGGCTGCCACAGAAACCGTTCTTTCAAAGATCTATCGCCGACTTTCGTCGTCGCCGCTTTCGTAGCGGGCCGAGCACTCTATCCGGTCTTTCGACCCAGTCAACCGCTTTTTTCAAAAACTTTAGCCGCTCTTGCGACTCACGTCTTTGCCCGCTTGAGCGGGAAGCTCACTGACCGCCCCGCGAAACACTCGGCGTTCCGCGAAGGGCCGGTCAAGATACCCCATCCCCAAAAACCGTCAAGGGGATCATGCAATTTTGTTCCTTTTTGTTCCCTTTTCGTTGGCCTTCAGGGATTTAGATGTTCTCAGAACCGATGGGTGAGGGCCTCGTTCAGGCGCAACTCCAGGGCGGCTTTCAGCTTTTTCCACGGCCGCTGCCGGGGCTTATGCCTCACGATTGCGTTGCAAAGGTGAACCATCGATAGAACGTCGCCCATGTCGACATACTCGGCTCCGATCTGATGGTTGGGCGCGCAGTTGTGGTAGTTTCCGAGCGGCACGCAGAGTCCCGCCACCCGATATCCATACAGCTGATAGGCCGTTGCCTCGCAGGTTCCTCCAGACATTAGGCATCTCTGGTACTGGACACCACTTTCGGCTGCGCTAGAGGCGAGCTCTGAGGTGAGGCGTGGATCAAAGATGCTCGTCCGGTCCCCGACTCGAACTACAACACCGTGACCCATTTGTGCCGGTGGCCGTTCTGCGCTTGTTTCCAGCGAAAGTACTCGGACGTCAGGTGGGACCGCGCCCCCTCTCGCAAGGTAGACCGAGCCGAGAAGGCCCACCTCCTCAGCGCAAGTGAATGCCGCCATAACCGCTGTCTCAGCCTGTTCCTGCTCCAGCTCTTGGAAAACCGCCAATATTGAGGCACAGCTGATCAGGTTGTCACAGGCGCGCGAATGGATCCGTCCTTGAGAGATCTCGCACGCGGGCAGATCCCACATGGCAAACCTTCCAAAATCCCGCCTCGCAGCACCGGACTCGAGGTACTCCGGAGGAACCCCGCCGAGGAACTCACCGCCGACATAGCCCGGATGATCCATGTGAGCGTTGAGCAACCAGCGCGGCCGATGATTCGCTCGCTGATAGGTTGCGATCACGTTTCCAAAAGGATCAACAACCGTTTTTACTGAAGGGAGTTGCGCAAGCTGTCGCAGGATCTCAGCGCGGACCGCTTCTTCACAAAACGGAGCCGTAGGCTGAGCAAGGATTGCGCACAAGGTCGGGAGAAAAGATTCAGGGGTCACGCCCTTCCACTATACGCATTTGCACGTGCGGGACGAATGCGGCAATGAAGCGGGCGTGCCTAGTTCTTGGAAAAAGTTCCGGTATCGGTTGGAGGAATGGGGTTGCCTCTGGCTTCTCCGCGCCTTGCCCCGTCTTTCGCGCCGCAGCTGTATTGCGCTTGCCCAGTTTTTAGGGGCGGCGGTGTACCATGGGGATGCACACGGGCGCGCCGTGGCGCTCGCGAATCTGGAAGCGGTTTTTCAGGACCGGATGAGCGGTTCGGAACGTCGCCGGATCGCACGCGAGTCATACCAAAACTTTGCCCGAACGATGCTGGACCTTTTCTGGGCCCGAAACGTAGGTCCGGGTAATTTCTCAGAACACACTTTGGTTGAAGGTTTTGACGAAGTTCTCGAGCGGGCTCGGCTAGAAAAGAGGGGCATCGTTTTTGTGTGCGCCCACCAGGGCAACTGGGAGTGGGCGGCTCTGGCATTCGCTCAGGTCGGAGGGAGGGCCAATATCGTGGCCCAGAACTTCAAGAACGCTGCTCTCACCAAGTTGTTCGCTGCGCTTCGAACCCACGGATGTCACCAACTGATTCCGCAGCAAGGAGCGATGCTGCGCCTGCTGAAGTGCGTCCTTCGCGGGGAGAGCACAGCGCTTCTTGCCGACCTCAGTCTCCTCCCCGATCAGGGAGCGCTCGCGTTGGAAACTTTCGGTCCGAACCCTTTGCAGATCTGCGCCACACAGATGCATGTAGTTCTAGCCCAAAGAGGTAACGCGCTCTTAGTTCCCGTAATCACCGAACCCTTGCCCGATGGCCGCATCCGGGTGATCGCCCACAGCCCCATCCCCGCCTTCCCGGAGCGCTCCGCCCAAGAGATCGCTCAAGCCACTTGGCAGGTCTTCGAAGACCACATTCTTCTGCATCCCGAGCTTTGGCTTTGGTCCTACAAACACTTCCGCTTTCGTCCCAAAGCGACCACCCGTCCCTACCCGTTCTACGCGTCCCAGTCGGAAGGGTTTGATTCCCTCCCGAGAGGGACGCGAAACTAACGGCTTGGCGCGCAAAGAAACGCCACCTCCCCATCCTCAGCCCATTCATTGTATGAAAGCCCTTCGCCCTTTGCTCCCTTTGTTGGTGCTTCCCCTCCTTTCGTCCTGCTCGGTGAACCGACCGGCCCCCTACCACGTCAAGGCGTACAAGCCACACAACCCGGATGCCGTCCGAGTGAAAGTGTCTCTGTCGACCCAAAACCTCTACGTCTTGGAGGGAGACCGTCTCTTGATGGCCGCAGCCACCTGCGTTGGAACCCCAGAGAAACCAACTCCCAAGGGCCATTTCAAAATCTACCAGAAAATCAGCGACAAGCGCTCGATGTCCTACGGCTTTTTTGTCAATGGCGGCGAGATCGTCCCGGGAGAATCCGTCAAACCGAAGCCGGGCCGTTTTGTGGGGCACCCAATGGGATTCTGGTGTGAGTTCGCTCCCGCGTACGGAATCCACACCGGCTACGTACACCCCGTCCCCCGGACTCACGGTTGCCTCCGATTGCATAAAGACGTGGCCCCCAAGTTCTACGCGCTCGTGAAGATCGGCACGCCGGTTTCCATCGCAGACTCCCTGCCCGAAGATGCCACTCACGGAAAGGCGGTAGTCCGACCGACGGACTACAAGGATCCGGACCCGGAACCGGAATTTATGATCTCCGCAAAAGCCTTTGAGAAACCCGCCGGCCCGCTTCTCCTCGAACAGCCCTAGCGACTCCTCTGGGAGCGCCCCTCTCCATTCCTCTTTTTTCCAATGAACCGCAGCACTCCTTCCCCGCAGTCCCCACCACGCGTCAATCTCCGCACGCCGGACGTCATGGCGGCGGTTCAGGCTCAGGTGGAAAGCCATTATCAGAGTGAAATTGTGGACAACCTCCGCAGGAAGGGGGGACAGATCACCGTTGGGGGCGTCACGGTGCGGTTGGCCAAACAGTTCGGCTTCTGCTACGGGGTGGAGCGCGCGATCGATCTCGCCTACGCGGCCCGCAAGGTCTTTCCGGAAAGGCGCTTGTTTATTCTTGGAGAAATCATCCACAACCCCGAGGTCAATCGCCAGATCGGGGAGATGGGCATCGTGAACCTCCTAGCGGAGCAGACGCAATTTCCGCTCGAGGAACTGCATTCGGACGATGTGGTGATCGTACCGGCGTTTGGAACCGAGGTGGCGACGCTGGCGAGAATCAGAGCGCAGGGGTGCCAGATCGTGGACACCACCTGTGGGGACGTCATGAGCGTCTGGAAACGAGTGCGCCAGTATGCCTCCGAGGAGATGACCTCTATCATCCACGGAAAAGCCTCCCACGAGGAAACCAAGGCCACGGCCTCGCACGCCACCTCCAAGGGCAAGGGGCACTACCTCATCGTGCTCACCCTCGCCGAGACGGATTGGGTATGCGAGTACATCCGCCATGGGGGCGATAAGCAGCTCTTCCTACAGCGATTCGCCGGCGCCCACAGCGAGGGCTTCGATCCAGACATCCACCTCCGCCGCGTCGGCGTCGCCAACCAAACCACCATGCTCCGGGGCGAAACCGAAGAGGTCCAGCGACGCATCGCGGCCGCGGTGGCGGACCGGGACGGGCAGACCGGAGCCACGACCAACTTCCGATTCTTCGACACCATCTGCGGAGCCACGCAGGAGCGACAGGATGCCCTTCGCGAAATGCTCCTCCAGTCCATGGATTTACTCCTCGTCGTCGGCGGGTACAACTCCTCCAACACCTCGCATCTTGCGGAAATGGGGGAGGAAAAACTTCCGACCTATTTCGTTCGAAACGCGCAGCGACTCGAGTCGCGTCAACGCATCCTCCACTACGACCTCCACTCTAAAAAAGAGCAGCCCTCGGAAGGGTGGCTCCCCGAGGCTCCCGTAACGGTCGGAATCACCGCCGGGGCAAGCTGCCCCAACAACCTGATCGAGGAGACCATTCTCCGCCTTTACGAACTGGGCGGCGTTCCAGCGGAAGCCGTGCTAGAGGCAGTCAGGGCCTAGGTTGGTAAAATCCACGGCTCAGACGCGCCCGCCAATTGCAAACCGGCGCGCGGCTTTTACACTCCGCCGCCCACTCTCAAGCGCACTCCATGACTACTTCCTGGGACATCTCCTCGGCCACTTCGCTTTACAACATCGACCGGTGGGGTGCCGGCTATTTCACCATCAACGACAAGGGGCACATTTCCATTCTGCCCACGCAGAACCCCGAGACGCCCATCGACCTTGTTGAACTTCTGGAGGAGGCCAAGGAGCGGGGACTGACCTTTCCGATGGTGGTGCGCTTTCAAGACTTGCTGAGGCACCGCGTGGAGCGCATCAACCAAGCCTTCGCGGACGCCATTACGGAGATGGCGTACAAGTCCCACTACCGAGGCGTGTTCCCCATCAAGGTCAATCAGCTTCGCGAGGTGGTGGAGGAGATCATGGAGGCGGGAAAACCCTTCCACTTCGGCATCGAGGCGGGGTCGAAACCGGAGCTTCTGGCGGCTCTGGCCATTCACAACGATCCGGAAAGCCTGATTATCTGCAACGGGTACAAGGACGCCCTCTTCATCCAGAATGCCCTTCTGGGGACAAAACTGGGCAAAAAGGTGATCATGGTGGTGGAGAAGTTGGAGGAGCTTTTCCAGATTGTGCAGGTCTCCCAGGAGGTGGGAGTGGAACCCTACATCGGGGTGCGCGTGCGGCTCGCGACCAAGGGGGCCGGAAAATGGGCGACCAGCGGCGGAGAGAACGCCAAGTTCGGCCTGAGCACCTCAGATCTGGTCGCAGCGTCAGAATGCCTCAAACAGGCGGGCTTGTCCCATTGTTTGAAGCTGGTGCATTTCCACGTGGGATCACAGGTTCCCGACATCGGGACCATCAAACGCGCCGTCCGTGAGGCGGCGCGTTTCTACGCGAAACTCGCCAAGATGGGCCATGACATGGGCTACATCGACGTGGGGGGTGGACTCGGCGTGGACTACGATGGATCCCGAACGGCTTTCGAGAGTTCCATGAACTACACCCTCGCCGAGTATGCCCGGGACATTGTCTGGAACATCATGGAGGTTTGTGACTCCGAAAAGGTTCCCCACCCCACCATCGTTTCGGAAAGCGGTCGCGCCATCGTGGCGCACCACTCCATCCTCGTCGTCGAGTCCTTCGGAGCCATTGAGAAAGACAAGCCAAGGGTCGCCACGGAAGCCTCCCCCAAGGATCCCAAACAGGTGGGTGACATTCTCGAACTGCAAAAAGCGCTCTCCCCTCAGAACTGGACCGAATCCCTGCACGACGCCCAGCAGATCAAGG
>JBANFR010000170.1:0-6715 GCA_037975925.1 Verrucomicrobiota bacterium
GGGCTGCACACGATTTTGCTGAGGGAGGAGCCCCTGGGGATCGTGGTTCCGCAGGAGCATCCGTGGTCACGGGTGGCGGCCCTGGACTGGGCCGATCTCAAGCGAGAGCCCTTGGTGGTGCTGGCCCGGCGGGAGGGGGTCGGTTTACACGATGCGGTATTGGCGGGGTGCCGTCAGGCCGGGTTCACGCCCCGGATCGTGCGCACCCCGAGCCTCATCGGCACGGTGCTTCGCTACGTGGAAGCGGGAGCCGGTCTGGGAGTCGTCACCGACAGTGTGGGAGCGGCAGAGGGTGCCCTGCGTTTTGTCCCGCTCAAGCCACAGGTCACGGTGCCGCTGGTGCTCGTGTGGCAGGAGGACGCCGACACGCCCTCTCTGCAACGATTTCGCGAACGGGTGCTCGCGTGGCAGCGGGACGGACGGCTTTGGGAAGGCGTGGCCCCGGCCAGCGACTCAGCGGGGCGCTCGTCTTAAAGGGAAGCGGCTTGTATGCATTCTTCTCGCCGCTTGTCGGCCGAGCGGATTTGGGGCGATTCTGAGCCCACTATGGCAGCGCCCCGCATTCTCTCCGGGATCAAACCCACCGGACGTCCCCACCTCGGCAATTATTTCGGTATGATGCAGCCCGCGATTGCGTGGCAGGAGAAGGGGGAGGCCTTTTATTTTATCGCGGATTACCACGCCCTGACGACGGTGCAGGATGCCGCTGCGCTACGCCAATTTACGCGGGAAGCAGCGCTCGACTTTCTGGCCTGTGGATTGGATCCCGCGAAGGCGGTGCTTTTCCGGCAGAGTGACGTTCCGGAGGTGACGGAGCTGGCATGGTTGCTCTCGTGTTTGACGCCCATGCCGATGCTGGAGAACTGCCACGCGTACAAGGATCACCTCGCCAAGAAACTGGTGCCGTCGCACGGACTGTTCGCCTACCCGGTTCTCATGGCGGCGGACATTTTATTGTATAACAGCAACGTGGTTCCGGTGGGCAAAGACCAGAAGCAGCATGTGGAGGTCACGCGCGATCTGGCCGAGAAAGCCAACCGGATTTTTGGCCCAATCTTCACGATCCCGGAGGCCAGCATTGTTCCGGAAATGGCGACTGTCATCGGCTTGGACGGCCAAAAGATGAGCAAGAGTTACGACAATACGATCGGGCTTTTTGAGGAGGAGAAGGCCCTCCGGAAAAAGGTCATGGGGATCGTGACCGATTCGGCGCCGGTGGAGGCTCCGAAGGATCCGGCATCCTCCTCGATAGTGGCGTTGTACCGGTTGTTTGCGTCGCCTGCGGACGTGGAGACGATGGAGGAGCAGTTCCGGGCGGGCGGGACGGGCTATGGAGAGTTCAAGAAGCGGCTGTTTGGAGCGATTTGGGAAAAGTTCGCGCCCTTCCGGGAAAGGCGTGCGGCGCTGGCAGAGGATCCTTCGACGGTGGACACGCTTCTGGCGGACGGGGCCGCACGGGCGCGCGCGGTCGCGTTGCCCACGATGGAAAGGGTGCGCAAGGCGATGGGCCTGCGCTGATTGCAAGGGGCGCGACGCGTTTTATTCCGTCGTTGATTCCGTCGTTGCGGAAGCGTCGCCGCCTTGTTTTTCGAGCATCCGGTCGATCGTGGCGTCGAGGAGGCGCTGGTAACTTTCCCAATCACCGCAGCGAGCATCCGGAGTCCCGGTGACGCGAAAGAGCCAGCCCGACCCGTAGGGGTCGGAGCCAATCTTCTCGGGATCGCTCAGCAGGGCCGGGTTGCCGCCGACGAATTGCCCGGCGACGGGGCTGTACAAATCAGAGATGGCCTTGAAGCCCTCGACGGAGCCGACCACTTCGCCATGGGAAACCGAGTCGCCGGGCTGTTTTTCGAACTGATGGTCGACGAGGTCCCCGAGCATGCGGGTGGCGAACTTCGTAAAACCGACCCTCCAGATGCCGTCCTCCTCTTGCGCAAGCCAGTAATGACTGGGGCTGAAGAGGTAGCTTTTGGGGAGGTGGGTGACGAAAGTCGCCCTTTTGTAAAAAAACGTCTCGGCCATAAGCGCGGGGTCCTCAGTTCTGGGCGGCAGCCGTCAGCTCCGAAGCCGCCGCCTCCCACTCGGCAGTTGCCTCGTCGAGGTCCTGACGCAGGGCCGTAAGTTCGCGATTGAGACGGAGGGCGCGGCTCGGATCGGCGTAACAGGCCGGGTCCTCGAGGGCTTTGACCAAGTCCGCCTGCTGGCTCTCCAGTTGCGCGATTTTCGCCTCTGCGGCGGCAACCGCTTTTTCGCGGTCTCTCTGGGCCTTGGCGCGAGCATTGCGCTCGGCAGCCTCGGCCTTGCGGGCTTCGCGGACTTCTTTCATGCCTGGGGCAGAAGCGGAGTTTTCTTTTGCCGGAACCGGAGTCCCGGCCCGTTTATCCGAGAGCCCCTCCCCGGCCACGAGGGCTTCCCGCGCCGAAACAGCGCGGGTTTTGTCGAGGTAATACTGGTAGTCGCCCGCGTAGGGGGTGAGTTGCCCGGCGGAGATGTGAAGAACGGTCCCGGCGAGGGCGCGGATAAAGTGCACGTCGTGGGAGATAAAGATGAGCGTGCCTTCGTACTGTTTGAGCGCGCCGATGAGGGCATCAATCGAGCCGATGTCGAGATGCGTCGTCGGTTCGTCCATCAACAGGAGGTTGGGCGGGTTGAGGAGGATTTTGATGAGTGCGAGGCGGGTTTTTTCTCCCCCGCTGAGCACGGCGACTGGTTTGAAGGCGTCGTCGCCGCGGAACAAAAAGGCGCCCAGGAGGCCACGCACCATCTGCTCGGAAACGCCCGTGGGAGCGTCCTCCATGGCGGCTTCCAGGACCGTGCCGGTCATTTTCAGCATCTCGGTCCGGTGCTGGGAAAAGTAACCCACGCGAACCTGGTGTCCCAGAATGCGCTCGCCGCGTTGGGGTTCGAGCACCCCGGCGAGCAGCTTGAGCAACGTGGATTTTCCGGCGCCGTTGGGGCCGACCAGAATCGTGCGCTGGCCGCGCTCGGCCTGAAAGTCGATGCCCCGGTAGATTTGGAGATCGCCGTAGGCGAAGTGGATTTGCTGGAGGGTGATCGCCTTTTGGCCGGAGCGCGGGGGCTGGGGAAATTTGAACTGGCCGACGGTGCGCTCGTCGGCTTCGGGAGCGTCGATTTTTTCCATCCGCTCAATCTGCTTGAGCTTACTCTGGGCTTGGGAAGCCTTACTGGCCTTGGCCCGAAAACGGTCCGCAAAATTCTGGAGCGAAGCGATTTCGCGCTGCTGATTCTTGAAGGCCGCCATCTGTTGTTCGGAGCGGGCGGCCTTTTGCACCAGGTACGACTCGTAGTTGCCCCGGTAACGGGTGAGTTTGCCGCGGCCCAGTTCGACGATGGAGCTGACGAGGATGTTGAGGAATTCGCGGTCGTGGGAGATGACCATGATGGCGCCGCGATAGAGGCGGAGGTGTTCCTGGAACCAGCCCAGCGACTCGAGATCGAGGTGGTTGGTGGGTTCGTCCAGGAGCAACAAGTCGGGCTCCTGCACCAGCAGGCGGGCCAGATGCGCCCGCATGATCCAGCCGCCGCTGAGGGTCCGGGCGGGGCGGTCAAAATCGGTCTCACGAAAGGCGAGTCCCTTCAAAATCTGTTTGGCGCGAGCTTCCACCTGCCAGCCGTCTTCCTCGGAAAAAACCCCGAGCGCCTCGTGGTGCTCCTCGCTGTCCTCGGGCGTGGTTGCGAGCACCCGCATGGCGTCAGCGAGCGGCTTGGAGATGGCGCAGGCGAGGTGCAGCACGGTCTCTTCGCCCACGGGCGCGCTTTCCTGGGGCAAATACCCGTAGGACGCGCCTTTTTCCCAACTGACCTGCCCGGCGTCGGGCGAGTCCTGTTTCAAAATCACCGAGAGGAGTGTGGTTTTGCCTGCGCCGTTTGGACCCACCAAACCAATGCGGTCGCCCCGGTTGATCTGGAGCGAGACATCCTCAAAGAGGGTTCGACCCCCAAAAGACTTCGAAATTTGCGATAGGGTGAGCATGAGCGGGTGCGGTTTTTGAGCCGACTCGCAGTTTAGCGCAAGACCGGCCCTTGGGCGCGGCAAACAAGATCCAACATTTCCGAAAGAACCTCCGCGCCGGGCAGCCCCTCGAGCACCTGCCGCAAACGCGGCACGGCCACCGCGATGTGACGCAAAAACTCGGGGCGCTGCTTTTCGTACCCCAAAAACCCATAGGCCCCCAGCGCCTGCATCAGCCGCTGGGCCGAGCACAGACGGTACACGTGCCGGAAGGCGGCTCCCGGCTCCCCACCCGAGGCTTCCCAGGCCGTCTCGTAAAAACCGAGCAGCTGCTCTTGCTCCTCCACGCTCAGTTCCACGTAAGGGTCCCACAGCAGGGACGCCACGTCATACTGCGGAAGCCCAAAACGCATCCCCTGGAAATCGATAAAACACGGCTCGCCGTTCCCGTTCACCACGATGTTCTGGGATTGGAAATCGCGGTGCACCAGCACCCTGGGCAGAGCCGCCAACTCCACAGCCCACGCTTGGAGGGTCCCGCGAATTTCCCCGAGTTTTTCCGGGCCAACCCCAAAATGGCGGCCCAGGCAATTCTGCAAAAAGTAGTCCTGTTCCCACCGGTAAAGCGCCTCGTCAAAGGGTGCCTGTAGCCCCAAAGCGGCCACTTCCGCGCGCTCAGCCCTTGGCCCGAGCGAATGCATCCGCAGTACCCCGAGCAGCGTGGCTTCGTACAGCGGTCGCCGCACCTCCCAGGGCTCATGCCGGAAACTCCACAAATCTTTCTCCCCCAAATCCTCCATCCAAATCCGGCCAAACTCGCCTTCGTGCCGGAACATCCTCGGAACCCGCACCCCAAATTTTTCCAGAAACTGACCAATCTCCACGTAATGCCGGTTCTCCTCTTTTTGCTGACCGTACTGCACGTAGATGAGCGGCTCCCTCCCCTCCACGCGCAGCCGGTAAAACTTCCGGTCCGACCCCCCTTTTTCCAGCGGCTCCACCGTCACCTCCAACCCTGCAAACTGCGGAAACCGCTCCCGGGTGAGCTCCGCCACCTCCTCAAAAGCACTCATAACGACAAATCCGCATCCTCGTGTTCTCCCTCCACCGTGGCCCCGGCCGTCACCACACACCCCCGCAACCGCGCCCCAGGTGCAATCCGCGCCCCAGCCCACACAATCGTATCCTCCAACGTGGCCCCCTCGCCCACGGTGACCCCGGCACCGAGCGCACTCGCCCCGCGCACCACCGCCGAAGACGCGACCTCCGCACAGCCCTTCACCCAAGGCGCACCTTCCGACGCCAGCGCACGGTGCACCGCCAAATACTGCTCGCGCGTCCCCAAATCCCACCAGCTCCCCTCGTTAATCACCACCCCTCCCAAGCGCGCCCCCTGACGGATCATCTCCACAAACACCGGCACGACGCTTTGTTTGGTGGCGGGCGCAATCCGCTCCAAAAACGCGGGTTCCACGAGGTAAATGCCCGTGAACAGAAATTCCGGATCGCGCTCGGGCATCAGGCGGCGGCCCAGATCCAGGATCCGGCCCGAATCGGCATCCCAGGAGACCTGCAAAGGGCCGTCCTGGGATCGCAAGACGAGGGTCACCTCGTTGCCTGCGGCCACATGCGCCTCCCAGGCTTTTTGCAGGGGGAGATCCGAAAAGATGTCGCCATTGTAGACCCAGAAAGCGCCCTGAGAGGAAAGGTGCGGCTGCGCCTGTTTGAGCCCGCCGGCCGTCTCGAGCACCTCGGGAAACTCGTGACTCAACACAAGGGGACACCCATTCCACGTGCCGTCGGGGAAATGCTCCGCGTAAGCCTCCGCCCTCCAGTGGGTGTTGATCACAAAGCGGCTGACCCCGGCCCTTTGAAGATGGCCAAAGGCATGGGTGATCAGCGGCTCGTTGCACACGGGAATCAGCGGCTTGGGCAGCCGGGCCGTCAGTACGCGGAGGCGCGTCCCGAGGCCAGCGCCGAGTACGAAAGCGGTGGTGGGTAAGGGCTGCATGCGTCGAAAAAGAGGCGTCACTTTCGTGCGGACACCCTTCCAAAGTCGAGGGCCGTTCCCGCGCCCATCCGCATCCGGGCCTCAGGCCGCAGGCGGTTCCTCCGCCGTAAACTGCAAACGATAGAGCCGCTCGTAGATCGCGCAACGCGCCAGCAATTCCGCGTGTGTCCCGGAATCCACGACACTCCCCTGATCCATGACAATGATCTGGTCCGCCTCCAAGATCGTCGAAAAGCGGTGGGCGATCGCCACCACCGTCCGCCCCTGGCGCAGCACGCGGAGGGCGTCCTTGAAAGCCTGCTCGGTGTCGGTGTCCAGATTCGAGGTGGCCTCGTCGAGCAGGAGGATCGGCGAGTTCCGGAGAATGGCCCGGGCGATGGTGATGCGCTGAAGCTGTCCACCGGAAAGGTTGCACCCCTTGTCGCCGACCTGCGTCTGGTACCCCTGCGGCTGCTTGAGAATAAAGTCGTCCGCCCGGGCGATGCGCGCCGCCGCGCGGACCTCCTCCAAAGTGGCCTCCAGCCGCCCATAACGGATGTTGTTCTCAATCGTGTCGTGAAAGAGAAAGAGATCCTGGTTCACGATCCCGATTTGACGCCGGAGAGAGTCCTGCTGGATTTCACGCAAATCTTTTCCATCCAATAAAATGCGTCCCTGATTCGGATCATAAAACCGCAGGAGCAGGGCAATAATCGTGCTCTTGCCTGCACCGCTCTCTCCGACGAGGGCGT
>JBANFR010000171.1:0-6700 GCA_037975925.1 Verrucomicrobiota bacterium
TGAAATTGGATTTGTGATTTGGAGGGAAGGGCTTGGGTTTTCTCTGGGTGTCGCCACGCACGATTTTGAAATCGGCGGCACCGTTCAGAAACGGGTCCATCTGAGCGCTGCTGAAGGCGTCGAGGTTCATCTTCCTTCTGGAGAGCTTTCCCCAGAGCCTGCGGCCCCCTTCCCGGAGCTGCCTCATACCAGGGATAGACTTAGGCAACGTGCCGCCCGTTCGACCGGGGAGCTCGTCGATGGGGCCTTTGTGGATCCAAGCGGCTTTCCAGAGGTGGGATTCGAGTTGGGATGGTGTGACGGAGGACACTGAATACTTCTGTGAGTGGGGTGACGGACGCGGGCGCGGGATTATAGGGATCCAGCGACAGATTGGGAGTGGGCTTTCCTCCGGGATGGCCACTCCCGGGCGAAAAAACTCGATTTCCACGACGTCTGAGGAGAACGAACACTGGTTGCGCTCCCCGAGAGGTCGTCGTCTTCTCTGCGGGTGGCGCCTCCAAAGACATGCCTCCGCATTTGCTCCGCGTCTGTTTTTACTCCCACGACCCTCTCCGGCACCTCTCGCTCACCCGGCCGTCGGGCTCGATGGGAGGGAGCACCCGGCGACGGAAGCCGCGTTCGGCGTGGGCGAGGATGCAGGTGTGTTTGGGCAGGCTCCGGAGTTCGTGGGGTTTGATCCGGTGTTCCTCGGTTTCGCTGTAGTGAATGTTAGCTGGAGCTGGCGCGAACCGAATGGGCGGAGCCTCTGTTGGTTTGCTCTTTAACGCCCAAAATCGTGCCGGCTGGGTTCTTAGACCCCGCCAATACTCTCGGTCAGGTGTGGGGTAGCAGGGCGCGCACGTCCGCCGATCGAGTGATCAAACGCTTGGCGTAAGGCGGAGGCTTAATTCTAGGTTTTTAAAACATCCTCGGCGGGTGCCCATTGGCGAACCTCGCGGGGGCGTATTTGGGGCCCGCAGTTCAAAATCTTCGGAGCCTGCGCAACGGTGTGGCTCGTGACGGGTTTGGTTCCCTGACCTGCCGAAAGCGCTCCCACGGTTTTGATTTTTGCGAGTGCTTCGGATCCCGCCAACGTCTCAAGGTCGTCACGGTAGAAATCAAACCATGGCATCCCGCTTGTCTGATACTCGTTGGCGGTGATTGGCGGATGAGGCGGATTGGTTCCGGTGATTTCACGCCAGACCAGTGCATTGCAAAGATGGACAAAGCAGCGGCTCGTGAGCGAGGTATCCCAGACATTCAACTCGTGGGGATCCTGGTAAACCTGCTGCTTGATCTTTCCTCCTGCACCGAGCCCCATCGCGGACTCTGCGATGATGAACCGCTTGGAGCATCGCCCAACGACTTCATGCCCGATTTCTAACTCCGCAAGCATTTCGGGGAGTAATTCCTCCAGGGTTCGCGGAAGCAGAGGAAGGACTTGGTTGCGGAAATAATACTCCGCTTTCATCGGGAACACCTGAATTTGAATGCCCCCCGTCTCTGCTTTACCGGTGCTTTGTTCCTCAACGGAAGCTCCGGTGCCCAGCGGCATAGCCACAAATTGCCGGACAACCCCGTCGCCAACCACAAATCCATCCAGCCATGGTTGCTCGGGCAGGACGAGGTAGTCCTGCGGTTGGCGATGGAGACCCGATTGCCAAGGAGCACCGGTGATTGCGTTGATTTTCCCAGAGGCGATTTTGACGGCAAAGGGGTAGCTGGAATTGAAATTAATCCAGAGTGCCTCGGCCTGATACATCGGCAGCATGACGCCCCCCCGTTCCAGCCACGACGTCGGAGCACGATCTGCGTAATCATCGACATGCTGCAACGGGAATTCCCCGAAGCCGGGGGGAAGAAAGTGGTCTTTTCCGTCATTCGGAACGCGCAGGGTTCGTTTAAATGCCACGCTCATCTGAGCCGATTTGCAGCAATGGCAATCAGGGAGAGCGGTGCGATGAACCTTTTTTTTGAAAAATGCGGCGATCTTTTCGGGGGGGAGAAGCCGCACCTGTTCGCGCAGAGTCTGCTGGTCCTCTTGGGAGGTTTCTTCGTACCGGAAATTCGCTCTAAAGCATGCATCCAAGGCGGCATCGCGATCCTCCGCGAGGATGAGCGGTAGCGTTTTCAGCGCATAATCGCTCGCCAGATTCCGGACGGTCTCGAATGGCTCCGAGAACGAGAAGTGTAGTTCGTGATTTTTTAACTCAATCATGGGTCTGTTTGGTTTGAGGGCCTGCTGCGGTTTGGTTTGGGTTACCAATCCCCGTCTCGAACCTCCCTCACGAGGCGAAGGACCGCGTGGTCGGGCATCTTTTTCAACTCCCGGAGGAGGTCCCCAAAAAGGCGAGGACGAGCACGGATGATTTCGAGAAGGTCTGTTGGGACCTTGCCTGCCAGAGCGAGAAGCACATCGGGGTCTTCACCGAGCTCTTCAGCCAGCTTTCGGATGGTGGCTTCGCCCGGGGGAGGCTCTTCGCCTCGTTCGATTTTACTCAAATACGAGGGTTCGATTCCGACGCGTCCCGCCAGCTTCCGGACCGAAAATGTCCCCGGATCCTTTTGGGAACGGGTTTCGCGGAGGAATTGGCCGAAGGAAAGCGGCGTTGGCATGTGTGTAGTGGATACTACACACCCTGTCCGAGAGCAAGAGACTTTGAAGTGCCATTCACAAGACGCTCAGGACAAGATGCTTGAGAGACGAAGTGGCGTCCAGCCAAAGACCTCAGCCGCATGTCAAAAGCGGGGCATGCCGACTCCGGGGGGCCGTGATTTTGACTCAGTCCCGAATGTCGCACCGGTTTGAGGGGGGCTCTTTGAGCGGCGGCCCCACTTCGTCGTGGTCGCCGTTACACCCCATCAGAGCCAGTCGCAGGGGCGCATGCTTTCATCCGGCCACCGGAGTCTGCGGAACCACAAGGGGACACGCTCGACCGGACAAGTTCCCGGCGCGAACCCGCGGCTCACCCTGCTTTCGGTCGGGTCACCACGGCGAGGAGGTGCTGCGCCCGCGTGACGCCTTGCACGTGCGTCAGCGCCCGGTACTCGTTCCCCGCTGAATCGCTCCAGTCCGGCAACCCCACCACAATCACCGCCCGCCGCTCCAGCCCCTTCGCCTGATTGATCGATACCGCTCTCACGGCATCCACCGGATGGAAAAACCGTCGCCGAGGTTTTGCCAGAGTTCGGCGGTTTTTTGTTCACTGGCCGGGGCATCCTCTGGCGGGGAATTGTAAAACCAACGGGGCATGAGGCGTTTTGGCAGCTTGGGTGTGCAGAGGCAATTCCCGGCAAGTCGGCAGGTGGTCCGCGAAGATCAATCAAGTGGGCCGGGTTGGTCCTCGCGCCTCGTGTTCGCAGGAAAGCGGGACGCCGCCCTTCCTTGGCAAGGCAACTGTGCCCTCCACGCAAAGCGTTTCGGGGTCATTGTGCGCTGGTATTTGGCCTATCAAGCGCTAATAATTGGCGCATGCATCTCTCCCTTGACTCGCTCGACCGCGTTCTTTGGGCGTTGGCGGCGTTCTTGGAGGATGCCATGGCCCCTCAGGAGACCCTGGTCATCATCGGGGGATCGGCGCTCCTCGCGCTTGGCTTTGTCTCACGCACCACCCGGGACGTGGACATCCTCGCCGGCGTCGATCCGGAACGAGGCCTCGTGGATCCGCGTCCCATCTCCCAAACCCTCCAGACCGCCGCAGCAAAAGTCGCTGCAGAATTACGGCTAGACCCAGACTGGTTGAATACTGGCCCTGCGGATCAGGTGCTCGCGGGACTTCCAGAGGGGTTTTTGCATCGCCTGACAAAGAGGGAATTTGGGCCGTTTTTAACAATCTATCTTCCAGACAGAATCGATCTCATTCACCTCAAGTTGTTTGCGATCGTCGACCAAGGCTTGGGCCGACACTCAGCGGATTTTGCAGCGCTTAAGCCGAGCGACGATGAGGTTTTGGCTGCGGTTCGCTGGGTGTTGACTCAGGATGCCGGACCGGTTTTTCCAGCCATCGTCTTAGAAACCACAAGGGCAATTGGTTATGGACATCTCTTGGCAAAAATTTAGAGCGCAATGCCTCGAAGCCACGGTGGATTTGCTCTGGAGGCAGTGGTGCAGTCTGGGCGTTTCAGGACATGCCGCTCCCGTAAACCCGTTCCTGCTGTTGGATCCCGAGGCGCTTTTGCTCGCCACGACGGTCCTTGGCCGCAGCGAGCCCCGACTGTTCGATGAAATGCTCGACTGGCTGAACTCCTTTGGAAGTCTGATCAGCCTGCAACGGTTGAAAAACGTGCACCATACGGTGCAGCTCGGAGAGGAACGGGTGCTCAGTGCCATCGCTGCCTGGCTGGTCACCCAGAAAAAACACCCGCGCTGGAAGACGCTGGTTTCCCCCCGGAAACACGTGGGCGATCCCGAGCCTCTGTTTCTTGGCCACCCATTCTCCGACGGAAGCGCACCCGAGCCCTCCTTTCTGACTTACGGTCTGAAGCGTTCCTGCATTCACTTGCGAGAGCATAGCCGCTCGCCGGATCCTGCTTCTGCCTGCAACCTGATGCTCGCCCTGCGGGCGTTGATCGGCGTCAGTTCCCGGGTGGAGGTCATCCTGTTTCTTGGAGGGGGGGCACCCGCCTACGCAACCGAGATTGCACGTGCCACCGGATACGCTCCCAGAACGCTTCAGGCGTTGCTCTCAGAGATGATCCTCTCGGGTCACGTCCTCTCGCAGGAATCTTCGTTGGGCCTTGGAAAAAAAATCCAGCGCGGAGCGAATCGCACCTACCGGATGATGTCTGCCGACTGGACGTTTCTGACGGGCGGATCAGCCCTGCCGCAATGGACGCCATGGGCCGCATTTTTCAGGTTCATTTGCCGGGTCTTGGACGCCATACCCGCGCCGGGACAGCCCGAGAGACATTCCGCCGTCATTTCGTCCAAGATTCGGGAGGCGCTGCGTGTTGCCGGGCCAGTTCTGTCGTCACACCGCTTTTTTGATGACTTGGCGGTGTGTTTGGACGCTCCCGGCGAGGAGCTTCTCCAGAAAATCGGCGGGGCCCTCCTCCATTTGATCGCTCGGGTGTAAACCCACCAGAACACTGCGGCCCCCCGGACCGCATGGGGGATTTTCAGATTTCACCGGAAGCCACTGCCCAAGGCGCTAAGATTCTCAATCACCACCCCCACCACCCTCTCCGGTACCAGTCGCTCACCCGGCCATCCGGCTCGATGGGCTGGAGGACGCGGCGGCGGAAGCCTCGTTCGGCGTGGGCAAGGATGCACGTGTGTTTGGGGAGGCTCCGGAGTTCGTGGGGTTTGATCCGGTGTTCCTCGGTTTTTGAGTGTGAGCACCGGACGCGGCTTGTGGGGTATGTGGTCACGGACAAGTTGGATGTACGCGAAGCGGCGCTGTCGCTCCCGGACGAAGAAGTCGCCGTGACACCAGAAGACGTGGTCGACGAAGCGTAGGAGCCCGAGCTGGAGGAGGTCGAGGGGTGAGAGGCCCGACAGGATCCAGGGTTGTGTTTATAGCGAATATGGCGCTTGTGGCGTTGACTGGGCCCGTGCTTTGAGGAACTGTTCCCACTATGAAGGCTTCTACGACCAATCGCTTTGATGCCTCGCTATTGACCGAGGAGGAACGTTCTTCGCTCTCGCACTTGCTGGAGATGGTCCGTAGAGACGTACATCCCTGCCTCAAGGGTACCGACGGAACGGAGATCCAGCTTCCAGAGCACGTCTTCCAGATGCTCGTCAGGATTTTGGAGGATATGCGCCAGGGCAAGGCCATCGTATTGGTGCCCGAGGAAGAGACGTTCACCACTCAGGCAGCGGCGAACCATCTGGGGATGTCTCGCCAGTATTTTGTGACGCTTCTAGAGAATGGACACATCCCGTTCCACCGAGTGGGAAGCCATCGACGGGTGACTTTTAAGGATCTGCTGGCTTACCAAAAGACGAGGGACGCTGACCGCCGACAGACGATGAAGTCCCTGTTCGATACGGTTGAAGCCGCTAATCTTTACGACGCAAGCTACGCGGGAGACGCATGATCGCCGATTTCCCAGTCCTGCTCGACGCTTGTGTGCTGGCCAACTTCGGCATATGCGACCTGCTTTTAAGACTGGCTGAGGAACCTCGGATGTTTTCACCCCGCTGGTCCGAGTCGATTTTAGAAGAGGTCAGACGCACCCAACTGGAACGCCTTAGTAACCCATTTGGGCGATGAAGCACTTTGCTGTAGCTTTTATTTTAAGTGCTGTGTCATTAATGGCAGAAACCAAGGTGTACCCGGGATCCGCCTTGAGTGAAAATCATTGGCTGGCAGATGAACAGGCGATATCGCAGGCGGCAAAACTTAAATTTCCGGTAAGCGTTAAAGCTATAAAAAGCTACGACTTTAAAGGTGTGTGCGAATATCTAAATGGAGAAATGAAGGCTCGAGGCATAGGGATAGAGTTCGCTTTGGTCATGAACTCTGCGCCTTCAGGTTGGTGGGGTAATATATCGCGAATTCCCATTTATGAACACCTTGGGGTATCGAAGGAGCAATTCTTGGATAAGCTTAACACCATGACATGTTATGAGCTTTTGGGGAAAATTAGGGAACCGCTGATTAATTAACTCCCCCCAATCCCAACCCGAAGGTTAGGGGTAAAAAGCGTCTGCTATTGACTCAGCTCGGGTCGATTGGGCTTTGGATTAAGCGTTCAGCATCTCAGATAGATT
>JBANFR010000172.1:0-6699 GCA_037975925.1 Verrucomicrobiota bacterium
GCCAACTGTTGGCTCATGGAATCGCCCCGGACGCAGTGCTTTGGACTGACAATTCACAGGAGGCTTCCTTGTTCGCTGGAGACGGCATTGAGGCCCAGCCCACTGGGGACCAGAAAATCCATGTGCCCGCGGCCTTTCTCGACATGGCTCGAAGTGCCTCGGCACACACCGACCCGACACGCTGGGGATTGCTTTACCGCGTGCTGTGGCGTCTCACTCGCGGTGGGGAGCGACACCTTCTCTCCATGGCCACGGATCGCGACGTCCGCCAAATCCAGGAGTGGTGCAAGGCGGTAGGCCGCGACATCCACAAAATGCACGCCTTTGTGCGTTTCCGTCTCGTCGGGAAAGATTCGACCACCGGACGCGAACAGTTTGTTGCCTGGTTCGAGCCGCAGTACCGGATCGTGCGCCTTGCTTCGCCGTTTTTTGAGAAGCGCTTTGCCGGAATGGACTGGTCCATTCTGACACCGCTCGAGTGCGCTCACTGGGATGGTCGCCGGCTGCATTTCTCCGCGGGAGTTTCAAGCAAATGTGCCCCCGAGGGCGATCAACTCGAGGATCTTTGGCGGACCTACTACCGGAACATCTTCAATCCGGCCCGGGTAAAAATCAGCGCGATGCAGTCTGAAATGCCGAAGAAGTATTGGAAGAACCTGCCCGAAGCGCCCCTCATCGGCGAGTTGATCGCGGAAAGTACGCAGCGTGTGCAGGCGATGATGGATACCGAGGAGCGCCCCGCAAAGCCGGCTCCCAACAATCTGTATCTCAGGGCGTTGCAGGAGATGAATCAGCGCGATGATGCCGGAGCCTCGCACCCGACCGGTGGCCAATGAGGGGCGTCAAAAAACAGCATTTGCCTTCCAAGATTTGTTCCGCGTGTGGCCGACCCTTTGCGTGGCGCAAGAAGTGGGAAAAGGTCTGGGACGAGGTGAAATTTTGCAGTGATCGCTGCCGTCAAAACCGAGGGAAAAAGAGTTTTCCTTACCAATAAGCCGAGCCCCGAGGGATGCCTCTGTTGGTACCGTGGTGATCGGTGGTCACCCCAGGGGCGACGCTCCGGCTCATCGCGCCGAACCCACACGGTCTACGCGCTCAAAAACCAGGGTATCCCAAAGGGGTGCCATCTCCGGGGTGCGATTGAGTGGGCGAGCCCTGGCTTCAGCGGCTTTTCGTGAAACGCGGGGCGAGTCGGATCTCTTTTCGGGCCAGAGGCATGTCTGCTAAAATCGTGAAACCTCCTGCGGCGATTGCAGGTGGCGGCTCATCTTTTGCCAGAACGGAAAAAACCCGGCGCCAGCAAAAGAGAATGCGCGCGCATCCGATGGCCTGCGAATCAGAGTCAGTCTGATCTGCTGCGATTCGAGCAACGCGGTGAGGCGGGGGACCGTATCCGCCACGGGCCCGACCATCGGAGCGAAGGCCACCACCTCTCGAAGCCCCTGTGCCTTGGCCCAAGAGCACAGGGCAGACGCGACACAGGCAGACTCCAAAGCATGGGTTGGGCAACGGTAGTGATTCCGAGCCCGGGACAAGCCATCCGCCAACACGGTGCGCAACGAGGCGACACGCCGTGGGCTCAGCCGATAGCGCTGTTGGTACACCGGCTCGCTGACACATGCTGCGATCGAGGCCGGAGCCAAAGAGGCAAGGGGGCCCACTTCGGGAACGAGATCGTCGTGGTGCAGCCAAAGTCCGCACGGTCCCTGAAAAGGCGGGGGTGCAATGGGAAGTTCAGGCAGGGGACAGGGCTTGTACTCGGTGGAGTCGAAGGGGCCATGAGTGGTGACTGCCGAATCCGCCAGGCGTTCACTCCCCTGGGAGCCGCTGCCGAGGTAGTGCGGAGCGTATTTTTCAATATTGGAGAGCCGCACGAGGTAGGTTTTGCCTTTGGTTTGAAGGCCGGCGACCCAGCGCCAGGAGAGCGTGTTGCTTGCGGGGTCCGCATCCAGCAAGTGCCTGAAAAAAAAGTCCGCGCCCAGTTCCCAAGGAAGTTGCTCGACGTGAATCCAGAAGCTTGCCCACCACATCCGGGCATGATTGTGGAGATAGCCCGTCTCGATCAGTTCACACGCAATCTGATCCATGCTCGCGACGCCACTTGCGCCGGACATCACCGCCTCCGCTCTCGCCAGCGTGGTCGCCGGGAGAGTCGAGCGCAGGGTGGCCACGCGTTTCCTCCAATCTCTCCAAACCTGTGGCCGCATTTCGAGCCATCCCTTCCAGTAGCGGCGCCAGCACACCTCCTGGAGCCACTTTTCTCCTGCCGCAAAAGAGTGCTCCGCCAGGGTCTCACCGATGATTTCGTCCTCCAGCAGCGTCCGGAAGCGGAGCGCGGGACTGAGACGCGAAACATTTTCGTGCTCGGGCGACACATGATTTCTGAGGCGTGCGTACGCTGCGACTCGCGGAAGGAATTCCTTCCAGCGAAACAGCGCGTCCTGGCGGAGGAGTGATGGAGTCGGGGACATGGGAAACCAAGCATGCCGTGCGGTGTACGCATCGTGGCAGCGGAAACATGGCGGAGCCCCGGGAAAGGCACTAAAATGTTTGGTTCAGGCGGCGCTGCCCTGCACCTGGACCGCGCAGGATTTGTAAGAGGGTTGCCTGGAATACGGATCGAATGCGGCCAGGGTGAGCCGATTCACCTGGGCGTCATGCATGGGTACAAAAATTCGCCCGCGTCCCACGCCTGATTCGATGCACAAGGTGCCCTCCATTTTCCCCCGTCGGCTTACCACCCAAACCCGTTGCCCATCGCGAAGACCCCTCTCTTCCGCATCCTTCGGGTGCATTTCCACGCGGTCTCGAATTCCTGAGAGAGCTCGGAGCACTGCGGAGCGGGAGGTGCGCGTTCCAGTATGCCATTCTGCAGAACTCCCACGTCCGGTGATCAAGACCAACGGATATTCGGCATCCACGTCCTCGGGATTGTCCCTGGGCAATTCAAAGCAAAACAGCGCTCTCCCGTTTGCCCTGAAAAATCGACCGTCCTCAAAAAGCCTCCGCTCGTTGGCAGTCGAGGCGCATGCACTTGGAAACGGCCATTGAACACCCCGCATCGCGCGGACGGCACCGTAGCCGTCCAAACCGCTGTGATCGCAAGGACGCCCACTTGAGGCCTGCTGCAAGGCCCGGAAAACGGCCTCCGAATGGCTCCAATTCTCCAACCATGGGCAATCCCCCCAGCGTATCCCGATGCGCCGAAAAATCTCGAAGTCGGAAAGCGCCTCTCCGGGAGGGCTGCCAACCTTTGCCGTGTAACTAATTCTACGCTCGGAGTTAATGTAAGTCCCTTCCTTCTCTCCCCAGCCCGCTGCTGGAAGATAAAGATCCGCCAATTCGGCAGTCTCCGTATCTGCAAAAAGATCCTGCACCACCAAAAACTCAAGCTTCCCAAGAAGCTCTTTCAGGTGGCCCTTGCCGATCCACGAATGAACAGGATTTGTCGCAATGACCCAAAGACCACGAATGGTCCCCGACTCAATTCCCTCGAGGATTCGATCGTACTCCAGCGACTTGCGGGCCGGGATGCGCGAGGCTTCCACACCAAGCCAGTCTGCTGTGAATTCGCGATCTTCCTGCCGCGAAAACTCCCTCCCAGCTGGAAGCGTTCCCGTCATCGCGAACAGGCGCGAGCCCATCGCGTTGCACTGGCCGGTGATGGAATTGGCTCCCGTTCCGGGACGCCCGATATTCCCGGTCATCAACGCAAGATTGATAATGGCCTGCGCCGTCCGAACGGCCTCGTGCCCCTGGTTCACCCCCATGGTCCACCAAAAGGAAACCCTTTCGGAAGAGGCGATCCTTTGCGCGAGGAGTCGGATTTCTGCGGCAGAAACTCCACATGCCTCCTCTACGACCTCGGGTGAAAACTCGCACAGAAACCGCTCAAACTCAGCGTAACCTTCGGTGTGATCCTCTACCCATTTTCGGCAAACACCCCCAGCGTCGATCACTGCCCGTGCTAATCCGTAAAGGAAACACAGGTCCCCACGCGGCTTGATTGCAATGTGTTGGTTGGCCGCCGAGGCGGTTTCTGTTCGGCGCGGATCGACCACCACAATCCACGGGTTCCTTCGATTCATGAGCACCCGCTGCCAGAGAATCGGATGCGCAATACACGGATTAGCTCCGACAAAAATCAATAGATCGCTTTCCTCGAAGTCCTGGTACGAAAACGGCGGCGCATCGAATCCGAAGGACTCCCGGTAGGCCACGTGGGTAGTGGCCATGCACTGCCGGGTATTGGAATCCCCGTGAACAAACCCCATGCCGACCTTGAATACGCTTCCAAGCATCGCCATCTCTTCCGTCGTCATTTGTCCGGTACCCAGAAAGGCAAAGGACTCGTTGCCATAGCGATCCTTGAGTTCTCTGGCCTTGCGCACAAACACATCGATCGCCTCGCTCCACCCCACCGCTCGACGGTCTCCCCCCTTGGTCCTGCGCAGCAAGGGAGTCACTCCGCGATCGGGAGCCTTCCAAGGAGCAAGCGCCTCCCAACCTTTCGGACACGCCATGCCGAGGTTCACCGGAAACCCCGGTGCCGGAGTGATGTTTACGGGCTGCTCCTGCTGCCGATGGACCCACAAGCCGCACCCGGTGGAGCAAAAGCCGCATACGGTCTCCACAACCTCGGTTGGAAGCGAGGCGACCGGGATCTGCCCTAGCCCGCCCACGGTTTCCCGTTTCAGTCCCTCGGTCAAAGGGCCATGGAACCGTCTCAAAGGCGTGCTTTCGAGAAATGAGGTGAAAATTTGTTTCAGCATCGATCTCCTCCGATGGGCATGCGTGGTGCGGGGGTTCCTGCAAAAAATACGGTTCGCTTCCAGATGGCCAGTCCCACAAGGGATAACGCTAGGAGGACCCGAAAAATCACGGAAGACGCGGATCCCGTCGTGCACCAGAGCATGAGCGCTCCGAACCCAAGCAACGCCCCATCGATGCGGGTGGCGTGTGGGAAAAGGCGCTCCCGAAAACGACGGACTCCGTCGGGCAATCGAAGGGTCACCCAGCAGGTCCAAAGAGCTGCACTCGCGAGAAGCCCCAGACCTGTCCATCGCATGGGTATCGCTGTGGCAACATCTCGGTTGGAAAATCCGGCAAGCGCCATGGCTAACACGCCGCCAGGCAACACTCCGTTTCCAAGGAAGTCACCTAACACCGCGTGGCGGCTCCACCCCGGCCGCTTGGTGTCGATGTAGATCATCGCCGAAGTCCACACGGCAACCGCGAGGAGAAGACACGCGGCCAGGCGAACCCAGCCCGCATGTTCGGTGAAGCGACTCAGTCCCGCGGAGGCCGCTAACGCGGGAACCGCCACTGTGAATGCCAGGATCTCACGGCTCATCCAACTTGTTCCGAGTCCCAGAAAGAAACGCCACGCTCCCGCGGGACGTCCCAAGTGCAGGCCCGCTCCCGCCAAGCCGCTGACCAGGAAAAGCAGTGCCCACAGCTCCATGGTGCCCGCAATCGTGCCCATGCCGACAGTGGTCGCGACGCAGGCTGACATTTCAATGCCCAAAGAGAGTTGGGTAAGCGCCAACATCCAAACCAAAGGGAGGTGCGGGTCTTCCGCTCGAGCCGTCTGCACTCCCACCTCCGATGCATTTTTCGCAACGGGCTTGGAGCTCACATAACGGGTTGTTGGGCGGGTGTATCCCGAGGGAAACGCCGTCGGTACCATCTGCCCGTCAGGGTCTTGGAGCCGGATGTCTTCCACCCGCACTTTGCGGATTCGAATGGCTCCTCCCGGACACGCCTGCACGCAGGCGGGAGCTTCTCCTGCCTCCAATCTTCCCACACACAAATCGCATTTGCGCACAATCCCGAGGTCCGCACGATATTTCGGCACTCCATACGGACACTTCATTTCGCAATAACGACACCCGATACACTGGTCATCCAGATGCCTGACAATGCCGGTGACGGAATCTTTCTCGTAGGCGCGAACTGGACAGCCCTCCGCACACGCTGGGTCGAGGCAGTGATGACAAGCGGAGGTGATCGTTTGCAACCAGGGATGCCCCTCGTCCTCTCCCGTGAGTGTGCCAACCTCACGCCACCATTCGGTCTCTCCAAGTCCATTCAGCGAATGGCAGGCGACCACGCAGGCTTTGCATCCCGTGCAGCGGTCGAGGTCGACCTCAAATGCGTACTGTTCTCCGGGGAGGGGAGCGGTGAGTGGGATCAAGTCCGCATAAAGCGGCGGCGCGCCGAGGGCCGAGGAAGTCTCCAGGGGCCGATTGGAAAATCTGTCCACCGCGGTGTCGAGACCCAGCAGTCCATTTCCACTCGGAACCACCTTCATGAAAATAACTCCTGTAGACGCCCCAAATCATGACGCGCGGTGAATTCCTGAAACCGCTCATTGTCAGCGCGTTCCCGAAGGTAAACTCGCAGCATTCTTTCTACCAGTGGGGCCAGTTCATCGTGTGGCACACCGGTGAACACCTGTCTTCCCAGGGCCTTGTTTGCGCCAAACCCGCCTCCCACAAACACGTGGTAGCCATCCACCGTTTCCCCGTGCCTTTTGACCTTCGCACCCAGCAACCCGATATCCCCCATCGCATGCTGCGCACACGAGTGTGGGCAACCGGTCAGGTGAATGTTGACCGGAAAATCCAATGCAACGCGCCCTTCCAAATGCTCCATCAAAAGCGCCGCATGCCCTTTGGTGTCCGACTGAGCGTACTT